>VGXL01000011.1 GCA_016873315.1 Phycisphaerae bacterium | reverse complement strand
GCGCCACGACGTGGCGACGCGATTCACTCGTTGTCCCATGCTCTCGCTCCCTCCGCACGGGCGTGATGCCCGGACGACCTCTACCGTCGGTTACGCAGGGGGGCTCCACAAGTTGCAGTCGAAGGAATCTTTCCCGCGGATCCGGTTATCGAGCCGCCGGGGCCGCTCGGCGCTCCGCCCGCCGCCGTCGGAAGAACATCCGAAGTGCCTGAGCGCACGGTCTGCCGAGGACACCCTTCACCACCGGGCATCGATGGTTGAGCCGAGCGTCCTGCGGCACATTCATCAGGCTCCCGCACGCTCCGGCCTTGGGATCACTCGCTCCGAACACGATGCGCGCCATGCGGGCATTGACGAGTGCGCCCGCGCACATGTTGCAGGGTTCAAGCGTCACGGCGATCGAACATCCGATGAGCCGCCAGGATCCAAGCCGCTCGCCAGCCTGTCGCATCGCCACGACCTCGGCGTGCCCCGTGGGATCGGTCGAGGCCTCGCGATTGTTCGCAGCTTCTCCAAGCACCTGGCCGTCTCGGTACACGACCGCTCCGACGGGAATCTCACCCGCAGCGGCCGCAGCGCGAGCAAGGTCGAGCGCACGCCGCATCATCCGAAGATCGGTCGTCGTCGCTCCTCGAGGGAGCCGGCGTTGTCGTCGTCTGATCCTGGACAGGGCATCGCGCATCAGCGTTCGTCAGAGCGTTCGTTGCTTTCGCCGCGGTCTAGACCGACGAGCCCGCGCGTCACGGCGCCACGGGCCACTCGGCTCGCTGGCGCAAAGACGAGGAGCAGGATGCTGAGCTCGTAGAGGAGATAGAGCGGACCAGTCAGCAGGATCAAGCTGAGCATGTCACCCGGACCGACGATGGCGGCCACGACGAGAGCGCCAAAGAATGCGAACTTGCGCCACTTGCGCAGCATCGGTGCGTCGACGAGTCCCATCCAGCCCAGCAGCAGCGTGACGACGGGAACTTGGAAACTCAATGCTGTGCCCAGAGCGAGCATGATGATCAGGCTGATGTAGTCGGACAGGTGGTAGACCTGCATCAGGGTGCCCGGGCGCACGAGGGGAAGCGACACGATTTCGGCCTGCGTGCCGGACTCGCCGAACGGCACGGCCACGCGCACGGTGTGCTCGGTGGTGTTCACCCACGTGCTGCCGGGCGCTGGCGCTGCAGGATCCGTCGTGAGCAGCGGCAGCGTGGGACCGATGGCCTCGCTCGCGGGCGTGACCTCGACGAGCGTGGGGATGTTGCCGCTCATCGCGATCAGCCCGCGCAACATCAACGGCAGAATCGCGAAGTACATCAGCGCCAGGCCGCTGGCAGCGAGCACCGTGCTGAGCAGAACGAGGAAATGCGCGAAACGCCGCTCGTGCGCGTACAGCCCAGGGGAGATGAAACGCCACGCCTGGAAGAGCACCCACGGAAGGCTGATGACGATCGCACCGATCAGCGACAGCTTCATGTCGACCGCGAGCGATTCGATCGGCGACATCACCTGGAGTTGGGCGGGCAGTCCTTCGGCGCGCAGTGCATCAAGCACTGGATTCGTGAGGATGGCCCGGATCTGGGGAGCCACGAAGAACAGTCCAATTGCCAAGGGGAGCGGAACGATCGCTGCTAGGAAGAGCCGCTTGCGCAGTTCTTCCAAGTGATCGCCGAAGCTCATCACGGCGTCGTCGGATTCGCGTTGGTCGAGGGGCACGATGGGATCCTACGAGGCGGCGTGTGCCGGTCTTGGCGTGGGTAATCCGAAGAAGGCTCGGGCGTTGCGGTCGAGGATCGCTTCCAACTCGTGTGGCGCGATGCCTCGCTGCGCAGCGATCGCGCGCGCCGTGTGCACGACGAATGCCGGCTCGCACGGCCGCACTGAGCGCACGGGCTCGGGCGAGAGATACGGCGCGTCGGTTTCGACCATCATGCGCTCAAGCGGCACCATGGCAATGGCCTCCCGCAAGGCCGGCGCATTGCGATAGGTCGCGACGCCCGTGAAGGACACGCTTGCCCCGAACTCGAGCAGCATCTGCATTTCGCGCGGTCCGGCTGTAAAGCAGTGAAACACGAATCGCGTGGGCGGCAGGCCACAGGCTCGCAGGATGGGAATCAGATCATCGAACGCGTCACGACAGTGAATGATGATCGGCTTGGCGAGCCCTTCGCTGGTCCACTGGACGATGTGGTCCAAGTGGGCGTCGAGCGCTACCCGCTGATGGTCCAGGGGTGGCTCGCGGTGGAAGCGGTCCAAACCGAGCTCCCCCCATGCCACGCATCGAGGGTCTTGGGCGCATTCGCGCAGCTCGTTCCAGTCGTTTGGGTCGTCGCAGTGCAGGGGATGAAGGCCGGCAGAGAACCACACGCTTGGGTGTGCGTTCGCAACCCGCTGGCACACACGGGCATCCGGGCTTGCGGTGCTGATCGTGATCACCTGGACCACGCCCGCGGCGGCGGCGCATGCCATCACCGCGTCCACACGCTCGACGAACTGCGGGAAAGTCAGGTGGCAATGGGTGTCGATCACAGGCCGAGGCTAACTTGATCGAATCTCCAGACTGGAGAGAGTCCTATAACACTAGGTCCAAGAAGCAGTGCCCCGGCGGCGCCTTGACCCCCTCAGCGGGGGCAGTTAACTTCAATCGATGCCATTCGTGAAAGAATTCACAATAAGGCCCATGTCATGAGCCGATTCCTGTTCCCTCGCTGGTCGAATGCGGCGTTGCCATTGGTGGCGGTCGGCGGCGCGATTGCGCCTCTTTACATCGCATTCCTGATCGCGTACGCGTGGAGCCCCAAGACGATCGAGGTTGGCTACAAGCCCACGCAACCGGTTCCGTACAGCCACGCCCTGCATGTGGGCCAGCTCGGTCTGGACTGCCGCTACTGCCACACGACGGTCGACCGCAGCGCGCATGCGAGCGTGCCCGCCACGCAGACCTGCATGAACTGTCACACGCAGGTGCAGAAGGACAGCCCCAAGTTGAAGCCAGTGCGCGACAGTTACGCCAGCGGGCTTTCGGTGATGTGGACCCGAGTGCACGCGCTCCCTGACTACTCGTACTTCGACCACAGCGCTCACGTGAATCGCGGCGTGTCCTGCGTGGAATGCCATGGCCGCATCGACCAAATGGAAGTCGTGCAGAAAGCCGCTCCGATGAGCATGGGTTGGTGCCTTGAGTGCCACCGCAACCCGACCGACAACCTGCGCCCGCTCGATCGCATCACCCAGCTTTCTTGGGACCAGCGAACCGAGATGACGGCCGAAGAGCGCGAGGCGCTCAAGAAGCTCTACCACATCAATCCGAGCGAAAACTGCTCGACCTGCCACCGCTGACCGCACGCTGCGGCCCGCTTGCCCAACCAGGATTCGACCACCCATGGACCAGACGACCAGCAGCTCCTGCGAGATCCGTGCGAACGACGCACCATTGGCGCCAGCGCCCACGGGCCGCGGCCATTGGCGCAGCGTCGAGGAATTGCAGCAAACTCCGGAGTTCCGCAGCTTCCTCGACCGCGAGTTCCCCGAGGGCGCGAGCGAGGCTTCCGAAGAGGACCGACGTCAGTTCATCAAGGTGATGGGCGCGAGCTTCGCGCTCGCCGGCGTCGCCAGCAGCGGCTGCCTGCGTTGGCCTGAGACCAAGATCGTTCCGGCCGCTCGCGGCACGGAGAATCGCGTGCCGGGCCACGCGGTGTCGTTCGCGACCTGCCTGCAACTTGACGGTGTCGCCGTGCCGACGATGGCCACGAGCTTCGAAGGCCGTCCGATCAAGCTCGAGGGGAACGAACGCCACCCATCGGCGAGCGGGGGCTCGTCCGCGATGACGCAGGCGCGCATCCTCGAGTTGTACGACCCTGATCGCCTTCGCTCGACGACGCACAAGGGCGCTGCCTCAAGCCTGCCGGAGTTCGACGGATGGTGGGCGACGCGCGCGAACGAGCTTCGCGCAAAGCAGGGCGAGGGCCTTGCAATCCTGTCTGAAGCCAGCAGTGGCGAAGCACACGCACGAGCGCTCGAACTCGTCACCAAGGCCTTCCCGAAGGTGCGCATCTATGTGCACGCGCCGGCGGCGATGACGAATGAGCAGGCCGGTACCGCGATCGCGTTTGGTGCCGCCAAGCGCGTGCTGCCGGACTTTGGCAAGGCCAAAGTGGTGGTTTCGTTCGGCAGCGATTTCCTGGCGGATCACCCTGCCAGCGTGCGCTTCGCGGGCGACTACGCCAAGGGCCGTCGTCTTGACTCGACGGATCCGAAGCAGCAGCAACTCACGCGTCTCTACAGCGTCGAGAGCCGACTCAGCCTGACCGGCATGAACGCTGATGAGCGCATCGCGGTCACGCCGTCACAAGTTCAGGCGATCGCAGCCATGGTTGCCGATCGCCTCGGCGCCGTGCCTGGCTGCGCCACCGCTGGTGACGCGCGCCTGGAGGGCACCGACGCCAAGGTTGCCCAAGCGCTGATCAAAGACCTGCAGGACGCGAAGGGCAGGGCGCTCGTCGTCGCTGGCCCAACGCAACCCGCCGCGGTTCACGCGATCGCAGCAGCGATCAACCAGAAGCTCGGTGCCGCTGGCACCACCGTGAGCTACATCCCCGCACCCGCGGCCCTTCCTGGCATCGCGGAATTCGTCCGCGATGCAGCGTCGATCGACACGCTCATCGTGCTCGGCGGGAACCCCGCGTACGACGCGCCCTCGTCGCTTGGTGTGAGTGGTCTCATCGCCAAGATTCCCAATGTGGTTCGCTTGGCCTATCGCCAGGATGAATCGTCGGTGGCGTGCGCGCATGGCTGGGTCATCGCCGCGGCGCATCCCCTTGAATGTTGGGGCGATGGCGCAGCATGGGACGGCACGCTGTCCCTCCAGCAGCCGCTGATCCTGCCGATGATGGGTGCCGAAGCCGGCGGCCTGTCCGCAGTGGAGTTGATGCTCCGCCTCGCGGGAAGCGAGCCGCGCACGGGCTATGAGTTCACGCGCCAGGTGTACGCACGCAAGAGCGGTCTCGCGGGTGCTGACTTCGAGGTCGCGTGGCGTGCTGCGTTGAGCGAAGGATGGTGGCCCGGGACGAGCGCGAAGCCACAGGCATCGCTTTCGGTCGATACTGCCAAGGTCGCGGCCGCGCCGGTGTCCATCACCGCTGAGGGCCAGCTTGAGTTGTTCTTCGACTCCAAGGTCCACGATGGTCGGTTCGCCAACCTCGGCTGGATGCAGGAGCTGCCTGACGTCGTCACCAAGCTCACCTGGGACAACGCCCTGCTCATCTCGCCCGCGATGGCGACGCGCATGGGTCTCAAGGCCGGAAGCATGGTCCGCGTGACCACCTCCGCGGGATCGGTCGTCGCGGCAGCGTGGGTCCTGCCCGGCCATGCAGATGGTTGCGCCTCGCTGGCGCTGGGCTACGGCCGTGGCGCGGCTGCTGGTCGGCTCGCTGATGGCTGCGGCTTTGATGGCTATGCCGTCATGGTTCCTGGCGCGTTCAGCAGCGCCTGCCAGTTCGCGAAGGACTCCGGGTCGTACGACTTCGCCCACACGCAGGACCACGGTGCCATCAATCAGTTCGACACCACCGTGTCGGCGCTCAAGCCCAATGTGCCCGCCGATGGCGCGGCCGAGCGGCTTGGCGGGCTCGTGCGCGAGGCGACCCTGGGCGAGTACCGCGATCACCCCGACTTCGCCAAGCACCGTGTGCATGTTGTGCATCGCTTGTCGCTCTGGGAAGAGACGAATCTCGATGGCGCCAAGTTCCGCTGGGCGATGAGCGTTGACCTGAGCACCTGCACTGGCTGCAGCGCGTGCGTCACGGCCTGCCAAGCTGAGAACAACATTCCCATCGTCGGCAAGGCGATGGTCAAGCGCGGCCGCGAGATGCAGTGGATGCGCATCGATCGCTACTTCAAGGGACCGCAGGGTTCGCCCACGGGCTTCGCCATTCAGCCGGTCACCTGCATGCACTGCGAAAATGCACCGTGCGAACAGGTCTGCCCGGTCGCTGCGACCGTGCACGACGACGACGGCCTGAACGTGATGGTCTACAACCGTTGCGTCGGGACGCGCTACTGCAGCAACAACTGCCCGTACAAGGTGCGCCGCTTCAACTTCTTCAACTACCACAAGCGCACGCCGGATCGCGAAGAGGGCTTCCTCAAGACGCAGCCCGAGTACTACATCAGCGAGGGACCCGATCGTTGGCTGCAACTGCAGTTCAACCCCGATGTCACCGTCCGCATCCGCGGCGTGATGGAGAAGTGCACCTTCTGCGTGCAGCGCATCAACCGCGCTCGCATCGAGGCGAAGAACGGGTGGGCCCAGAAGGGTGGTTCGGCCGGAAGCCCGGATTGGAAGGTCGCCGACGGCGCGATCGTGACGGCGTGCCAGCAGGCGTGCCCGAGCGGCGCGATCGTCTTCGGTGATCTCAACGATCCCAACAGCAAGGTCTCGCGGCTGCACCGCCAGCCCACGAGCTACCAGATGCTCGAGGAGATCAACACCAAGACCCGCCTGCGCTATGTCGCGCGTGTGACGAACCCTGCCATCGAGCGCCCTGCCGCGAACGATGGCCACGGTCACGGCACGCCCGGCCAGGATGCGCAGAACAAGGAGCACTCATGAGCGCGTCGTCGACCTCGAGCCACGCCGTGCCGGCTAGCGGCATGGACAACACCACCGAAACCCCGGGTGAACGCGCACCGCTGGTGCTGGGCACGGGTGACTTCCACACGGTGACCAACCAGGTCTGCCGCGTGACCGAGCACCCAAACGTGCCGATGGCGTGGTACATCGCCTTCGGCGTGTCGCTTGCGTTGCTCGGCGGCCTGGGTGTGGCCGTCAACTACCTGATTTTCACGGGCGTCGGCGTCTGGGGCTTGAACAACCCCGTGATGTGGGCGTTCGACATCACCAACTTCGTGTTCTGGGTCGGCATCGGCCACGCCGGCACGCTCATCAGCGCGATCCTCTTCCTGTTCCGGCAGAAGTGGCGCACGGGCATCAATCGATTCGCCGAGGCCATGACGATCTTCGCGGTCATCTGCGCCGGCCTCTTCCCAGGCATCCACATCGGTCGCATTTGGTTCGCGTACTGGCTCTTCCCGATCCCGAACCAGATGGAGATGTGGCCGCAGTTCCGCAGCCCGCTGCTCTGGGACGTGTTCGCCGTCAGCACGTACTTCACCGTCTCGCTGGTCTTCTGGTACATCGGCCTGATCCCCGACTTGGCCACGCTGCGCGACCGTGCCAAGGGCACGATCCAGCAGTTCGCGTACGGTCTCTTCGCGCTGGGCTGGCGCGGCAGTGCGCGCCACTGGCACCGCTACGAAGTCGCGTATCTGCTGCTCGCAGCGCTCGCCACGCCGCTGGTGCTCTCAGTGCACTCGGTCGTGTCGTTCGACTTCGCCGTCAGCCAACTGCCCGGTTGGCACACCACCATCTTCCCGCCGTACTTCGTTGCGGGCGCCATCTTCAGCGGCTTCGCGATGGTCGTCACGCTGGCGGTTCCGGCCCGTGAGCTCTTCGGTCTGAAGGACCTGATCACGATCCGCCACCTCGACAACATGAACAAGGTCATCTTGGTGACCGGGTGCATGGTCGGCTACGCGTACTCGATGGAGTTCTTCATCGCGTGGTACTCGGGCGCCCCGTACGAGCAGTTCACCTTCATCAACCGCGCGTTCGGTCAGTACTGGTGGGCCTACTGGATCATGGTGAGCTGCAACGTCATCACGCCGCAGCTCTTCTGGTTCAAGAAGGTCCGCACGAGCATCCCTGCGATGTTCGCCCTGAGCTTGTTCGTGAACGTGGGCATGTGGTTCGAGCGCTACGTCATCATCGTGAGCAGCTTGGCGAACGACTTCCTGCCGTCGAGCTGGGATCAGTTCATTCCGACATGGGTCGACATCGCCACCATGCTCGGCGCGTTCGGCCTGTTCGGCGTGCTGTTCCTGCTGTTCTGCCGCTACCTGCCGATGATCGCCATCGCTGAAGTGAAGGGCGTGATGCCCCAGGCGAATCCCCACTGGGATGGCTACGCGAAGGGTCACTGTGCGCACGGTCAGTGTTCACACGGCCATCAGGCGCATGGTCATGACTCCCACGGCCAACACGGCGGCGCGCCTGCTGGCTCCAAGCCCGCGTTCCAGGATCCACGACCCGGCCAGCCCTGACCAGTCCAGACGAGCACCACAGACATGACGACGATCGCGACACCATCATCGACTTCAGGCCCAGCCTCGACGGAACCATCCGTCGCGCAGACCTGGGGACTCGTGGCCCGATTCGCCAATCCGGCTGATCTCGTGCACGCGGCCCACGAGGTCCGCAAGACCGGCTACCGCTACTGGGACTGCCACTCGCCGTTCCCAGTCCACGGGATCGACCCAGCGATGGGCATCAACCGCACGATCCTTCCGGTGGTCGTGTTCGCGGCCGGCGCGACAGGCTGCACGTTGGGCTTCCTGCTGCAGGCATTCACGAACTCGTTTGGCAGCAGCATCTGGGCGCTCGTGTGGGTCACGGGATATCCGTTCATGATCAGCGGCAAGCCGCTGCTCTCGGTCCCCGCGTTCGTGCCGGTCATGTTCGAAGTCACGATCCTGTTCAGTGCGCTGACGGCCGCCTTCGGCATGCTGGCGTTCAACCAACTGCCGGAGCTCTACCACCCGCTGTTGAAGCACCCGGGATTCGGCCGTGCGACCGATGATGGGTTCTTCATTTCGATCGAAGCGCGTGACCCGCAGTTCCTGCGCTCGAAGACGGGTGAATTCCTGAAGTCGCTGGGCGCGTCCAGCGTGGAGGTGGTCGAGTCATGATCCAGATGCCCCCGAAGATCTTCTTCTATCTCGGCATCGTTGCGGCGTGCGCCGCGCTGATCCCGCCCGTGCTGGCGGTGCAGTCGCGCAACACGACCAGCGCGAAACCGCCGCTGCATCCGTTCCTCGACATGGACCTTCAGCCGAAGTTCAAGCCGCAGTCCGAATCGTCGCTCTTCGCTGACGGCCGATCGGCGCGCCCGCAGCCCGCTGGCACCGTGGCCCGCGATGAGGCGATGGAAGACACGCATCGAAACTTCGGCGTGATCGATGGCCAGTGGGCCACCACGATGCCGCGCGACCTGCCGATCTCGATGCAGCTCCTCCGTCGCGGTCAGGAGCGCTTTGACATCTACTGCACTGCGTGCCACGGCTACGCGGGCGAGGGCAACGGCACCGTGAACCGTCGCGCGCTTGAACTGGTGACGAACGCGTCCGGCCCGGTCAACGGCACCGTCTGGGTGCCCGCCAAGAATCTGCACGACCCCACCGTGACGGTGCAGCCGGTCGGCCAACTCTTCAACACCGTCACGCACGGGATTCGCAACATGGCCGGCTACGGCACGCAGATTCCCACGGACGATCGCTGGGCGATCGTCGCGTATGTGAAGGCCCTGCAGCGCAGCTTCGATGCGCAGGTGCAGGATGTCCCGCCTGACCAACGGAGCAAGGTGCAATGAGCCACTCGCACGATCACGCCGACCTGACACCGTCAAACACCCGCGCGGATGCCGCGATCGCGCGCATCGCCGGGCGCATGCTGCCGGCAGCGGTGGTGCTTCTGGCCGCAGCCGCATGGCTCGCCTGGAAGGGCGGACATGCCAACGCGACCGCCAAGCTCTACCTCGTGTCGTTCACCTTCATCCTGGCGATCTCGCTCGGTGGGTTGTTCTTCACGATGATTCAGTTCCTGACGCGCGCAGGGTGGTCGGTGGCGGTGCGCCGTCCGGCCGAGGCGCTCGCTGCCAACCTGCGCTGGCTGTGGATTCCCTTCATGCTGCCGCTGCTCTGGCTGTGGTGGAAGGGTGGACAGCACCATGAGCCCGGCGCGCACGCGCTTGGACTTGATGTCCTGTGGCCCTGGGCAAACCTCGAGCACATGCAGCAGCATGAGCCGGCCGAGTACGAGAATGTGCTCAAGAAGGCCGGCTGGCTGAATCCGAACTTCTTCGTGCTCCGGGCCGCGATCTACTTCGCGGTGTGGGGCGTGCTGGCGACGATCTTCTTCAAGGGTTCGACCGCGCAGGACACGGTTGGCGGCACGGCCACCACCGAGCGCCTGCAGAAGCTCGCCGGCCCCGGCATCATCCTCTTCGGCCTGACGATCAGCTTCGCGGCGTTCGACTGGATGATGTCGATCAACCCGACCTGGTTCAGCACGATGTTCGGCGTCTACTACTTCACCGTGTGCTGCACGGCGGGCTTCAGCGCAATGGCACTGATCACGATCCGTCTGCAGTCGCTCGGCGCGCTCAAGGGCATCATCTCCCGCGAGCACCTGCAGGATCTGGGCAAGTACATCTTTGCCTTCGGCGTTGTCTTCTGGGCGTACATCGGCTTCAGTCAGTACATGCTGATCTGGTACGGCAACATTCCTGAAGAGACCACGTGGTTCTTGGCCCGTCAGGTGGGCGACTGGACCCCGTTCAGTTGGATCCTCATCCTCGGCCACTTCGTGGCGCCGTTCGTCTTCATGATCAGCCGATGGATCAAGCGCTGGAATGTCACGCTTGCGGTGTCGGCCGTCTGGATGTTGTTCATGTCGGCGATCGACCTGTACTGGCTCATCGTGCCGGTGATTCCGGCGGGCCTGGCCGATGCCACGACCTACGCTGAACTTGCCGAGAAGAACAAGGAGGCATCGGTCGGCTTCTTCACGCTCGCCACGCTGTGCACCATCGGCGGCATGTTCTGCCTGTTCGCCTGGCGCACGGCGCGCACGCTCTCCCGCAACTACCTCGTCCCGGTGCGCGACCCGCGCCTTGGCGAGAGCATCGCGTTCCAGAACATCTGAGCCACACCCATGTCCACCGCACCCGCCAATCCCGCCGCACCGATCGATGACCCCGAGCCCATGGGCACCTGGGTCGTGTCGATCGCAGGCACGCTGTTGATCGTGGCCACCGTCATCGCTGTGTGCTGCATCTACTTCATCGCCGCTGATCGTGAGTTCACGGCCAAGGTCGTCGATGCTCCCAACCGTGGTCCGGCTGCACTGAAGGCAGAGCAGACGGCGCTCCTCGGCGGTTACGGCACCTACACGATGACCGACGCCGCTGGCAAAGAGCGCACCACGATCCGCATCCCGGTCGAGAAGGCGATGGAAGCTCTGGTGGCCGAAGGGATCAAGCCATTGACGGCACCTGCGCCGGTCGTTCCTGCGGCCGTCGTTCCCGCGCCGGTCGTTCCTGAGGCCATCGTTCCTGCGGCCGTCGTTCCTGAGGCCATCGTTCCTGCGACCGTTGTTCCTGCATCCGCGACTCCCTGACCTGACCCATGGATTGACCGTGAAGACCCGACTCGCCATCCTCGCTCTTGCCACAGCATCAGTGCTGCCCGCTGTGGCGATGGGGCAGAGCAGCGCGCCGGTCATCGCGCCCGGCGAAGCGGCTGCGCTCAGCAGCGAACTTCCGAAGGAACTCGAAGGCGTCGAGTTCGTGGAGCACCTGGGTGAGACGGTGCCCATGGACCTTCGTTTCACCGACGATGACGGTTCCAGCGTGTCGATCGCCGATCTGCTCAAGCCAGGCCGTCCGCTGCTGATCCACCTTGGCTACTTCAAGTGCCCGATGATGTGCAGCTTGGTGCTCAACGAGGCCGTGCGCGGCTTGCAGGGCATCGATTGGACGGTCGGTCGCGAGTTCGATGTGGTCTCCGTCAGCATCAATCCCTCGGAGGATGCGCAACTCGCACACGCGAAGAAGGCTGGCTACGTGGCCGAGTATGGCCGCACGGGTTCCGAGAAGGGGTGGCACTTCCTCACCGGCCCGGCTGAGTCGACCCATGCGTTCGCCGAGTCCGTCGGATTCCGGTTCAAACTGCTCGACAACGGCGACTACTCGCACCCGGGCGGCATGATCGTGGTGTCGCCCAAGGGCGTGATCACGCGCTACCTGCATGGAGTTCGCTTCCCGCCTGAGACATTCCGGCTTTCCCTCGTCGAAGGCAGCGAAGGCACCATCGGCAGCAGCATGGATCGCGTCATGCTCTGGTGCTTCCAGTACGACGCCTCGACGAACTCCTATGTGCCTTTCGTGTTCCGTCTCGTGAAGGTTGGTGGTGCGCTGACCGTGGTCGCGATCGTCGCGGCCGTCGGCTTGGCCCTGCTGCGAGAACGGCGCGCCCGACGACTCCAGCCGCCCACGACGGCGGCCTGCTGAACCAGACGAGATCCCCATGATGTCCATGCTGACCATGCTCACCTTGGCCCAGACCGCTGACGGTCCGACCCCGCCCACTTTCTGGATGCCGACCGGTGCGAGCGCCCACGCACCCAGCGTCGACTCGCTGATGTGGTGGGTCAACTTCATCATGTGGGCGTTCCTGGTGATGAACACCGCGCTGACGGTGTACTTCGTCTGGAAGTACCGCCACAAGGTCGGCACGAAGTTCCGTACCGACGGTCCCACCCACAATGGTCCGCTTGAGCTTGGATGGACGGTCGGACCGGTGCTGATCTGCGCCGTGCTCTTCATCTTTGGCTTCAAGGGCTACCTCGACTTGAGCACGCCGCCGAAGGACAGCTACGACATCAATGTGACGGCCTACAAGTGGGGATGGCAGTTCAAGTACCCCAATGGTGCGCAGTCCGATGATCTGGTGGTTCCTGCCGGCAAGCCGGTGCGACTGGTCATGCGCGCGAGCGATGTGCTGCACTCCTGCTACATCCCGGCGTTCCGCGTGAAGCAAGATCTGGTGCCCGGCCGTTACACCTACCTGTGGTTCCAGTCCGACTTCCCGACTGGGATGGATCGGCCGACGGATGGTCACCATCTGTTCTGCACCGAGTACTGCGGCACCGGTCACAGCAACATGAACCGCCGCGTCTTCGTGCTCCCGCAGGAGCAGTTCGACGCGTGGGCCACCAAGCAAGCGAATTGGCTCGACGAGATCCCCGAAGAGGAGCTCTATTGGAAGGCCGGCCCGAAGCTCTTTGCGCGCTGCGTGCAGTGCCACTCGCTCGACGGCACCAAGGGCATCGGCCCGACTTGGAAGGGGATCTGGGAGCGCGTCACGGGCGGCGCTGGCAGCGGGAACGCATTCGCTGACGGGTCGACATACCAGAGCCTGATTGGTCCAGGCAAGCAGTACGCCACCCCCGAGGACTACATCCGTGCGGCCATCTTCTCCCCGGGCGAGCACCTTGTTCAGGGCTTCGGCAACGTGATGCCCACCTTCAAGGGCCAGATCAACGACAAGGGGATCGATGCCTTGATCGGCATGATGAAGAAGCTCGACGAGTTCGATCCCAAGACCGGAGCTTGGCTCAAGGCGCCGCCCACGGCGAGCGCGAAGTGAGCCCGGTCAACACCTGAGCAACCACACCAGATTCACGAGGCACCAGACATGACGACCCTGCCAGCCCGCCCAGCGGCCCCAACCTACGACACGCCCGAGAGCGACAACTACCTGATTCACGACAAGGGCTTCCTGTCGTGGATTCTCACGCTTGACCACAAGCGCATCGGTGTGATGTACACCGTGAGCGTGCTGCTCTCGTTCCTCGTGGGCGGCATCTTCGCTCTGCTCGTGCGCACGGAACTGCTCACGCCGGGCCGCACCTTCATCGATGCGGACACATTCAATCACTTCTTCACGCTGCACGGCGCCGTGATGGTGTTCCTGGTCATCATCCCGAGCATTCCTGCGGCGCTGGGCAACTTTGTGCTCCCGATCATGCTCGGCGCGAAGGATGTGGCGTTCCCGCGCCTGAACCTGTTCAGCTACCACCTGTGGATTGCCGGCGCCATCTGCACCGTCGTCAGCTTGGTGATGGGGTCTTTCGACACGGGATGGACGTTCTACACCCCGTACTCGACGACAACCTCGGCCGGCGGTGTCGTGCCCGTGATCGTGGGCGCGTTCATCCTCGGCTTCTCGAGCATCTTCACGGGGATGAACTTCATCGTGACGATCCACAAGCTGCGCCCGCCGGGGATGACCTGGTTCCGGATGCCGCTGTTCCTGTGGGCGCTCTATGCGACCGCGCTGATCCAGGTCCTGGCGACGCCGGTACTGGCGATCACGCTGGCGCTTGTGGCGGTCGAACGCCTTGCCAACATTGGCATCTTCAACCCGGCCATGGGTGGCGACCCCGTGCTGTACCAGCACTTCTTCTGGTTCTACAGCCACCCCGCGGTGTACATCATGATCGTGCCCGCCATGGGCATCATCAGCGAACTGATCGCTGTGCACAGCCACCGGCAGATCTTCGGTTACCGCTTCATCGCCTTCAGCTCGGTGGCCATCGCCATCTTCAGCTTCATCGTGTGGGGACACCACATGTTCACCAGCGGCCAGAGCCCGCTCATGAACACGCTCTTCTCCGCGATCACCTACAGCGTGGCCATCCCCAGTGCCGTGAAGATCTTCAACTGGATCTGCACGCTGTACAAGGGGTCCATCACGCTGAACACGCCGATGCTCTACGCGTTGGCGTTCATCATCCTCTTCACGATCGGTGGATTGACCGGGCTGCACCTGGCCACACTGAGCACCGATGTGCACCTGCACGACACCTACTTCGTGGTCGCGCACTTCCACTACACGATGATGGGCAGCGCGTTGATCGCCATGGTGGGCGGGCTGCACCACTGGTGGCCCAAGATCACCGGGCGCATGTACAACGACAAGCTCGGCATGATCGCCTGCGCCATCGTGTTCATCGGCTTCAACATCACCTTCTTCACGCAGTTCATGCTCGGCAGCCACGGCATGCCGCGCCGGTACTACGACTACCAGCCCGAGTTCCAGACCTATCACGTGATTTCGACGATCGGCTCCTACATCATGGCCGGCGGCTTCGTGCTCACCGCGATGTACCTGATCCAGAGCTTGGTCAGCGGCAAGCGCGCTCCGGCGAACCCCTGGGGCGGTGCGACGCTCGAGTGGGAGTGCACGAGCCCGCCGCCGTACTACAACTTCCACGAGGCACCCAAGGTGGGCGAGCCCTACGACTTCTCCAACCTGCAATGGGACGAGCGCGGTGAGGGCTACGTCACCGTGAAGCCCACCGAGGCAAAGGCCTGAACCGATGAGCGCACACGCATCCCACGGTGACCACCACGGAACCCAGGGTCATGATGACCATGGGCACGGCGGTGGCCACGGCCACCACAACGCCGAGTATCCGTTCCTCGCCCACCACTTCGAGACGCCGGCGCAGCAGTTCGACAGCGCCAAGCTCGGCATGTGGCTCTTCCTCGTCACGGAAGTGCTCTTCTTCGGAGCGCTCTTCGTGGGCTACGCGGTGCTTCGGAGCCGCTTCCCCGACGTCTTCAAGTACGCGAGCGCGTACCTCGACACGACGATGGGTGCCATCAACACCGGTGTGCTCATCCTGAGCAGCCTGACGATGGCGATGGGCGTGTACTGCGCGCAGACCGGCCGCAAGACCGCCTTGATCGTGTGCCTGTGGCTGACCATGGCTGGGGCAGCAGGGTTCATGGTCATCAAGTACTTCGAGTACACGCACAAGTTCCATGTGCATCTGGTCTGGGGCGAGGGCTTCTACAAGCCGGTCACCGATGATGGCGGCCTGCAACGCGCAGAACTCTCCTCGACGGCCGTGGTGCCGCTGACGCCCGCGCAGACGACGATGTCATCGGGTGCGGTCTCCGCACAGCAGGCGGCCACTCCTTCGTTCGTGCAGCTGCCGGCAGGCGAGTTGACCGCGATCGCACCACCGGCCCAAGGGCCCGCCGGCATGGCGCCCGAGGTGATCGATGCGAAGGCCGCCGAACATGCGGCCGACCCATCAACACACGGCCACGAGGCCCTGCACCTGCAGGATGCCTCGATGCCGCCGAACACGCATCTGTTCTTCGCCATCTATTACGCCATGACCGGCCTGCACGGGATCCACGTGCTGATCGGCATGGGGGTGATCGGCTGGCTGATCGTGCGCGCGAGCCGCGGCGACTTCGGACCCAAGTACTACACGCCGGTCGATCTCGTGGGCCTGTACTGGCACATCGTCGACTTGGTGTGGATCTTCCTCTTCCCGCTCTTCTACCTGATCGACTGAACCATGGGACACGCACACTCCAACTCAGGACCTGCTGGTCATGCAGGTCATGCCGTCCAGCCTCTCGTTGGCCACTTGGTTGCACCGTGGATCCTGTTCGCCACCGGAACGGCGCTGATCATCCTGACCATGGTCACGGTCGCGATGCGCTATGTCGATCTAGGCGAAGCGAACCTCTTCATCGCGCTCGCCATCGCGGGCGTCAAGGCCACACTCGTGTCGCTGTTCTTCATGCACTTGCGATGGGACCGCCCGTTCAACCAGCTGATGTTCCTTGGCGGCATCGTGTTCGTGGTGCTGATGATGGCGTTCTGCCTGATGGATACAGGCCAGTACCGCGGCGCGCAGTTCACGGGGAATCCAGTGGATGTGCAGGCGGTCTTGGACAGGGACGCGCCGAACGCGCCGATCGCGGCGAAGAAGAGCCCGGACCTTCCGTGACGGGCGTCCAGACCATGTGAACTTCCTCGAGGCGGACCCCGTGCGGTCCGCCTCGTCGTTGGTGCTTCCCCGAATCAAGCATGCCCATCAGCGATCCAGCACGCGAGCCATTCTCCACGCCGCAGGCACGATCCAGTGCTGGGGTCTTGGGGATGTGGCTCTTCCTTGTGGTCATCGCGATGGTGTTCGTGGCCACGATGATGGCGTACCTGGTGGTGCGTCTTGGGACTGGCGATGAGGCTGGCTGGCGCCCTGAGGGGTCGCCGGGATTGCCGCGAGAACTGATCCTGAGCACGCTGCTGCTGGCTGCGTCGAGTTGGACGATGCAGCGATCGCTCGCGGCGGCGCGATCCGACCACGACGATCGCGCCGTTACGACCGCCTGGGCGACCTTCGCGCTCGGTTGGGCGTTCGTCGCAGTGCAGTGCGTGGCCTGGAGCCGGATGTGGCACACGCTGCCCCTGCAGGAGAGCCTGTACGCCTGGACCTTCTATGTGCTCACGGCGCTGCACGCGCTGCATGTGCTTGGGGGGCTTGCCGCGATGTACATGGTCATCATGCGGATCGTCAAGAAACACGATCACCGTGAACTGGTGCTTGGTCTCACGAAGTGCACGATGTATTGGCACACGCTTGGCGTGATCTGGCTCGCGCTCTATGCCACGCTGTGGGTTGGATCCTTCGACTGAGTGGCCCCGTCAACGCGTGGGTTGATCCCCAAAGCCAACAACGGTCGAGCGCCCGCCGTGGAAGGCATGCCATGCGAACCACAGGCAGGGGATTTGAACGCCCGCCGGCGCGGCGGTCGATGGCGGCGTGACGAGCCAAGAACCGTCGGGTTGCAGGGTGGCGACGACGCGCTCCATCGGCGTTGGTTGGCCGTTCCCCACGGGGGCCGGACTTGAGACCTCGAACATGGGCTTGCCCGCAAGCCAGTACCGCTCGTAACTCGTGGACTTGATGCGCTTGCGCATTGCGTCGTCAGGCGTGGGCACGGTGGTGTCGGGGTGGGATGCGAGCCAGTCCTTCCAAGGCTCAAGCCGAACACCCGGAAGCGGCTCGAGCGTGGTTCCTGCGAGTGGTCCGCTGACCGCGCGCAGACCGAGCTGCGACCAAAGCGACGGCGGCTGGCCGTCGGCGCCGTGGTCGTAGAGCAAGAGGTTGCAGTCGAGCACGAGTCCGCTGATCCCGAACTCGATCGTGCGGCCCGCAACACGACGGTCGAAGACGACCGCCGCGTCGCAGAGTGGGCTATAGGTGACGGCGATCGGCACGCCGCCAAGCGTGTCGTGGATCACCTCGTGCACATTGAGCACGCTCAGTGGCCATGCACGGGACTCGCCACCAACAGTCAAGCCGATGACGCGATCGGTGGTCACGACATACTTGGCTCGTTGGGTCGCGTTCCATTCGGCCATCGAAGCTCCGGCCATGGTGGTCGTCACGGTCAACGGATGGAGGAAGTCACGCGGGTTTCCACTGCCGCTCACGATGCCAGGCGTTCCAGCAAGGCCGGACAGGTCGAACCCGTAGGTCGCCGGATCGCGACCGTCGCCAATTGGTCGCGAACCCGACACGAGACCAGCCAGCGCGAAGCCGAGCACGGCCATCGTGCCGATCGCGGCGAGTGCGATGGGCAGGGCGAGTCCCAGCCCCGAGCGTGATGGTGTGGACGGATCAGCCATCGCGGGGCGGCTCCCGAAGGTCGTCGACCGACACATTGGCCGCGCCGCCACGGAGTGCGGCGTCGATGGAAACGGCTCCTCGATCCATGCACATCGCCCCAAGCACGATGGGCAGATAGGCCAGACTCGCCAAGAAGAGCGCGCGTGCCCGTGCATGGCTGCGATCCTGCAGGAAGCGGAAGGAGAGCAGCGCGAGCGCCGAACCGGACACCAGAGCCACGAGGGCGAAGAGGAAGCCGGCTGCACCGACATGCACGCCCAGCAGCGCGATCGGGACGAGCAAGAGGCTGGAGCCCAGGCTCGCCGCCGCCGTGATCGCGCCGTCGGGATCGCGCGACGGGAGCATGGCGAATCCGCCGCGCTCGTAATCGTCCCGCAGCATCCAAGCGAGTGCCAAGAAGTGCGGGATTTGCCACAGGAACAGCACGCCGCCCAGGAGCCACGCGCCGACCGTGAGCTCACCGGTCGCGGCAGCCCAGCCGATCATCGGTGGGATGGCGCCGGTGATCGCGCCGACGATCGTGTTCAGCGTCGTGTGGCGCTTGAGTGGCGTGTAGACGGCCGCGTAGAGCGCGATGTTGCCAATGGCGAGACCGGCAGCGAGCAGGTTCACGCAACTGGCCAGGATCGCGAAGCCCGCATACCCAAGCACGAGCGCCATGACCCATGCACTCACGCGGCGTACCCGACCCGTGGGGAGGGGCCGTCCGGCGGTGCGTTGCATGCGCGCGTCGGGCCCGACTTCAAGGACTTGGTTCAGGATGGCTGCACTCGCTGCGGCGCACGCAGTGCCCAGAATGCACCATCCGAGCACGGCCCACGATTGGTTTGCTCCAGGCATGGCACCTGCGACCGCGAAGCCTGCTGCGGTCGTCAGCACCACCAGGGCATTCAGCCGAAACTTGGTCAAGTCGGCGAGCGTCCGCAGTGCGCCGCGGCGTGGGGGAATCGTGGAATGGTCGTCGCCCATGAGCGCTCCTAGCATATGTCTCCATGCTGCCCTCTCTTGTTGCCCAAGCTGATCCATCAGTCTCGCTCGCTGGCTTCCTCGCCATGTTCGCTGGCGCGCTGGTTGCGCTGGCCGTGCTTCTTGCGATCGCCGTGCCGGTGCTTCGCGCTCTCGGGGCGGAAGTGTTGCGAGGCGGGGATCTTGCGCTCGGCTTTGCCGCGACGGTCGGCATGTGGACCGTGGGCTATGCCGCGATGATGCGACCGGGCTTGCTGGCTGGCGAGGCTCTCTTCGCACTCACGCTGTCGGCGCCGGCGGTCATGGGATGGCTGGCCGCTCGACGCGGTGACGCCACGCCGTGGAAGGTCGGCGCTGTGTCGGCGACCGTGAACTTGCTCGTCGTTGGAAGCCTTTTCTCGCGCGACGCGGGAGATGTCTGGCGCGAGGGGCTGTTGTGGATCGGTGGGCTCTATGGCGCGAGCATCGCGCTGAGCGTGTTCGGTGGATGGATTGCGTTGCGCGGCGGATGCGTTCGATGGGCGCAGCGCCGCAGCGATCCGGTCAACTTGTTCGCGACGGTTTCAGCGATCACGGTCTTCTTGCTGCTGATCACCGGCGGCTTGGTGACGGGGCTCGAAGAAGGGCTTGCCGTGCCCGACTGGCCGAACACCTTCGGGCACAACATGCTGCTCTATCCGATCAGCGAGATGAAGGGCGGCGTGTACTACGAGCATGTGCATCGGCTCTTCGGGACTCTGGTCGGCTTGACGACGCTGGTCCTGGCTGCACTTGCGTGGGCGAACCGTTCACCCGCGGCGATTCGGTGGGGCGCCACGGCGCTGCTGGCCGCCGTCACGCTGCAGGGTCTGATGGGCGGCATGCGAGTGACCGGCGCCATCACGCTGTCGCAGGCGAGCGAGGATCTGGCGCCAAGCATCGCGTTCGCTGTGCTGCACGGAGTGTTCGGCCAGGCCGTCTTCGCCGGACTGTGTGCGCTCGCGGTGTTCTCATGCCCGGTCTGGCGTGAAAGCCGCGCCGCTGTCGGTCGCGTGGCGTCCAATCCGGCGGTCGCGCTCCTGGTGATCTTGCTGGTGCAACTGGTGCTCGGCGCGCTCTACAGGCATCTTCAGATTCCGAGCCCGGACGGCGGCGCGCCTGCACAGCCCAAGTGGGCGATGCACGCGCACCTGATGTGGTCGGTGGTGGCGCTGGCGGCGTGCGTCTGGGTCGGGATCAAGGCCATGCGCGCTGGATCGCGCGAACTACGCAGGGCGGGCGCAGCACTGCACGGCCTGGTGACGCTTCAACTCGTGCTGGGGTTTCTTGCGCTGGTGTGGGTGCTCATGCGCGACAGCGCCGCAATTCCACTGCTTGAAGTCGTCTTCACGACGGCCCACCAAGCCACGGGTGCGCTGCTGCTCGCGTGCGCTGCCATGGCTTGGGCGTGGTTCTTCACGGTGCCGGCTGAACGGGAGTCGGACCGCGCGGCGATGCGACGGGCTTGAGCGCTTCCTCAAGCGCGAGCAGCGCGTAGCAGGTCACGAGTTCCGGCTTGTCTTCTTGCCACCGCGTCGTGGCATTAATCCATGAACCATCGGGTCGTTGCGCCGCGAGCAGGCTCTCGATCAGCTCGACGCGCCAGTCGTGGGTCTTGCCTTGGGCGTCCGTGATCGTGGGTTCGCCGTTGACCGCGAGCGCGCGCGCCATGGCATGTCGGTAGTAAAAGAGTCCTTGTGTTCCCAAACCTGGATTCGCGTCGAATCCCCAATGCAGCGCGATCCAGCCACGCGCTGCCTTCACGCGCGGATCATCCGGCGCAAGGCCTGCATAGAGCAGACTCTTCAGGCCTGCGTAGGTCATGCTGCCGTAACTGCGCAGCGTGCGCGGCGAGCCGGCAGGGAGCTTCTCGCCGTACCGGCCTTCACCGGCGTCCTCGCTCGCGAAACTCTCGCCGCCATTGGCTGGCGTGTAGACGAAGCCGCCGTCGTCGCTGCCGGACTGGGCCCAGGCCGAGGGATTGGTCGCCTTCAAGTTCTGAGTGCGCGTGACGAAGGCCAGCGCTCGTTGCACGACGGGGTCATCTTGGCTCACGCCAGCGTCATGCAAGGCATCCAAAAGCAATTGCGTATTAGAAAGATCAGGACGCCCCCAATTGCCGTACCCAGCACCGCCGTACCAGTCCTTGGTCGAAGTCAGTCCTTCGGTGTGGTCCCATTGGTTCTGGCGCAGCCACTCGACACTTTGCTCCAGCATCGGGAGCTCGTTGGGGCGGTCGAGGGCCGCCAGGCCCATCGCGATCGAGGCCGCGACATAGTTGCCCAGGCTGCCGGCGGGATCGGGGACGAACGAGCCCGAGGCGACCGTCTGCGCTCTGATGAAGGCGAGTGCGCGCGCGATCGTGGCGTCGTCTGAAGCATCGCCGACTTGCGCGAAGGCCTTGATGGCCAAGCCGGTCACCGCTGTGGCGGCGGCCTGGCTGGGCTTGGGCTGATCGGTGCCAGCTGCAGCCTTCGCGACCATCCAGCCGCCTGAGGGATCCTGCGATGCGTTGAGCCATGCGAGGCCGCGGCGCACCGCGACTCGTGCGCGGGTGTCAAGGTCCGAGCCGAGTCCACTCTCTTTGGCCGAGTCAGCAATCCGATGGATCGGCGCGGTGACTGGCCGGGTCACTGCGACCGTCGGCGGTGCCAGGCTGGTGATGCGATCACCCTTGATCCGCGGATCGAGCGGGACGCTTGGCTCTTGATAGGGCGGATCCGCGAAGAGTGCAAGGCTCAGCAGCGCAAACTTGATCATGGCGTGGCGTACAGTACGGCCATGATCCATGTTTCGCTGTGTTCGTTCGATGCTTGCCGCAGTGTGGCATTGAGTTTGGTTTTTCCGTGCGTCGCGTTGCAGGCGCCCCCCGCGCCAACTCCAGCCGTTGCGTCTCCTCAAGAGGCCATCGATCGTCCCGCAACGCAGGTCGCGCCCGAGCCGGTCGCACCGACCCCGCTCATCGTGCTCGGCGAGAGCGCGGTGCTCGATGCATCGCAACCCACCGTCTCGCCGACATTCGGTTCGGTCACCGGGTGGGCTGGCAGCCGCCTGATCGTGACGGGTCCTGAGCGTGTGCGCGCGGGCGGCTTCAACGGTCAGATCGCGACCTTTTCCGAATCGGATGGGGCCTGGGTCGGCACGCGCGAACTCGCTGGGATCAGCGATACGACATCCATGGAGACGATGCTGCAATCGGTCGTTGGAAACGACGAGTGGCTCTTCACCAGTTCCGAATTGCAAGGGCGCGCAGGACAGGTCGTGGTGTGGAAGCGTGAACCATCTGCGTCAGGGTGGAAGCAAGTCCAGCGACTGATGCCGCCTGTCACGCGGGCGGAGCAAGCGTTTGGCAGCGCGTTGGCGTTGGGGGACGGGTTCCTCGCGGTCAGCGCCGTCGACACGCGATTCCGCGGCGAGCAGGGGCGAGCGATCGTTGATGCGCCTCGCGTCTATCTCTTCACCCTCAAGGATGGCGCGTGGACGGGAGCGGGTTCATTGTCGCCCGATCCAGCGCTCAAGGCGATTTGGTTTGGTGGCGCCATCGCGGCGTCGGGCGACCAACTCGCGATCGCCAGTCCAAAGGCCTGGCAGCCGAGCCCGAAGCAACCGGTGCAAGAGTCCGGCGAGAGCGCCGTGCACATCTACCGTCGTGGTGCGAACGGTGTGTGGGCGCTGCGGCAGTCGATCGCCCCGCCTGCGGATTGCGCGTGGGGCGGTTTCGGCAATCGACTCGGTCTGCGGGGCAATCTCTTGGTCGTTCGTGCGACGGACATTCCGTCGACGGTGGCTCGAATGTTCACCTATGAAGACGGCGGGACATGGGTCCAGTCGGGCGAGCTCAAGGGCAACGCATCGAGTGGTGGTGGGTTCGGGACATCCTTCGACCTTGGAGATGGCTTCATTGCGGTCGGCGACACGACGGCGAAGGCAGCTGGGGACCGTGTCGGGGCGGTCACGGTCTTTGTGTCCGCGCCGGGCGGTTGGTCTGAGCGGTACGACCTGCGTCCGTCCGTCCCGGTTGCGAATCGTCGCTACGGCGTCGGCGTGGTGGTGCGCGAGCGAACCGTTGCGGTGGGTCGCATGAAGAGCGAAACCGATGGCATTGAGCCCGGCGGCGCGTTGGTCTTCACGATCCCTTGAATCGGCGGGCGGTCAGACGCTCACACGCGCCGTCCGATGATTGCACGCGCGGTCAGACGCTCACGCTCACTGCCACTTGCGAATCACGGTCGCGCCAGTGATCGCGGCTGACGCCGCAAGCACATGATTGGCGTACTCCGCCGGAATCGCCGGTGGCCAGAGTGGATTGATCAGGACGGCGACCGCGCTCAAGAGTCCGCACCAGACGGCGGAGCCATCTCTGGCCATGGCGACGGCGCCTATGGCGAGCAGACCGAACGCCGCCCACTTCACCGTGGCGAGCACATTGGGATCGGAGAGCCGTTCGGCCATGACGATCTGGCCGGCGAGCAGCGCGGTGGCGAGCGTGAGCAACACGAGGACAATCTTCATGGCGGTTCCCTTGGGCACGCCCGTCGGGGTACCCGTATCGTGTATCGCACCATGAAGGGCATTGTCTTTCGGGAATTCGGCGAACTGGTGACGACGCGCTACGGCGCGGCCACCTGGGATGTCCTGATCACCGAGACCAAGGTGCCCTCTGGCGGGGCCTACACGACGGTCGGGACCTACCCGCACGAGGAAGCCATCGCCCTGCTGATGGCGCTGTCCCGGAAGACCGGCGTGTCGCCCGATGAGCTGCTGAGGACCTTCGGTCAGCACCTGTTCGGCGTGCTCGCGCAGCGGTTTCCCTTCGCCGTGGCAGGGCATGCCGATGTGTTCCCGTTCCTCGAGAGCCTAGATGGAGTGGTTCATGTCGAGGTCCGCAAGCTCAACCCGAAAGCTGAAGTGCCGACATTCGACACGCGGTGGGAGGGTGACACCTTCGTGATGGAGTATCGATCGCAGCGCCCGTTCGCCTCGCTGGCGGAGGGGCTGCTTCGGGGAGCGATCGCGCACTGGGGTGGGCGATGTTCACTCGTGCGCCGTCCACTCGGCGGCGAGCTGGCCCGAGAGGCGATCTTCGAACTGAGGCGGGCATGACGAGCGTGGGGGGCGGCGAGGACATCGAGTTGCTGCGCCGCATCCTGGCGCGCGAGCGAGCAGCGCGTGAGCAGGCGGAAGCACTGCTTGAGAGCAAGTCGCGCGATCTGTTCGCCACCCTCAATCAGCTGCAGAGTGCGGTGATCGACCTCGAAGCCGCGCGACGGCGTGCCGAACATCACAGCGCCGCGAAGGGTCTCTTTCTGGCCGACCTCAGCCACGAGCTGCGGACGCCGCTGAATGCGATCATTGGGTACGCCGAGATGATTGCAGAGGATTCGCACGGCGATCAGGTCCCCAAGGACGCCCGGCGGATTGTGGTGGCAGGGCACGGGCTGCTCGCCCTGATCAACAATGTGCTCGACTACAGCAAGGCAGAGTCGGGGAAACTCGAACTCTCGCTCCAGCCGGTCGAGGTGCCCGCCGTCATCGAAGAATCGATCGCAATCGCCGTGCCCATGGTGAGGGAGCGTCGTTCGAAGACGCGCGCGGAAGTCGAGCCTGGCCTGACCGCGGTGATCTCCGATCCGGTCAGGCTGCGGCAGGTCCTGCTGAACCTGCTGTCGAACTCTGCGAAGTACACCGTGGACGGCCTCATCACCGTCAAGGCGTCCAGACTCGGATCGCTCGACTACCGGATCCAAGTCGTCGATACCGGGCGAGGCATGGATCGCAGCCAACTCGATCGGCTGTTTGAGCCGTTCCAGCCAGTGTGTCGCGAGGAGGGCATGCGCTTTGCGAGCACCGGTCTGGGCATGAGCATCACGCGGAGGATCGTGCTCATGCTCGGTGGCAAGATCGATGTGCAGAGCGCCGTGGGACAGGGAACGACCGTCACGGTCGATCTTCCGGTGGCGGGACCTTCGCACGAGGAGGCATCATGACACCAGAGCAGCGATCGCTCGCGCGCGAGTTCGCTCGTCAGGCGCACGCTGACGGCGTCCAGCATGTCCATGAGTGGTTGTGCGAACGCACAGATGATGAGTTGATTCGCGAGGAAGCCAAGCGAATCCTTGCGCAGCAACCCACGAGCGCTGAGTCAGGGGCTGTTCCGGTGCCGCGACGGCCAACGGCCGCGGACCCAATGCTCGGCATGGAACTCGGTGGGTTTCGCATCGAGCGGCTGATCGGTTCTGGAGGGATGGGCCGCGTGTATGTGGGCACGCGCGAAGGGCAGCCCTCACGCGCTGCCGTGAAGGTGCTCTCTCGTGGCGGCATGACGGATGTGGCGATGGGCAGGTTTCAGCAGGAGTCGGCGATCCTTGCCAAGCTCGACCATCCGGGCATTGCACGGCTGCATGCCAGTGGGTTTCATGACGACGGCCAGTCGACCTTCCCATGGTTCGCGATGGAGTTCATCGACGACGGTCTGGACTTGACGGATTGGGCGGCGCGGCAGTCGCTGCCCTTGCGGGGTCGGCTGGAGCTTTTCGTGCGAGTGTGCGATGCGATTTCGCATGCGCATGCGCAGGGCATCGTGCACCGCGACCTGAAGCCAGGCAACATTCTTGTCGATGGCCGCGCGCAGGTGAAGGTGATCGACTTCGGCATTGCGCGCGCCGCGCAGGAGGATTCGTCGCGCTTTGGTGTGCGGACCGAAACCGGCCAGCTGGTGGGCACGCTTCAGTACATGAGTCCCGAGCAGTGCCTGGGGCAGCGCGATCGGATCGATGCACGCACGGATGTCTACGCGCTCGGCATGATCCTCTTCGAGTTGCTGACCGAGACCTATCCCTACGATGTGCGAGGCGTTCCTGTGGCCGAGGCGATCCAAACCGTCTCGAAGGGCAAGGTGCCCGATCTGCGTGAAGCGCTTCCCCAGGCACCTGATGCTCTGGTCGACGCTGTGGCGCAGTGCTTGGCGAAGGACCCTGGTGCGCGTCACGCGGACGCCGGCGCGCTCGCCACGGCGCTGCGAGATCTGCTTGCGCCGAAGCCTGTTTCCGTGAGCCCGCAGCGGACTGACTCCGGGGAACTCCGGTCGTCGATCGGACCGGCGACTCCGCGGAGTGCAGCACGCACGACTGGGGCCACATCCACATCCGCCCGTGCGCGTGGATCGTCGCGCGTCATGGGCGTCGTGATTGCGCTCCTCGCGATGGCGCTCCTTCTGGCGGCACTCGATGTGTTCGGCGTGGTCGATGTGCGCGGACTGGCTTCGCGCGTCCTCGGTCGCTGATCGAGGACTTCAACGCCCGTCGCGCCGACGCCCACGCGCGTACGCACTCAGTGCACGGACTGACTCAGGCGGAAGATCGGCAGCAGGATGCTCGCAGCGATGCCGCCGACGACCACGCCCATGAAGATGATCATCATGGGTTCGATCATGCCAGTCAGCGTCTTGATCGCCGAATCGAGTTCTTCCTCGGCGAAGGCGGCGATGCGATCGAGGACTTCGGGCAGCCGTCCCGCACGCTCACCTGCATTGAACATCGCGCTGATGTTGCGGGGGATGAACTCCGCCTGCAGGAGCGTCGGGCTCATTTCTTGTCCGTGGTTGACGCGCTCGCGCAGGTCATCCCACATGCGATCCCAGTAGGTGTTGGCCGTGACGGCCTTTGTGATGCGAATGACCTCGAGCAGCGGAACGCCAGCGGCGAGCAGCGTGCCCATCGTGTTCGTCATGCGGGCCACATAAAGCTGACGGAACATCGGGGAGATGATCGGCATGTTGAGCTTTGCCCAGTCGATCGCGAGTTTGCCACGCGCGGTGCGCGCTGCGACCGTGACGGCAAAGCAGAACGCGCCAACGGCCGGCAGGTACAGATGCCACCATCCCTTGAGGAATGCGCTGGTGGCCATCAACCACTTGGTCAGCACCGGGAGCCGATCGCCTTGCGCCTTGAAGAGCGGTGCGAAGGTCGGCAGCACAAAGATCATGATGACCGTGACTGCGGTGATCGCCACCGCGAGCATGATGCCTGGGTACACCATGGCGCCCTTGACCTGCTTGGCGGTCTTGCGCGCCTTGAGCAGGTCCTTCGCGACTCGCGAGAGCATTTCGTCCATCGTGCCGCTGGCCTCGGCAGCCTGCATCAGGCTGACGAGGATCGCAGGGAAGACGCGCGGCCACTTCGCGAGCGCTGCGCTGAACTCCTCGCCCTCACAGATGTCGTCCTTGATGGAGCGGACCACCGTGGCGACCTCGGCGCGCGCCGCTTGTTCGCTGAAGGTTTCGAGCGCCTCGGCCAGTGGCACGCCGGTCTTCATCATGACCGCAAGTTGCTGGCAGAGCGCGATGACATCGTCGTTGCTGAAGCGCGCGCTCAGACGGTTGCGCGAGATTGCACCCTTCTGACCGATGGCTGCCGCAAGGTCGCCCAACTCAATGCTCAGGACGATCAGTCCATCGCGACGAAGTTGGCGGACGGCGGCCTCGTGAGTAGGAGCTTCGAGCACGCCACGCACGAGCTCGCCGCTGCCGCGCCGGGCGCGGTAGGCGAACTTGCGTGGGGCAGGTGCGTCGACCGCACCAATCAGGCTGGCATCAATGGCGGCAGGCACCGTGCACCTCCTCCGTGGTGGTCAGACCGTCGATCACTTTGCGCATTCCGTCGACCCACAGGGTCTCGAATCCCTTGTCGCGCAGCATTCGCTTGAGCGCGGCAGGTTCCGTTCGTGCAGAGATCGCCTCGAGCACATCCGTGTCGGGGACGAGCAGTTCGTACAAGCCGAGCCGGCCGCTGAGGCCGCGGTCATGACAGGCACGACATCCGGCACCCTTCCAGAGCCGCTCAGCGTGGACGCCGAACTCACCCATCGCTGCGCGTTCCGAGGCGTCGGGCTCATACTCGGTCTTGCAGTGCTTGCAGATGCGGCGCACCAAGCGTTGGGCGAGCACGCCACGCAGCGAAGCGGCGACGAGGAATGGCTCGACGCCAAGATTCTGCAAGCGGGTCACCGCGCTGGGGGCATCGTTGGTGTGCAGCGTGCTGAAGACCATGTGGCCGGTGAGCGCGGCCTGGACGGCGATCTGCGCGGTTTCACTGTCGCGGATTTCGCCAACCATGATGATGTCAGGGTCCTGGCGCAGCAGGGCGCGCAGTGCGCCAGCGAAGGTCAGGCCAGCCTTCACATTCACTTGCGCCTGATGCACGCCCGCAAGGTTGCTTTCGACTGGATCCTCGACGGTGCTCAGGTTCAGTTCGGTGGTGTCGAACTGTTGCAGCACGGAGTAGAGCGTGGTGCTCTTGCCGCTTCCGGTCGGACCAGTGACGAGCACGACGCCGTGGGGTTCGTCGATGACCGAACGGAAGCGCTCGAGCATGGCCGGGCGGAAGCCGAGCTTCTCAAGGCCGAGCTTGGCGTAACTCGTGTCGATCACGCGCATGACGATCTTCTCGCCGAACTTGCCCGGCAGCGTGCTGACGCGAAGATCGATGGGCTTGCCGTTGACCTTGATGGCGATCTCGCCGTCCTGCGGAACGCGGCGCTCGCTGATGTCCAGTCGCGCCATGATCTTGACGCGGCTCGCGATCGCGGCGTGCATGCGCCAGGGGACGTTGGTCTTGATCGAGAGCACGCCGTCGATGCGGTAACGAATCCGCAGCGAGCCATCGTCGGGTTCGATGTGGATGTCGCTCGCACCGTCGGCGACGGCTCCGGCAATGATGAAGTTCACGAGCTTGACGACTGGACCGCTCGTGCCGGTGGCGTCCTCGGCCGCGAGTTCGGCGGCCTCGTTCTCCGCAACGGTGAACTGGGCCTCGTCGACTTCGGCGAAGATCTCTTCGGCTTGCTCGTTCGAGCGCGAGGGCTCGGGCTCGTCGATGCCGCCACCCGCGAGCGCGGCGCGGATCGACTCGGCCGTTGCAACGACGAATCGCACGCGGAAGCCGCTCGTCCTCGTCAGGTCCTCGAGCACGAAGAAGTCTTCGGGCTCAGCCGTGGCGACGATGAGCTCTCCGCCATCGAGACGGACCGGGATCACGGTGTGCCGTTCACGCAGATCAGGCGGAATGAGCGCACGCGCGCCGGGTTCGCAGGCAGAGGACAAGTCCTCGATGAAGGGCAGGCCACGCGCCGTGGCCACCGCCTGCAACAATCGCTCGTTGGTGATCCAACCTTGCTGCACGATGACTTCGCCCAGCATCAGGCGGCATGTGCTCGACGATTGGATGGCAAGGGCCTCGCGCAACTGCGACGGTGTCAGGTCGCCCCAGTCGATCAGGATTTGGCCGAGCGATGTGGGCGCGGCGTCGACATGCGGCGCTGCAGCGTGAGGGGTGGGATTGTTGCGGACCATCGTGCCTCCCGACTCCGAGGAGTCAGAGGATCACCCGTCCAGGGCGATCCTCACCACTCGACCATCGGATTCAAGTTCGGCATGCCGAAGCCCGATCTCTCGCACGACCCAAGAAATCCCTGTGGATGGCTCGGTAACAGCGTCCCCGCGGCGGACGGTCCTGCCATTGATGACCGCAAACTCGCCCGACAGCGTGGCAGTCAGGTCGAACGCCGCAGGGGCAGCGGGCGACGCCACGGGCGCGCCCTCGCCAGATCGGGCCTGTCGCACCGCATTCGAGGCCGAGAAGTTCAGGGGAGCGAACGGATTACCGGATGGATGCTCCTCGAGCACGAACTCGACGGGCTTGGGCCGAGCGGGCTCCGGAGCAGAAGCCACCGCGTCTGGCTTGGCGGCTGAGGCTTTGGCAGGCTTGGCGGGGCCAGCGACCTTGAACATCAGCAGACCGACTGCGGCGATCGCCACGCCTCCGAGCAGCGCGAACTGCTTGGGATTCACGCCGAGCTTGCTGCACCACTCGTTCCAAGTTGAAGAGACTGCACTCATGGTGTGCCTCCGCTCGGACTCTGCGCAGATGGCGGCGCGAGGAAGTACTCCTCAAGGTCGATCTGGGCTGCGATCGAACTTCCGTCGGTCCTTCGCAGATCGATGCTCGAGATTCGATTCCACGCGCGGCTGTCGTCGATCGAGTTGATCACATCGAAGACCGCGGCGAAGTCGCCAACCATGTCCACGCGCACGCTTCGCCGCTGGAAGTCGCCAGGCTTCGAACCCGCCGGAGCGAAGTCCATCGGCTCACCGAGCTTGACTGAGTTTTCCAGCACACTTTTGCCATCGACGCTTCGGCTGACGGCATCGCCGAGCCGGCTCTCGGCAGGGGAGTTCGGCACCATCCGCCACTCATGTTCGACGTCCCGACGAAGGGTGGTCACCTCGCCCTGAAGGCGTTCAAGATCCGCTCGCTTGGCCAAGTACTGCTCGGTGCTCTGCTCGAGCTTGGCGCGCTGGCGCTGCAGATCAGAGGCGCGCGCGTAGTTCGGCACCACGAACATGCCGAGCACGACGATGGTCCCGGCCAGCGTGGTGCCAGCGGCCAAGGCGGATTCGCGACTGATGGTGGGCCAGCTCGTCATGGCTTGCTCCTTGAAACGACTCGTTCAGCGCCGTCGGGCTGTGCCCACGGGTCGACGCGGACGGTGAGGCTGAAGGCCTGCTCCCCCGAGCCGTCTTGCTTGACTTCGTTGCGCCTGACGCTCACAAATGGTGCGCGTGCGCTCAGGCGCTGCTCGAACTCCGAGACGGCGGCCAAGGTCATGCTGTGACCGGCGAGCGCGACATCGAGCGTGACAGGCTTGGGCTGGCCCTGCTGGTTGGCGGGGGCAGGTTGGGCCTGGCCGCGCGCAACGGTCGGCTTGGACTCGCTGATGCTGATCTTCATGGCATGCAGCGAGACGCCATCAGGCAGGAGATGGCTGATCGTGGCGATCACATCGCTCGCCTGGGCCGGAAGGGCCACGGTTTGCTGGCACGACACGAGGCGCTTCAAGTGTTCGCGCTCAGCCATGAGCATGGCATGCACATCATCGATGCTCTGGGCGCTCTCGCGCAGATCCTGCGCGACGGCCACGCGAATTGCGGCCGATCGGCTCTCGTTGAAGCTGTGCGCGGCGAGTCCGCCAAGCGTGACGGCGAACGCGGTCGCAGCCAGCGCGACGACGCGACGGCGCAGCCGAATCCCCGCATGGCGCAGTGCTTCTGGCGGAAGGAGATTGACATGGAACTCGTTCATGCGGCCCTCCGTCCGCTGCTGCTCGCTTGTCCAGAGAGCGCGCTGCCGAGCGCGGCGCTCCATGCGCACGGCGATGCCATGGGATCGAGCACGCCTTGCTCCACGCCAGGCGCGAGCCCGACGGCGAGCGCGTGCACACTGCACACGCTCGAGAGCGCTGTGGTCAGCGCGGGATCCGTCGCCGCCGGCCCGGTGAGGACCAGTTGCGATGGCCATGCGCCGCCGAGTTTGCGATCGATGTGGCGGAAGCACTGCAGTGTTTCTTCGGCCAAGCCGTACCAGCGGAAAACCCGGGCGGTTCCTGGATCCTCGCCCTCGACGGGAATCCAGTCAGCCTTCGATCCGCCGCTCGAGGCCGGCTTCCAATCGAACGCGCGGTGGAACGCGAGGCCGGAGCCAGACATGATGCTCAATCCAGCCTTGCCATCTTCAAGATGAAGCACGGCGAAGCAGCCGCCTGCCGTGGCCATCTTCATGCCGCGCCAAGCGGTGCGAAGTGCGGCCAGCGGTGCAGCTTCGATGCGCGTGGGTTCAAGTCCCACGCGCGCAACGCAATCGGTCAGGGCCATGGCGACCTGGCGCCGGATGCCCACCAGCAGATGTTCGGTCGCGCCACCAGAACGGCTTCCGTTGCCGAGCGGCAGCGTGCCCAGATGGATGGCATCGCGATCGAGGCCGAATCGGTCAACGGCCTCCCAAATCGCGCCTTGAACGAGTTCGTCCTTCGCCAGGAGCGGCAGTTCGGCCGTGTCCACCAAGAGTGACGAACACGGAATCGTGAGGGCGCATCGACGGCCGGCGAATCCGCCGGACTTCAGTGCGCACCGAAGCGCTTGCACGAAACCTGGCTCAATCGTGATCTCGGCGCCCGAGGTCGCGAAGGGCGAGGCTTCGAATTCGGTCGCCGCATCGATGGTCGCGTCGAGCCCATCCTGGCTCAATTGCACCAGCCGGGTTCGGTCGGTGCCGAAGTCGATGGCGATGTCCGTTCGTGGTGCGAGTGCCTTGAACATGCGATTCCCTCCAGTTTCACTCGGTCCCTTCGTGCTGCGCGCCGCGCACGGTTGCCCGTGCACGGCGCGCCGCGTCTTCAGGTTCCAACCGACAGGATCACTGCGGCGCGATCGTCTTGGTGGTCGGGTCGTAGTACCAGGTCGTGTTGTTGGTCAGCTGGTTCGTGATGTCGTCGCTTTCGCAGTAGCCCGCGGTCACGAGCTTGTCGAGTTCGGTGGTGGTGATCGCACCGGCCGCCGAGGGCAGGGAGATCGAAGCGCCACCGGGCTGGAACTGGTTGAAGCGGGTGACCATGGTCAGAATCTGCGAGCCGCGAGCTTCGGCAGCTTCGGTCTTCGCGTCATCCAGAGCGCTGGTCACGCTGGGCACGACCAGGGCGGCGAGCACACCCAAGATCACCACCACGATGAGGATTTCGATCAGGGTGAAGGCGCGCTTACCGCCGCGCTTGCCATTGGTCCACGTGCTGTTGTTTCCGTTGGTCGAGGCGTACTGAGTCGTCATGGGAAGCCCTCCTAAAGGCTGGAACCTTGCGTTGGCGGTTGGCTGCCAGGGACGGTCCCCGCGGTTCCAAATGTCCGCCGGGAAGAGCGTCGGATGCAGAGAGGGGCGACTCAAGCGATCGAGCACTTTTTTTTCACGATGAGCGCGAAAGCTGTTGCTTGCGTCGATTCCGCCAGATCGGAGGTTCTGGATGAAGCGCTATGTCGATTCGTCCGACCACATTCCTCATGAACAGTGCGCGACGCGCCTTCACGCTGGTGGAATGCCTCGTGTCCTTGGTCATCGTGGCCATGGCCGCAGCGGCAGCCTCGACGGCGATCAGTGCGGGCATCGCCGCACAAGAAGACGCCTTGCGCATCACGCTCGCTGCAGCGTGCGCCGAGAGCCGCATGTCGCAGGCACTCACGACCGACTATGGACTGGTGCCGAATCTTGCTGGCCACGAAGAGCCCGGCGCGCTGTTGGCATCCGATGGAACTGCCATGCCTGGCTTGATGGAAGAGATGGGGCGTCGCACCACCGTGGCCGCTGAGCCGCAAGCGATTCCTGGCTTTTCCGGATTGGTGCTGTCTGGATGGCAAGTCACCGTGACCGTCTACGACCTCGATGAGGATGGTGCGGAACGCGAACTCGCTGTGCTGCGTCGATTCCGGCCAGAGACCTGGGAAGAAACGCAGGGGGCATCGCCATGAGGCGTCCTCGCGCATTCACCTTGCTTGAACTGATGGTGGCCACGGTCACGGTGACGATGGTCGCCGGTGCTGTGGCTGGATTCCTCGGGACGTTCCACCGCGCCTTGCGACTGCAGGATGTCCGCGCGGCGGCCATCGTGCGGACCGCTGCCGTGCAGGCCCATGTCTCGCGTCTGCTGCTTGAAAGCCGCATGGTGCTCGAGCAGGGACAACAGCGCACGCTTCTTTGGCTGCCGTCGGAAATGCTTGAGGATTCGGGCTCAGGCTCCGAATCGGCGTTCGATCTGATCAACCTGACGGCGGACGAACTGCACTGGCTGCTCTTCGAGCAGGAAGCCGATGGCTCGTGGTCGCTGAAGGAAGCGGTCGTGAATCCGGCGACCATTCCGGCAGGGCAGGGCGATCGCTACTTCACGGTGGATGCGGCGTACTGGAACAGCGTCTTTGAGGATCTTCGTGCCGCCGGGCAACTGACCATCTTCCCGATCGCCGAGGGCCTTGCACCGATGGCTCGAGACGGCGTCGTGGCGGCTGCACCACAGTTCACCTACGGAACGACCAGCATCTGCACCAATCGCTCGCTGGGCGTTGAGTTTGCGTTCATGCGCGAACGCCTCGACGACGCGGGCGACCCGACGGGGGAAGAAGAGCTACGCCTGGATGTCCGCCTTGACGAACACCTGCCGTTTCCCGATGTCCATCCAATCTGTGGAGGTGGATCATGATGAAGCGCTCCAAGCAATCGCGCCGCCGTGGCGCGGCCCTCGTGATGGCCCTGTTCGCCCTCGGTGTTGCGGCGACCGCCGGCACGGCCTTCGTGAAGACTCGATCGGGCTCGGTCGAGATCGGCGCCAACATGGCGCAGGCCGCGCAAAGCCGGCTCGCCGCAGCCGAGGGCCTTGCGTTGTCGCGCGAGATGCTCGCGCGAATCTTTCAGGAACCCGATGCGACGCTGGCCGCTCAGTGGCGCGCCGCCCTGAGCGACGGTGTGTTGCTCCAGAACTATGTCATGAGCAACGGGGCTGTGCTCAATGTCTCGATCTCTGATGTGGCGACTGGCGCAGCCCCTGGTGCCGCGACGACGGAGTTTGAAGCAGGCATCACGGTCACGATCGGCGGGACGAGTTACGGCATGACCGCGCAGCTTTCGCTGCAATCCCTCGTGAAGGGCCAGTACGCGATCTTCGCGAACAAGCTCATGACGATGGAAGGCGACAACTTCGTTGGGCGGTGGGAGCGTGCTCCGACGAGCGAGCAGGAACTGCCCATCAACATCGGCACGCAGGCTGAACGCGGGTGGTTCGGCATGGAGGGCGTCGAACTCGGCGAGGGCGCGTACTTCGAAGGCGCGCCAGTCGATGTGCCCGGAACCCAAGCGTCGATGGCCACGGCCATCGCGAGCCAATCGGCAACGGTCAAGCGTGCTGCGCTGGCCGGCGTGGCGCACCTGAGCTACGGCACAGCTGACACGCTGTATCGCTTTCTTGGCGGCAACCCGCTCGTCGCAGCGAACTGGGAAGTTCTCCCGAACTCCTATGACTACGAGATCGGCGCGTACCTGCACCATCCATACGGTGCGCAGAGTGTGACCGTCTCGGGAGGCAGCGCGGACGAGGTGGAGGTGGTGCGCATGGCGCAGGGCGAGAGTGCACGCCCGATCCAGCCCCCGGCTGAGCCGAGCTTTGCGGGCGGAACCACGATCACTGGCAACAAGACCTACAGCGCGACCACCATCACGCTCAATCCCATGCGCGTCAAGTGCAACGAGTTTTTCGGGATCCCGATCGGTGGCGGCGACATGAACATCGTGAACGGCAGCACCGTGACCATGAACAGCGGCGTGTACCGGATCGATGACAAGCTCAAGCTTGAAAACAGCAAGCTCATCATCAACGGGAACGTCAAGATCGTGATGAAGGCCCGCATGTGGTTCGATCTGGATGCCAAGAGCTTCGCGAGCACCAACAGCACCATCGAACTCAAGGAAAACTCGCAACTCTTGCTGTTCGTGGCCTACGACATGGCGATGACCGGCTCGTGGGTCGGGAAGGAGTGGGTCTGCGCGAGCGAATCGAGTGCCTCACTCAAGCAGGGCGATCCGCACAAGAAGGCGTGGATGGGTCAGTGGCAGGCGAACGCATGCAGCGATCATGCGCCAGCTGAGCCGCAGTACATGGAGCCGTGGCGCGTGCGCATCTACCCCGATCCCGCGTTCTTGAGCTCGATCTTCCTCTGGGACTTCAACAACAGTTCCGTGATCGGTTCGATCTTCATGCCGACCAATCCTGTGTGGCTCCGCGGGAAGACAGAGATCTACGGTCGCATCTGCGCGAACCACGTCATCATGCGCAACTCGGCCAGCTTCTTCTACGACCACGCGCTCGATGACATCACGGGGCTCACCGAAGGCGCGCCGCCGCCGCGTGGCGGATCCCAGTCGATTCCAACCCGTATCCGAGTCGATTTCTGAATGAGCCCAGCCATGCACCACCGGAGCCGCCGAGCCTTCAGCCTGGTCGAATTGTCGATCGTGCTGGTGATCATCAGCAGCGTGGCGGCCGTGGTGCTCCCCGCGATGCTCGATTCGTCGCATGGCCGACTGATCGCCGCGCGTGAACGACTCTGCGCCGATGTCATGGCGGCTCAGGCGTGGAGTCTGGCGAACCCGACCGAACCGGCAGTGCTCACGATCGGCACGCAGGGGTACACGCTGGCGCGCGGTGCTCAGAACACCGTGGTGACCTTCGGTCCGGGGGGCTTTGAGGAAGCCATGAATGTGCGCGTCGCGATCGCAGGAGCCGCTTCTGGCGTGCTTGCATTCAATCATTATGGGGCCTTGGCCGTCGCTCCCGGCGCCACGGCCCCCATCGTCGAACTGTCCATCCCAGGGGCGTCGGACAGGTTGGAACTGGAAATCGCTCCGACCACAGGAGGCATGACGGAGCGCTGGTACGCAAGCCCTTGAACACACCAATTCTCACCGTACTCCACGCGAATGCCGATGCAGCCGAGGTGTCGGAGTGCCGACACCGCCCGCAGGACGCGGGCTCGGAAGGACCGATGCACGGATCGCGTAGGACAACTTCGCCGCGTTTCATCGCAAGCCGCTCGCTTGGAGTGCCGTCGCTGATCACGGCAACAATGCTGCTCGCGGTTGGCACCGTCGCCGTTCACGCACAAGCGCCCGCAGCGGGTTCGAAGCAGGCCGCGCCAGCAGCAGCGCCAGCTCCGCAGGCCGCGCCGGCATCGACACCAGCTTCGCAGTCCGCGCCGGCGCCAACGCCCGCGCCGACCCACGCCACTCCAGCCTCAGAAGCCACCGACGCCGGTGCAACCGCGGCCACCGCTGCAGACCAAGAGTCCCCGGCGCTCGAGGCACCGTCAGCTGAGACGGCGGATCCGCCACCGGCGCCGATCATCGAAATCACGCCTCATGGCACCGTGACCCTGCAGGCCCAGGGCATGGACATCGTCACGCTGCTTGAGCTCTTCAGCATCAAGACGCAGCGCAACATCGTGGCCAGCGAGGGCGTCAAGGGCAAGGTCACGGTCAATCTGTTCGATGTGCCCTTCGATGCCGCGCTGCAGGCCGTGCTCGAGGTGCGCGGCTTCGCAAGCCGGCAAGAGGGCGACTTCATCCTGGTCTACACCAAGAAGGAACTGGCGGAACTCGATGCTGCCCGCCGGCAGATGGAGAGCCGCGTGTTTTCGCTGGAATTCCTCGGCGCGCAGGATGCGGAAGCCTTTGCCAAGCCGCTTCTGAGCGAGAAGGGGACCGTCACGGTGCGCGGAACAGTCTCGCGCGGCATGAAGCCTGACTTC
>VGXL01000010.1 GCA_016873315.1 Phycisphaerae bacterium | reverse complement strand
TTGCCTGGTTCGCCGTGCAGGACGACTCGGTCATGAAGCGCAACCTCGACTTCTGCCTCAAGGCTGCGACCGCCGCCAACGAGGCCGCGAAGGGAGCCGACGGCGCGATCCTTGACACGCTCGCCCGAGTGCACTGGGAACGCGGCGAGAACGCCAAGGCGATCGAGCTCCAGGAGAAGGCCGTGAGCCTGTCCAAGGACACTCCCATGGCGAAGGAAATGCAGGAGACGCTCGAGACCTACAAGAAGGGCAAGTGAATCACGGGCGGCTGCCCGCGACTTCAACTTCGCGCGACTCGTCCGCGCTGCGATAGATCGCTTCGACCAGTGCCTGCACGCGGCGCCCGGCCGGCGCGTCGGCGTGTGGCTGTGCCCGACCCTCCACCGCATCGATGAACTGTCGGTACTGCTCGTCCCACATCTGACGCTCCGGGTCGTCGGCCACGAAGTGAGGCTTGAGATCGACCAAGTGACCCTCCTCCTCCGTTGCGATGGTGACCTCTTTCCCGAAGACCTGGAACGCTGCACCCGCCTTGGATCCGATGACGCACAAACCGTCCTTCAGGTGACCTTCGGGAAGATTGGCGGCCCAGGACACATTCATCTCGATCGTCAGGCCACCCTCACAGCGCACGAGCGCGGTCGCGCAGTCTTCGACATCGCAGACGCCGTCAAACTTTGGCGGCCCCGCCCACATCGAGGTGTAGGTGTAGTCGCGCATCGCAGCGCCCAGTCCACTCATGGTCGCTCCACTCGCCCGCACCGGACGCGGCGAACCCGCGAGCCAGAGCGACAGATCGAGCATGTGCACGCCAAGATCGATCAGCGGGCCGCCGCCCGACCGCGCCTTGGTCGTGAACCAGCCTCCAAGCCCAGGGATGCCGCGTCGGCGGTACAGCGCACACTTGATGTGATGGATCGAGCCGAACCGACCGGCATCGATGAAGGATTTGACGCAGCGCGCTGCAGGGCTTCCGCGACACACGAAGCCGATCTGGAGTGTGGTTCCAGAGCGCGCGGCGGCGGCCGCGATCTCGTCACACTGCGGCAGGTCCATCGCCATGGGCTTCTCGAGCAGCACATGCTTGCCCGCAGTCAGAGCCTTGATCGCGCAGGGATGGTGGCAGTCATTGGGCACGCAGATGGCCACGCCCTTCACCTCATGGATGGCCACGAGTTCATCGATGCTCGCGCACACGCGCGCACCGTGCGTCTGCGCAAGACGCTGTGCACGATCAGGCTTGATGTCCCAGACCGCCACGATCGGAAGGCCCGCGCGCGTTGCAGCCTGCGCGTGCACGCCAGCGATCCCACCGCAGCCAATGATGCCGATGCCGAAGGCCATGGTCTCTCCTTGCACGCTCCTCGACATGGAGCAGTCCTAGAATAGCCCGATCATGAGCAAGCAGACCATCGTGATCGTCGGAGGCGGCATCGTCGGCCTCTCGACGGCGTACGAACTCAGCGAGCGTGGCCACGATGTCATCGTCCTCGATCGCGAGATGATCCACGACAGCGCGTCGTGCGGGAATGCAGGCATGCTCTCGATCGGCCATCCCCCGCTCACACGGCCTGGCGTGAGCGTGCGCGGCCTGAAGTGGATGCTCCATCCCACCAGCCCGCTGTACATCCGGCCGCGGCTCGATCCGGGCCTGATCTCATGGCTGTGGAGCTTTCATCAGCACTGCAACCAAGAGCATCTGAATCGCTGCATGGTCACGCTGTGCCAGTTGGGTTGGCGCTCGCTCGAGCGGTTCGAGCGCACCATCGATCGCGAGTCGATTGATTGTGGCTACCGCCGCACGGGTTGGCTCGATGTCGTGCTCCATGAGAAGAACATGGACGAAGCCGAGGCAGAGGCGGCCATGCTGTCCCCCCACGGCTTCACGCATGATCGAATCGACGGCGCGGCGCTGCGGGCGATGAGTCCCTGCTTCACCGACGCCGTGGCTGGCGCCATCCTGCACAAGGACAGCGCGAACATCGATCCTCGTGCCTACACCAAATCTCTGGCGCGCGCGCTCGAGCGTCGTGGCGTGCGCGTGTTGACCGGCCCCGCATGGGATGCGACCGGCTTGGTGCGCGATGGAACAGGCCGAGTCACCGGCGTGGTGTGCGCCAACGGCACGGAAGTGGATGGCGCAACGGTCGTGCTCGCCGCCGGCGCGTGGAGCACCGGCCTTGCCGCCCAGGCAGGGCTTCACCTGCCGATGCAGGGAGCGCGCGGCTATCACACGCAACTCGACGGCATGCCCGGCGTTCCTGCCACGGCCTGCGTTCTTCACGAGACCTTCATCGCCGTCACGCCGATGGGCGGCCAATTGCGCTTGGCCGGAACGCTCGAGATCAGTCCGCTCGATGCGCGTCCGATGCCACGGCGGCTGGCGATGCTCACCGCCGGAGCGCGGGCGTACTTGCGGGGCATCGATGCCGCTCGCGCCAGCGAACACTGGTCGGGCTGGCGCCCCTGCCTGGCGGACGGCATGCCCGCCATCGGATGGATCCCGGGAGCGGACGGTCTGCTGCTCGCGACCGGTCATGCGATGCTGGGCATGACGCTTGGACCGGTGACCGGCGAGCTCGTCGCCGACCTGATCGATGGTCGCCGCCCCTCGATCGATCTGTCGATGGTCGACCCGGCTCGGCTCGCGGCTGCCGGATCATGATTCAGATCGCTACGATTCCCAGCATGCGCTGCATCATCGTTGCACTCGTTCTCGTCTGCCTGGCCACACTCCCATCCTGTACGCGCGAACTTGAGGCGCGCAATCGCGAGCTCGTGACCGAGGTGGATGCCCTGCGGGGCGAAGCGTCCGAGTCGAGCCGGTCGATCGAACGCATGACCGTGCAGTTGGCCGAACGGGACAAGGCGCTGACCGAAGCCACTCGCGTCGCCACCGAAGCCCGCGCTGCGGCCGAGGAGTCCAAGGCCATCGCCGTCAAGGCGCAGGGTGACGCCGAAGAGTCCAAGCGCGCCGCCGCAGAGGCCGACCGTCGCGCCGCGACGGCGCTGGCCGAAGCCAACGCAGCGAAGGACCAGCGAGATGCTGCCCTGAAGCGCGTGGATCAGGCCACCGAAGAACTCTCCACGGCGAAGAGCGCAGGCGACGCGAGTTCCGCCGAACGCAGCAAGCTCGATGCCAGCCTGGATCAGGCCCGCAAGGATGCCGTGGCGGCGCGCGAGCAGCGGGACCGCGCCACCTTCGAACGCGACGAGGCCATCAAGGTCGCCGAGGGAATGAAGTCCGCCCCGCCGCCCGAGCCCGAAGGCGGCACCGCGATCATCGCGATCGTCGCCGCGGTCATCGGAGCGGTCGTCGTGCTGCTCTTCTCGTCGGCCCGCAAGGCCCTTGCAGGCAGCTGATGCTGCGATTCCGCTGCTGCGTCGTTGTTGCAGCTGCCCTGCTGCTGCGTCACACGGCCCTCGCGCACGATGATCGGGCGCCGAGTGACGATCGAACCAACGCGCTCATCATCGTGCTCGATCGCGTGGGCACGGGCGATGTCGGCTTCCTCGGATCGACCTTGGGCGCCACGCCCAATCTCGACGCGCTCGCCGCTCAAGGCGTGGTGCTCAATCGGGCCTACGCAGCGTCGCCACAGCCGTCGCCGGCGCGCGCGGCGATTCTCACAGGTCGCTGGCCGAATGACCTGGGCTTCGAGTTCACCATGCCCATGGGGGACGAAGCCTCGTCACCCGATGCTGCGGCTCGCGGTCTGGTCCCGGCAACTCCGACGATCGGATCCGTGCTCGCATCCGGCGGTTGGACCACGGGATTCGTCGGCTCGTGGCAGATGGGCGTGACGGCCGCCCAGGCGCCCAGATCGATGGGCTTCGAGTTCGATTGCTTCCTCGCCCACGCCACGCGCACGCGCAAGCCTCGACCTGGCAAGGATGACGGATTCTCGCTGCGCAGCCTCGGTGCGGTGCATGAGGAGTTCGAACGCCTCGACGACGCGATGACGGCCTGCGCCACCGGATTCATCGAGCGCGAGCGATCGAAACCGTGGATGCTCGTCGTCGCGATGCCGGGGCTCTCGCCACCTCTCTTGCCGACGGCCGATGACCTTGCCGCTTTCCCCACGCTGGAGGGTCGGCACCGCGACATGGCCGCTTCATTGCGTTCACTCGATCGATCGATCGGAAGCATGCTGAAGGCGATCGACGCAACGGGGCAGACGGCGCGAACGATGGTCGTCGTCGTCGGCGACACGGGCGGATCGATCGCGTGGGGATCCTCGAACGGCTCGCTGAACGGCGACTTTGGAACATGCTTCGAAGGCGGCCTGCGCGTGCCGATGATCATCACACTGCCAGGCCGCATCGAGCCTGGAACGACCTACTCCAATCCCGTGACCGGCGCCGATGTCCTGCCCACGGTGGTCGCAGCGCTTGGCCAGCCGGCACTCGCATCGAGTGAGGGCGTCGATCTGTTGCCCTTCGTCACCGGCGGTTCCGCGGGACTTCCGCACGCCGAATTGCATTGGCAAGCCGGACAGAGTGCGGCCACGATGTTCTCCGGCCTCAAGTATGTCATTCCACTTGATGGGGCACCATCGATCTACCGCATCGACCAAGATCCCATCGAGGCGATCAACGCTTCGGACGTTTCGGTGGACGCGTACACCATGCTCCGCGAGCGCCACGAGCGATGGAGCCAAGCCTTGCCACCTGCCCGGTGGCTTCAGGATGGAACGATCCCGATCGGCCAACGCCCAGCGACCACGCCGCCCGCGATGCCTGACCCGGGCAAGCGTCGCGCGCCCAAGACCGAACCAGAGCACTGACGAACACGCTCGCACGGGGCCGATTGCCGCTGCTCAACGCAGCATCGACCAAGCGTCCACGATTTCGAAGGCGAGCGCGGCCGCGAGTCGGGCGGTTCGGCCATCAGGATCGAGTGCCGGCGCGAGTTCGGCAAGGTCCGCACCGCACACATGGCATGAAGCGATGCACCGGCGGATGCTCTCGGCCGCTTCGGGGCCGACGCCCAGCGGCGTCGGGGCACTCACGCCCGGCGCATAGGCGGCAGCAAAGCAATCCAGATCGACGGTCAGGTGCACGCGCTCGTGTCGCGCGATCGCCGCGAGCGAAGCATCGATCCGACTGGACGCAAGCGACGCTGGCCCCTGCCACGCATAGCCCTGTTCCTCGGCTCGCGCGAAGAGCGCCGCGGTGTTGCTTGCACGCTGGATCCCCAGCGCGAGCGCGGCGAAGGAGCGCGCGTTCGCGACGCACCACGCGTGCATCTGCGAGTAGCTGGTCCCGCTGTTGGGGCCCTCGGGCGGAACAGGTCGATTGTCCAAGTGCGCGTCCAGATTCACGCTCGCGGTCACACCATCACGCGGAGCAGTTCCATCCTGCGTCGCCAGACCGAGCCAGTGACCAAATGCCACATCGTGACCGCCACCGAAGACGAGCGTGCGCGCGCCACGCGACTGTGCGTTCGCGACGCGACGCGCAAGCTCCACTTGCGCGCCGAGCACATCGTCACCATCAGCGATGATGTCGCCTCCATCGGCGAGCGCGATCGGTGCGCCGGGGCACGGCAGATTCGAACACGCACGACGAAGCGCGGCGGGAGCTTCGGCCGCACCCGCTCGCCCCTTGTTGCGTCGCACGCCTGCATCCACCGCATAGCCGAGGATGACGACCGTGCGCTGAACCGACTCGTTGCTGTTCCACTCCCACGGGCGGACCGCTTGGTGCCAACGGCGCGCGCGCGGATCGTTGCCGTCGTCCCGGCCGGACCAAACATCCGCACGCGCAGGGCGCCAAGCCATCACGCCACCGCCTTGCCGCGAGTGACGGCGGGTCCCGGGCCGACTGCCGCCACGCCCCAACGCGCGAACCATCGTTCACGATCAGTCATGCCCCGGACGCTACCACGCGACCGCGACGGTGGCCCCTTATGATCGCCGTCCCATGAAGGACCCTGACCTCAACGATCCCCGCGTCAAGGAAGCGATGGCCCAGGTGAAATCGCTGCTCGGGTTCATCGGCGATGACCCGGAGCGCGAGGGGCTGCTCGAAACCCCCAAGCGGGTCGTCAAGGCCATGCATGAGCACTTCATGGGGTACTCGATGCGTCCAGAGGATGTGCTCGCCAAGACCTTCACGGAGATCGAGGGCTACGACCAGATGGTGCTGCTCTCGGACATCGATCTGCACAGCCACTGCGAACACCACATGGTGCCCTTCATCGGCAAGGCCCATGTGGCGTACATCCCCAACGGCAAAGTGGTCGGACTCTCGAAGCTCGCGAAGCTCGTCGAGCTCTACTCCAAGCGGCTGCAGGTCCAGGAGAAGTTGACCGCACAGATCGCCAACGCGCTTGAGGAGCACCTGAAGCCCCGTGGTGTCGCGGTGGTCGTTCAGGCGCGTCACTTCTGCATGTGCTACCGCGGCGTGCATCAGCCCAGCGCGTGGACAACCACCAGCAAGCTCTACGGCGAGTTCCTTGAGAGTGGCGCGACACGCGCCGAGTTCCTGAAGCTGATCGAACTGCCTCGACCGGATCGCTGAACGGTCTGAGCAACCTCTGTGAACCATGGTCCACGGCCCAATCGGAGCCGGGTCGTGCCGTTAGCATCCCCCGTTCCATGAGCGACAGCCCCAAGACAATGGACGACATCGTCTCCCTCTGCCGACGACGCGGATTCATCTTCCAGTCGAGCGAGATCTACGGCGGGATCAACGGTTTCTGGGATTACGGTCCATTGGGCACGGCGCTCAAGCGCAACCTCAAGAACGCTTGGTGGAGCGATGTCGTCGAGCGTGAATTGCCCGGCCCCGATGGCGAGCCGATCGACATCGTCGGTGTCGACTGCACGATCATCATGAACCCCAAGACCTGGGTCGCCTCGGGGCACGCCGGCGGGTTCAACGACCCCATGGTCGACTGCCGCGAGTCGAAGCAGCGATACCGCGCTGACCACCTCGTGGTGCTCGGCCGCATGGCTGGTGATGCGCGGCTCTGGGCGTTCGTCGAGGGCGATGACGATGCGCGCACCCGCGCGACCAAGGCACTCTGCAAGTACGAACGGATCGATGCCCCCGGCGCCGACCATGTGCTGCGCCCCTTCACCGCGATTTCCGCTGACGAGCGCGCCCGCTGCATCGGTCCGTCCGCCAGCGAAGCCGGCTCACTGACCGAGCCGCGCCAGTTCAACCTGATGTTCAAGACGCACTGCGGTGCGCTGCAGGACGACGACTCGATGGCGTATCTGCGACCCGAGACCGCGCAGGGCATCTTTGCGAACTTCTGGAATGTGGTCGACACGAGCCGCGTCAAGATCCCCTTCGGCATCGCGCAAGTCGGCAAGGCCTTCCGCAACGAAGTCACACCGCGCAATTTCACTTTCCGCAGCCGCGAATTCGAGCAGATGGAGATTGAGTTCTTCATCCACCCCTCGACCGCCGTCGAGTGGTACCGCTGGTGGCGTGACTGGCGCTTCGGTTGGTGGCAGTCGATCGGCCTCACGAGCGCGAACTTGCAGCTGCGCGAGCACGACCGCGACGAGCTCGCCCACTACGCCAAGAACGGCGCCGGCACGAGCGACATTGAGTACCGATTCCCGTTCACCTCGCCGGGCTACGGCGAACTCGAGGGCGTGGCGCACCGCGCGGACTTTGACCTGACGCAGCATGCCAACCACTGCGGCAAGGGCGAGAAGATGCGCTACTTCGATCAGGCCCGTAACGAGCGGTACTTCCCGCATGTCGTCGAGCCCAGCGCCGGCGCCGATCGCGGCGCACTCGCGCTGCTGTGCGAGGCGTACACGCCCGATCCCGCGCGACCCAGTGGCGTCGTCATGCGATTCCACCCGCGCATGGCTCCGATCAAGGCAGCGGTCTATCCGCTGACCGCGAAGGACGGTCAACCTGAGATCGCCGAAAAGCTCTACCGCGAGCTGCGCCGCAAGCACACGATCGAGTTCGACGAGAAGCAATCGATCGGCAAGCGCTACGCGCGCATGGACGAGGCCGGTACGCCCTTCTGCTTCACGATCGACGGCGACACCGCGTCAACCGGCTCGGTCACGGTGCGCCACCGCGACACGCTGCAGCAGGAGCGCGTGGCGCTCGATCAGGTCTCGACCTGGCTCGACGAACGACTCGGCACGCCGTAGTTGGGGCGCTTGACGCAGTTGCTCGCGTCGGCGCTCACTCAGGATGCGCCGCAGCGTCGATGCACAGGATCTGGAACGCAGCCTGCGCGGCAAGCAGCGCGGTGATCCCCGCCGGATCGCGTGACGGGCAGACCTCGACCACATCGGCGCCCGCGAGTCGGATTCCCGCGAGCCACCGCAGGGCCAAGAAGAGCTCGGCCGCGCTGAATCCACCGCTCACTGGCGTGCCCGTGCCGGGCGCGCACGATGGATCGCAGACATCGATGTCGAGCGTCAGATAGCACTCGTCGTCGCCAAGTTGAGCGCGGAACTCCTGAATGATCGCCGCCACCGACGCGCGGTCCTCGACCCACCGAGACATGCCCACGACGGTGACCCCAGACTCGCGCCCAAAGTCAAGATCCTTCAGCGTGTTCAGTGGACCGCGCACGCCCAGGGACAGCGTGCGCTTGGGATCGACCACGCCCTCCTCGATCGCGCGAATCAGAAAACTGCCATGCCCGTAGCGCTCGCCCCACACCACATCGACCGTGTCGAGATGCGCGTCGAAGTGAACAAGCGGCAGACCGCTCGACGGCCGGCCCGCGCGTTGCCATGCCACGCGAAGATTCGCAAGGGCGATCGAGTGGTCGCCACCGATGGCCAAGAGCCGCGTCAGATCGGGATCGCCAAGACCCGTAGCAAAGTCCTGCACCAAGCCCACGTTGTCCGAGCATGAGTACGGCGCAACCGGACTGTCGCCCGCGTCGGCCATGCTGAACCGCTGCGCCAGATCGATGCCGAGCTCAGGGCTGCACGGCTTCACATACTGGCTCGCATCGCGCACCGCGCGCGGGCCAAACCGCGCGCCCGGGTGGTAGGTCGTGCCGCCATCGAACGGAACACCGTAGATGCACCACTCGACGGGCTGATGCTCGGCACGCACGCGGTCCAATTCGGGAAGCCGCATGAAGGTCGGCAGTCCACTGAACCTCGGTCGCTCGCGTCCACTGGGCAGGTCAGTCGGCATGTCGCGCTCCTCATCAGGGGCCGGGCATCAACCCAGCCAGGTGTCGTCCCACAGGGCGCCATCGGGCACCGCAGCGGCATCGCTTGATTCTTCAAGGTGCGCGATCGGCGCCGCGCATGAATCCACGCTGAAGGCGGCGGCTGGGCGGTGATTGCCGCTCAGTCCAAGCCCACCGAACGGCAATGCGCTGCTGGCGCCAGCCGTGCCCACATTCCAGTTGACGCACCCTGCCTCGATCCGCGGACAGAGCGCATCCCACCGTGCGCGGGTTGCGGTGAACACGCTCGCCGCCAGGCCGAATCGTGTTGCATTCGCCTGCTCGAGCGCGTCATCGTCGCTCGTCGCCAAGGCCAACTGCACGATCGGCGCGAAGAGTTCACCATCGTGCTCAAGCGTCAGCCGTGGCCACTTCAAGATGCCGGGCGTCATGAACCAGCCCGGTCGATCGAGCGCCGCGGCACGAAGCAGAATCGTGGCGCCACGCGCAGCAGCATGCGCTTGGAACTCCAACGCCGCGCGCCTGGCTGACTCCGTCGCCAGCGGACCCATGAAGATCGGAGAGCCGCCGGCGCCATCCCCCACCAACAGCGTGCTCGCCATCCGACAGAACGCCGGAATGAACCACGGCGCGGCAGCTTCGTGCACGACGATGCGTCGCGTGCAGGTGCATCGCTGCCCGGTCGTTGCAAAGGATGCGCGCACACACTCCAGCACCGACTGCCGACGATGCGCATCGTCCAAGACGATCGCCGCGTTGCTGCCGCCCATCTCAAGCGCAAGCAGCCGCCCGGGCCGCTCAAGATTCGCCTGCATGATGCTCCGTCCGACGGGCCACGATCCCGTAAACAGGATCCCGTCCAGACCCTCGTGCGCCACCAAGGCCTTGGCCACACTCGGCCCACCCTGAACAAGGTTGAACACTCCAGCGGGCAGCTCGGCAGCCTGCATGCACTCGGCCATGATCTGACCCACGAGCGGCGTGCGTTCACTGGGCTTGAAGACGACCGTGTTGCCCAGGAGGAGCGCCGGTACCCAGTGTCCATGTGGAAGATGTGCCGGAAAGTTGAACGGACCAACCACGGCCATCACGCCATGGGATCGAAAACTGCAACGCCCCAGGCGGGTCGGCGCCACCGTGAACTCCCACGGCCGCACGCGAGCCTGGCACGAATCGCCCAGCGTGATCGCAATCTTGTCGACCAAGAGCTTGGCTTCCAAACGGGACTCGGCAAGAGTCTTGCCCATCTCGCGGGTGATGGCGCGAGCGATGTCCTCGGCGCGGCCGCTCACGACGGCCGCGAACCGCTTGAGCGCGCTCGCGCGAGACTCTGCCCCCGCCATGCGCCATGCTGGCAGCGCTCGTCGAGCAGCCGAGATTGCAGCGTCAACATCTTCAAGCCGTGCTCGCGCGCTCCACACCACTTCATCGGGACGCGCCGGATTCACGCTCGTCACATCGGCGCCTTCCGCTTCCAGCGGGTGCCAGCGGCCATCGATCAGGTTGGCAGGCCCCATGGATCAGCGCCGCTTGGAAGTCGTCCGCGCGGATTGGCCGCGCTTGGCAGCGGTCCGCGCTGTTTGGCCGCTCTTTTCAGCGCCCTTCGCACTGGACCTTGAGCGACGGACGCCGGAGCTCGCTGCGCGCCGCTTCGTCGCTGACGTGCCACGCCCCTGCTCCTTCAGCACCGTGACGCCGACCGCACCGCCGATGACCACGCCGAGCGCATTCGCAGCTTCGCGAGGCAGTCGGACCGCACCGCGCGTCACGCTGACACGCGTGCGCACCGCGCGGAACCCATGTTCAGGATCGTGGGCGCTCACGATCGCCTCGGCGTTGCCGCGACCAAGCGAGCCAACCTTGTATCGAGCCGTCGACTGCACGAGCGGGATCTCGTCGCGGCGCGCCTGCAGATAGGGACCGCCATCGAATGGATCGACGTGGTCCATTTCTCGGAACCCCTGCTTTTCCAGCATGCGCAGCGCGGGCACCGTCTCGTCACCGACCTTGCCGATCAGGTTGCGAGCCTCAGGCGGCAAGAGACTGATGTAGATCTCGCTCTTGGGGAAGAGCGACTGGATGAACTCCTTGCTCTTGGTGCTAAAGAGATCCGCCTCGGCGTAACTCAAGTTGATGAAGCGTCGGCCGAGGTACTCCCAGAGCGGCGTCGCGCTGTTGGGATCGAGCGCACCCATCATCTCGGCAAGGATCACGGGGCTGAACTTCGAGCGGTGCATTCCAATGAAGTGGAATCGCACCAGCGACAGCAGCGCGCCGAGCTTTTCGGGGTGACCGCGATAGCCCGGCGAAAGGATCAGCCCCCCTACCTCGCTCGCGCCCGACTCATCTGAGCCCAGCTGAATGGTGACGTGCACTTGGCCCGTTCCCAAGTCCTTGCTGTAGTGCTCACGCTTACGCACCTGAAAGTACAGGTGCGGATGCCCCTGCCACGAGACCGAGCCGATCAGTGCGCTCGTCCCGATCACTGCACCACTCGCGGTGTCCTCGAGGACGAACATCCACTCGCGATCCCGAGCGTTCGCTTCCTTGCCCGTGAAGCTCAGGCGACTGGCCTGAATCTTTTCGGAGAGCAGATCCTTGTCGGCCGGCAAGTTGATGAAGTGCACCATCTTCGCCAGCTTCAGCAGCGTGGGAAGGTCATCGAGCGTGGCCTGCCGGATCACGAACATGGGTTCAATCCACCTTCCTGAACGCGCGCTCGATCAACTCGAACACGGGCGCCATGTGGGACGGTTCCATCACGCCGACGGGCGCGAGCATGCGCACGTGGTACGGGCCATGTCCACAGATGAACGCGATGACGCCCTCGTCGAACATCGCGTGGAGCAGCTTCATGATGCGGTCCTTGTCGCCGCCGTAGGGCGTCAGGCGCATCATGCCCCCCACGCCGCCCACGAGAGACGGCTGCGCGCGACCCTGCGAATCACGCGCGGGCGGGAACCACTCGGGGTGTGCAGAGACCAAACGCTCTGCGTGCTGGCGGAACGCGGTCTGCAGTCGAGCATTGCGCCCATCAGTTCCATAGAAGCCGCCGTCGCGCAGGATCGTCAGCGCCTCAAGCCCAGACTGAAACGCACTGACGCTGCTTGAGAAGGTGCCGCTGAGCAGTCCCGCCTTCGGGTTCATCGCCTCGGTGAACAGACACGCGCAGACCTGGCTCATCTTGCCGATCGTGACCACATCGACGAACTCGCCCACGCCGAGCATGTCGAACGCAAACATGCGCTCGGTGCGCCCGAAGGTCTGAATCTCGTCTGCCCACACGGGGATGCCGGCCTTGCGACAGATCGTCATGAGCCGGACGAAGAACTCGCGCGGAGCAACCTTGAAGCCTCCTTCGCCCTGCACAAGCTCCATCACGAAGCAACTGTGCTGCCCCGGGTAGCGATGGATGAACTGCTCAAGCTGCCAGGCCGCCAATTCGATCGAGCTCTCACCCAGCGCCGAGTCGTAGAACGGCATGTAGTCCACGAGCACATTCTGCACCACGCCCTGTCGGTACGCCGGTCCGTCACCAATCTGGGTCATGGTGGTCGAGCGACCCATGAAGCAATCTGTGAACGCGATCACTCGAGGCGCCGAGTTGGTCTTCTGCTGGCAGATCTTGAGCGCGCTCTCGTTGGCCATGCAGCCGGAGTTCGTGATGAACGCTTGGCGCATCGAACTGGCCTTCGACGCTTCGGCAACCAGCAGTTCGGCGATCGCGATCGAATCGGCGTTGAACTGGAGATTGCCCTCCATGACCAGATCGGCGACAGCCGCGCGTAGTCCAGCGCGCACCATCCGAGGGTCGGCGTGGCCGAACATATGCACACCGATGCCGTTGATCATGTCCCACTTCACGCTGCCGTCGGCAAGTTCGACGAGCGGACCGCGGCCTGCGCCCGTGCCCACATACGGATAAAGCGCCCCGCGACCACGCACGCCGCCGTTGCGGGCGAGCCACGCGTCATACGACTCCTTGCGCGCGGGATCCGCAGGTCGCGCAGCCGTGAACTCCTGCTGCAACTGCCCCACGCGGGCCACGATCGCTTCGATCAGCTTGGCGACTTCAGGGTCGCGGGCGAAGGCCGGAAGCACATCGTGATGGGTCGATCCGTGACTCATGACCTGATGCTATCCCGCACCCGCAGCATGGTCAGGGCAAGCAGCGCTGCGCGCTCGCCGAGACTGTCGAGTTCGGCGAACTCATCGCTTCGATGCAGATTGCCGCCGCGCACGCCCATGCCGTCGAGCGTCGGCACGCCCGCTGCTTGGATGATGTTCCCGTCGCTCACACCGCCTGTGAATCCCGCGCCAATCCGCAGTCCAAGCGCCGATGCGGCGTGCTGCATGGTCCGCACAAGCGCCTCGACAGCTTCCGTGCGTTCCTTGACTGGGCGGTTCACCTCGATCTCCACCGTGACATGCGGAAGCTCATCCGCACTGCCGCGCGAAAGGGACCGCACACCATCCATGAGCGCCTGACCATCGGCTTCAGATTGCCAACGGATGTTCCCCGTCGCACCGGCGCGGTCGGGGATGATGTTGGTCGCCTCGCCCCCTCGAAGGATCGACATGTTCACGATGCGTCGCGGCGGGTCCGCGAGCTTGGCTGCTGCGACCAGGGCCTCGCACAGTGCCGTCACGGCACTGATCCCCTGCGCGGCGTCACGGCCCGCGTGGGCCGCGCGGCCTGTGGCCTCGATCACCACTCGCGCACTGCCGGGCCGCTGCGCGACGATCGAACCGTCTGCCATCGCGGGCTCGGGAATGAACGCCGCCACATGTCCGCGAGCCAACCGAGCGAGCTCGTCACGGCTGTCCCACGAGCCAGTTTCTTCGTCGGTGGTGGCCACGACCGTCCAGGACAGATCCTCGACTCCGACCTGTCGGAGCGCACGAAGCGCGAGCAGCACGACCAGCACGCCACCCTTCATGTCGGCCACGCCCGGTCCGACGACCTGCCCGCCTTGTTCGGACCAAGTGGGACCACGCCACGAGGAATGCACTGTGTCCAAGTGCGTGCACACGAGCAGGCGGCGCGCATCGTCCGCGCCGCATCGCGCGACCGCGATCCCGGCGCCACGCGCCGCTCCGCCGGCAGAACTGGTCCGGCCACCCGCGCTGGGTACGGCAACGCGCTCGACCGTGGCCCCCAACTCGATCAACGCGCCTTCGACCCACGACAGGACACGGATCAGTCCGCCCGTGTCCGAGGAGGGCGACTCAAGCGTCACCAACTCGCGCCACTGCGCGCGCGCTGCGGGTTCGAGCGACTTCACCGCGTCGGTCACCAATCGGTCGCGATCGCGCAACGCGTCCGTCATGACCTGACCACCGCGCATGATGGTTGCCACGAGCCTTCGAAGACCGTCGTCGCTGGGCCAGTCATGAAGACGCTCGACTCACCGCCCGACCACTCCAGCGCGAGCGCGCCGCCAAGAAGTTCGGCGTGCATCGAGTCGCCCGTGCGGCCTTCAAGCGCGCCGGCCACAGCCACCGCGCACGCACCAGTCCCGCATGCCTGCGTGATGCCGCTCCCGCGCTCCCATGTGCGCATGCGCACACGACCCCGGTCGACGACTTCGACCACATGCGCGTTGATGCGGGCGGGAAACGCAGCATGGCGCTCGAGCACCGGGCCAACTTCGGCCAGATCGATCGACGCCACGCTTGGGCACCACAGCACCAGATGCGGATTGCCCATGCTCACCAGCGTGGCCACTGGCTCGATGGCACCCCAACGCTCATGCCCCACCGCATCACGAAGTGCCCTCGCCAGACCCGCATGCCGCACCACCGGTGCCGAGGGATCGAGTCCGGCGAACAACGCGGGAATCAGCGCGCTCGCCAGAATCGGCGCGCCCATGTCCACGCGAACTGAGCCGACGAGATCATCCGATCCGACGGTCCAGGCAAGGCTCAACACGCCGCGCCCGGTCTGCACGCGCAGCGGATTCGCACACGCAAGCCCACGATCGATCACGAACTTGCACACGCACCGCACACCGTTGCCGCACATCCCGCTCTCGCTGCCGTCAGCGTTGAACATGCGCATGCGCACATGAGCGTCGATGCCGCGATCCGGCGGCATGACCAGGATCAGCCCATCGCTGCCGATGCCCCGATGCCGATCGCTGACCTCCCGTGCGAGCGATGCAGGATCGTCGACCTGATTCACGAAGCCATCGATGTAGATGTAATCGTTCCCGAGCCCGTGCATCTTGGTGAACGGAAGCGCGGTCATGGCCGTCGGATCGTGCCCATGTCGATGACGACGCGCCCACGGCGGTACACATCCACATTGAGCGTGGAACTGTCGATGAAGCAGAACACGATGCCGTTCACGCCGGTGGCATCGGCGTAAGCGAAGTCACCCAGATGCGGTCCCGCGTAACGGCTGTTGTCGTAGGACTGGGCGTGAAAGTGGAAGTGCGAGAGCGCGGAGTAGCCCGCCTCGAACATCTCCTTGCTGGCCTCGAAGCGGACATCGCTGCCACGCACGCGTGGCGTGAACTCGACGGCCTCGATGCGCCCCTGGTCATCGAGCCGCAGGATGCCGCCGTACTCCGTGCCGCGGTCGTTCACATCGCGATCGCCCATCTCGAACAGGTGTGCGCGCAGCTGAGGCGACTCGAACGCGCGGTGGAGCATCAGGATGAGCGCGCAGTCCCCCCAGGTGAGCCGATCACGCTGGTCGTACAGCGTTTCGCTGAATTTCCCGTCGAAACCGTCGAAGTTCGGCGCGTGCCGACTTGGCTTGATCGTCGCTCGGACCTGCTCAAAGAGCTCGAGTTTGGTGCGCGTGGCCAGTTCGGGCCACCCTTCCACCACCGCCATCGCCACGGGCACCTCGCGCACCTCGAGCGATCGACGCGTGGCCTCAGGCAACTTGGCAAGCGCGGACTTGGCCCGCGCCAAGAACGCTGCGCGCGCCGGCTGCACAAGCGCCCGCATCCACAGAATCTCTTCCTTGTTGCGGGGCATGATCTCCAGATCCAGGACACCGGTCCTGAGTTCGCGCATGAGCGCGTCGCCCTTGGCGGGTTCGGTCGCGCGGAGCTCGGCCATCAGCCGATCCTGCTGCCCTTGAGCCACGAGCAACTCCCAGCAGCGCATGCGAAGATTCTCTTGCTGCCGCAGCGCCGGATCATTCATCGTTCGGAACAGTTCTGGAACGAGTCCGTCCTCACCGAAGAACGCCACGAGCGCCAGGCGTTCCGGCCGCTCCTTGGGCTTGTCATCCCACAGGGGCACGGGCGTCGCCCACGCACGGATGAGTGCCGGAACCAGCGCGTTCCACTTCAGTTGAGCGATGCGCTCGCAGATCGTGCGACGCCACTCCAAAGCCGTCATGCGTGCAAGATTGACTTCGATGACCTCTTCGAGCGCTGCCTTGTCGAGACGGTAGAGGCGATGGAACGCCTCGTCGCGGATCTGCTGCACATACCCCGCCGTCACGACGATCGTCTTGAGCTGGCGGATGTACTCGGGCGTCGGCTCAGCATCGAGCTGTTCCATCGCGCGGATCTGCTGGGATGGAAGCGCATCCGTCGTGGCCAGCACACCCTGCGGGTCGCTGATGGGTCCAGACGCACAGGCTGACAGGAGGAGTAGAAGAACGGTCGGCGCGGCCGTGCGCATGCGGTCCAGTGTACGGAATCGACGCTGGACTACACTCGCGGCATGGCCCCAGGCAACGGCGCGCAGACACACGAACCGCTCGACGAGCGGGTGCGCGCTGTGCTGGACCTGGTTCGACCCGGCATTCGTGACGATGGTGGCGATGTGGAGTTGGTCAGCACCAACGGCGGCAACATCGTGCTGCGCTTTCTCGGCGCATGCGTCACCTGCCCAAGCAAGTCCATGACCCTGCGGGGTGGCATCGAACGCCTGCTCCGGGAGCGGATCCCCGAGATCGTCTCAGTCGAATCGTTGAACTGAACTGCTCGACCTCAGGGCCGAGCACGGCGTTGCGTCACGCTGCGTGACCACGCGGCAGGTCGAACGCCCGCCCGGTCAAGGCGTCATGCGCCAGCTGTGCCGTCTTCGGTGATGCGGCCTGCGATGTCAGTTCGCCGTTGCTGCTGCTCTTCGAGGATCTCTTTGGCCACCTCACTGCGGTGGACGGGCATCTCTCGAGGGAAGTCAAACGCGATGCGGACGCGATCACCCTTGATGGCGGCAATTCGGATCGTCCCCAGCGGAGCTGCGGGATTTCCGATGATGACTTCTTCGCCGACGTGACGGGTAATGACCAGCACTGCGGACCTCCTGCCCAGACTGGCCACCGCGCGCATCCGTTCGCACCGTGCGGTGGCTGACCCGGGCAACACGCCCGGACCGTTTCAGGGTACCCCCCTCATTCGGGAAACCCCGCCCACAAGATGAACAAAAGTCGAGTTCCGGCCGAGGGTTATCCTTGGAAGTCCATAAAAATGCCCCTGCACCCTTGTGAGGTGCAGGGGCATCGACGGAAACGGGCCTGCGCCCACCTTGCCTCATCCCTGAGGCCGCCACTGCCGTCCTTGGCCGTGGTCCGAGCCATCCTTGGCTCGATCTGAATCTGGAACAGGCTGCGTCCGTGCAGTCGGGTTCCAGCGTGTCAGGGCACCTTCCCTGTGCCCCGATTGGGTGCGTTCCTTGCACCCAGTGCACCGTCCTGGTGCATTCGTTCGAGCTGCAGCGCGCTCCGCGTCACTGCATGCCCGTGATGTCCTCCAGCGTCGGTTCCCGGTACTGCGACGCGCTGATGAGTTCGATGTGGTTGCCGACGCCAAGCAAGACGACCTTCTCTTCGAGCTTGAAGAGGTCGAGGAGCCGATCCGGAATGCGAATGCGGCCAGCCGTGTCGAGTTCCAGCGCATCGCTGTTGCTGAAGAGCAGCGCTGCCCGCTTGGCCGCCTGGGCGTCGTTCACCAGCCCCGACCGGAACGGTTGCGCCTGCACTTCGAACTCCTTTTCGGTCCACAAGCACAACCGGCCACCGGAGCCCGGCGACACCATGATCCGTGCGCCGTGGACCGTCGGGTCCAAGCGCGCCCGCCACTGGGCGGGAATCGCCAGTCGACGCTTCGCGTCGAGGCCGTGGATGTAGGTGGACGTGAAAAGCACTCAAGTGACCTCAGGCCCCACTGTACGACACTTTGCCCCACCACGCAACACAGTGCGACAATTTTTCTCAAGTTGGCCCCACCTGAGCCATAATCTCACACGATTCAAGAACATAAGTCTTGATGCGGGCGTCGGTTAGGTCACACTCGGGCGTCCGGCCCGTTGTGTGCCACGGGAGATTGCATGCTGACCGACCGCCCCCCGCTCTCACGTTCGCTGGCCGATCCTGCATTGGCCCTCATCCCCAACGCCGCCATGCTGCTGACCGCCACCTTCGGCGAGATCCGGACTGGCGTCATCGTGCGTTGCGTCCAGCAGTGCGCCATGCACCCTCCGATGCTGATGGTCGCACTCGAGAAGGGACAGATCATCAGCCCGCTGATCCGCGATAGCCGGAACTTCACGCTGAGCGTGCTCCCGAAGGACGAGGCGCTCTTGCGCCGCATGTTCGCACGAGCGCCGGACCACGGCGGAGATCCGTTCCTGGGCATTCCCCACCGCACTGCACCGAGCCGCGGCATCGTTCCCGAACGCGCCCATGCGTTCTTCGACTGCGAACTCGTTCGTCACCTCGACATCGACGCGGACTTCGAGGTCTATGTCGGCATGGTGCACCACGCGCAAGTCATGCACGCGCCGGGATCGTGTCTGTGCGCCGGCCCCGTCGAGGCACCGGAGAAGCCCGCGTTCCGCACGCGCCACCTTCCCGCGACCACCACGCTCGAGCCTGTTCCCTGCGCGCCGGTGCGACGCAGCGCCACGCCCAAGGCTGCGCCGCGACGCATTCGCCCCGTGGCGAAGAAGGCGCCGGGGCGCGGCAGCGAACGATCCACATCGGGATCGACTGGCCGCAAGCGCTAAGTGCGCCAAGCTCAGTTCGTCAGCAGCGGCTCGCGATGCGACTCCGCCGCAGCGCGCGCCCTCGCACCCGCTGCGTTGAGTTCGTGGGGCGATCCCAGCAGGTCGGCCAAGGACAAGGCGAGTCCACCGATTCCCGCTTCGCGCGGTGTCAGAACCCACGACTCGTTCGCAGAGCCTTGCGTTGCAAGGCACGCTGTTCCTGCCGCGGCAAAGGCGGCAAGGCACTCGGGAACGGCAGCCCGCGTGGCGAGCGAGTTCGCGTTGTCGGACGCTGCCACGGCGACTGCGGCGTGCGCAGCGATCGTGGCGAGCGCAGCGTGATCGTCGAGCACGATGAGCGCGGCGCCAAGCTGCATGTCGCGCTCCATCGCCCGTGCGCGATCCAACCGAGCTGCGCCCGCTGCGACCACGACACGCGCGGAGCAGCCAAGGAGCGCCAACCTGGCCACCACCTCGATGGCCGTGAGCGCGCAGGTCGATGTGGCTGGCTCGCCGCACCAGAGCACAAGCGGGGCGCCGGGTTCCGGGCTCCAAGTCGATGGCGGAACCGCATCCCATGAAGTCTTGGGCTGAGGCGCCCACGCCACGCCATCGGGAACGCCATGAGTCCACTCACCCCACGCGACCACACGACCGTGTCCATGCGTCCACCGGGCCAAGCGCCGCGCGCTCGGCCGCACGCCGATCACCCGACCGGCTTCAAGTCCAGCCGCTCGTGCGTGACCAGTGGCCGTGCCCACCGCGACGATCTGCTCGGGATCCACCGTCTGGTCCTTCAAGGCAGCGACGATCGACCGCAGCCGCGTCGGGCGGACCGTGGCGGGCGTACCGATGTCGATGAGATGCAGCGTCACTAGCGATCCTGCGCACGCTGACGGGGCGCCTGGAGCGTGCCGCCCAGCGGCTTGTCCTCGTGCTCGTAGAAGAGCTCGGCGATATCGGTGGCCAATTGCGTGGCGAGCTGGTCCTCGATCTGTCGTCGCCCTGATGTCGACACATACATGGACTGTGGCGGCTCGCGCAGCTCAGCCTCGACCAAGTGCCCGCCGTCATCGCCCGGGAAGATGCGCGTCTGGTCCTCGAGATCAAGCACTTTCACGCGCACGGTCGCGCCCGGCCGCGGGCTGGCACCATCCACGCTGAGCGTGAATCGGTCGACCACGACATAGATCACCTGCTGCACATTCATGGCGCGGCCGAGCGATTCAATGCTCGCGCGACTGCCCTGCGCATCACTGCGACGCGCGAGTTGGATGGCATCGGCGCAGCTGACGAGTTCAGTCACCTTGCCATGGTCGAAGAGCAGTCGTTCGGTGCGGTCGGCGACCTCGGCGCGCAACGCCACGCGCGTCATGCGGTTCTTCGGATCATCGATGAAGACCAGCGTTCGCTTCTCGGGAAGTTCGAAGGCCGCAGGCTGCTTCGGCGGTCCCTCGATGATGTAGGTCGCCGGGATGATGATGTTGCACGCGGCCGCAAGGCACGGCACGACGAGGAGAAGGATGGCGATCGAGCGACGCATCATCGAGCGCGATCCGGGTACTTGTCCTCGAGGTGATCGTAGAAGAGCCAGCCGGCCTTCTCGACGAAGATCTTCTGCAGGCCAATCTCCACGCTTCGCTCGGTCGCGCTCTCGCGGCCAAGGTTCTCGACATCGGGGAACTTGCCCATGATGTTGAACTCGGCGGCATAGGCATCGGGGTCGAGCCCGTCGTGCTCGACGATGCCCACATTGGCCGCGGCGAGCCCATCCCACAGCCAGCGGTTGCCGGGCGGATTGAGGCGATACTCGTACAGGTCCACAACCACCAGTCGCTCCACATCAAGTTCGAGCGCGATCTTGCCCAGGGACATCGCGGGCCACGACGGGTTCTGGTGCTGCCACGCAAGCGCCACCGTGGGATCGAGCACGCGCACGCCGTGGACATTCTTGCGCAGCGTCCACGCCAGATTGAGGCCGACGTTTGCCATCGCCGTCGGATGTTCGTAGGCAGTCTGCATGTCGACCTGCAGGAGCACCGCCACGGTGCGGTTCTCGAGGCCGTCGTACTTCGCCAGAACCTCGATCTTCTTGAGCGACTCGATGTTGTCGCCGACGGCGCTGGCCACGCCGAACACCCAGCAGCCCCCCAAGGGCAGGCACGCGAGGCAGAGGGTGACAATGGCCAGTGGTCGCAACACGATCAGATCCATCCCTTCAGGCGAGCGGTCGTGAGGAGCCACGAAGCGACGGCGATGGAACCCAATGTCCACCACCCCGCTCGGCCGGGACTCCGGCAGAGCCAATAGCCTAGCCGACTCCCGGTGACGGCTCCAAGCAAACCCAGCATGCCCACCGCGGTCGCGACGACCGCAAGCAAGAATCCCATGGGCTGCGTGCGCAGCGAAGCGAGCAGATCACCCGCCGCAGCGTGTGCGAATGCGGTCGTCATCCCACACGATGGGCAGGTGATGCCCATGGCGGTCGGCCATGTGCACGATGGGATGCCGAGCTGCGCATGGGTACCGATGCCCGATGGATCGGGACGCAGGAACGCCGCCACGACCACTGGCGTTGCGCACACCAGCCCGACCACGAGCGACGCGAACCGCTCGCGCGGCGTGAGCCGAGCATCGATGATGGGATGTGCGACCGTGCCCATCCACGGACTGTAGCGCCAGCGCTCGCTAGCCTTGCACCATGCTTCGGCCGACCCGCTGGTGCGATGGACATCTTGATCTTGCCTACCTCGCTCTTCGCGGACACGACCTGCTGGCCGAGGTGGACGATCCCCACGCGCGCTGCGTGAGTCTTCCGGCGTTGGCGCGCGGACGCGTCAGGACGGTGCTCGGCACGATCTTCACTGAGCGCGGACCTGAAGCCGCGGGCACGCCGTGGGGTTACGACGCGCTCGATCCGCAGAGCGCGTTCAACGCGGGCGTCCGGCAGTTGGAGTGGTACGAGTCCATGGAGCGTGCCGGTCACCTTCGGATCGTGCGGTCATGCGCTGACCTTGGTTCGCCAGCGCCCTTGCGCGTCGTGCTGCTCATGGAGGGCGCCGATCCGATCCGTTCGCCCGAGGATGTGGCGTGGTGGCACGAGCGTGGCGTTCGTGTCGTCGGACTGACTTGGGCACTCGGCTCGCGCCACGCTGGTGGCAATGGAGCGCATGGCGGACTCACGGCGCTCGGTCGCGAAACGGTGGCGGCGATGGACGAGCACCTTCTGCTCCACGATGCCAGCCATCTTGCGGACGCGGCACTCGATGACCTGCTTGATGCTTCACCGCGCGCCGTCGTGGCCAGCCACAGCAATTGTCGTGCGCTCGTGGACGAGCGGCAGCGCCACCTTCGCGACGATCAGATTGCGTCGATCGCCGCTCGTGGTGGCGTCATCGGACTGAACCTGTACGGCTCGTTCCTAGCGCATGGGCGCGAAGCGACGCTCGACGACGCAATCGCCCACATCCGGCGAGTGGCGTCGATTGCTGGGCGAGATCGATGCTGCCTCGGGAGCGATCTTGATGGCGGGTTCACGCCGATGCAGGTGCCCGAAGGAGTTCGAGGACCGGACCAGTTCGATGCACTGGACGCCGGGCTTGCGGCAGACGGATGGACGGACCTCGAACGCGAGAGCTTCGCGTGGGGCGCGTGGGACCGCACGCTGCGCGCGACCTGCTTGACCTGATCGAGTCAGTTAGCCCGCGAGCCCGGCGCTCTGCTCATCGTTCAAGTCGATGCGTCGGCGCTGGCCGGCCACTTCGACTCCGACATGCATCAGGATTCCCGAACCGTGCAGCGGCACCGCCATCCTGGCTTCGTCGAGCACAAGGTGATCGACCATTTCCGGAGCAGCAACCTGCTTCAGGTCGACCACGGCTGAACTCAGCAACGACCAGTTCGCGGTGCACCAACTGCGCGCGACACGCAGATCGCGCGTGCTGGGATCGGTACTCAGCAGATGCAGGCGACCATGCATGTCGATGGCCAGCTCGACCTGCGAAGCGTTCGCTGGGCGGATGCGAAGGCCCACGAATTCCGGGAACCACGCCACCAAGCTGCTGCGGGGCGCCTCGACGCGCGCGGTCCGTTGCGCGGCAAGATCGGGATCGACAAAGGCGGGTGCAGTAGCCATGGCGTGCTCCTTGGACGACGAGGTCAGAGATTGAGGCGAGTCGACCGGTGTGGTGGATGCCTGAGGGGAATCCACCGGCTGGTCCGTGGGTGGATCGATCTGCGCAGGCTCATCGAAACGCGAGGACACGGCACGCAGCGCATCGCAGAGTTGCGACACCACCACGGCGAAGTCGGCGCGTGTCCGCGATTTGATCTCGACCGTGACGACCCCTTCAAGGCGATCGACGCGCTCGATCGAACCGCACCATCGGACGGGCATGGACAGTTCGCCGTCGGCCCACTGGCTGAGTCCACCCGCCGCCGCGGCGCCAAGATCCTGCGACGCAGCAACCGTCACCACATGCACGGGTCGCCCCGCAGCGGGCACGGTCTCCAGCGTGGATGAGAGTTCCTGAAGTTTCACGCGTGCGGCAGCCTTGGCGGCCTCATCGCAGCCTGTCAACAACACCAGTTCGGTCGACGGAATCAGGCAATCCGTCGCGGCGTAACCACTGGGAAGTGCGACGATCCATCGCCGGACCACGCGGCATGCATCGGGCAGCCCATCTTCAGCGACAGCGACCGAACGGCCTTCGGCGTGGAAGAGGTCCACGCGCATGCGCTGGTCATCGAATCGAACCAGGCCGGTCGGACCATCGGTCCGGGCCAACCGCTCGGCCAATTGGGCGAGCCAGATGCCGGACATGGATGGGAGGTTGCCGCAGAGCGCGACGAGCACAGCGGCCTTTGGGAGCCGCGGCGACACGCCGGCGCCGATGGGCGCATCGGGTTCAGCAGCTCCCATGAAGTGTGCCGCAAGATCCTGATAGGTGGAGCGCGAACTCATGGCTTGGTCTCCAGCGGGGCTGCTGCACCTTCAGCAGCTCGAAGCGACCGCATGCGTTCCACGACATCGAGGGCGCGCGCGCTGACCTGCGGCGCCTGACGAGCCGCCGCGGGAAGAGCCTCGCTGATCGCCTCGTACTCGGGCTCGGGACTCTCGTCGATCGCGCGCGCTGCGCGCTGCGCCCACGCTTCTTGCGTGCGCTGCACGGTCGGTGGCGATCCAACGAGCCACGCGGCAAGTGCCCGGAATTCGCCAGCCGCATCGCTCGATGGCGCGAACTCGGTGATCGGCTGGCCGAACGAGACGGCTTCGCGAAGCACTTCGTGGTGACGAATGGCTCGCGGCGCCACGCGGCCAGGAAACTTGCGTTGCAGGGCACCGAGGATGTCAGCGCTCAGGTTCGTCCCATCGCGGTGCATCGTCGGCAGAATGCGCAGCGTGACGGCTCGCTCCATGCGCGCGACGGCCGCATCAAGGAGCGCCACCTGACTCTCGGCGCCCTTGAGCGCCAAGAAACCAGTCTCGACCGGCACGATGAGTTCATCGCAGGCCCGGACGGCGTTGAAGGTGAGCAACCCAGCGGTCGGTGGGCAATCGATCAGGCACCAATCGAAACGCGGCGCCATGACATCGAGGAGCTTCGACAGTCGACGGTCGCGATCGTTCGCGCGCAGCAGCGGGCCGCTCGACTCGATGCGCGACATGCGCAAGTGGCTTGGCGCAAGCCAGACGCCTTTGACCGGCTCCCAGAGCAACCCGGACTGAACGAGCGGTGACCCCGCACCCTGCTCGAGCACATCACCCACGCAGTGCTGGATGCGATCGGCTGGCACGCCAAGCGAGACGGCGCAATGCGACTGCGGATCGAGATCGACCAGCAGCACACGCACGCCCTGCGAGGCGAGCACTGCCGCGAGGTTCACGGCCGTGGTCGTCTTTCCACAGCCGCCCTTCTGATTGACAATGGCCGAGACGCGCATCCTTGCTCCAGTGGCCTCCTCACGGGCCGGGCATCCTGCCCAGCGCGGTCGTTCAGACGCTTGGAACTGTAGCGCGCGGCGGCCGGGGTCGCGCATCCTGCTTTGACATGCTGATGAGCGGAGGTACGCTTTCTCGCATGAACTCGCTTGGATGGACCGTCCGTTTGCCTGTCCAGGTCGCTGCGCTCGGCGTTGCCGTCTGCACGCTCGTCGGAGCCTGCGCCCCTGCCCCCGTTCGAGGACCGGACGGCTCGCCGCTGCGCACGATTTCCGGCGAGAACCCCCGTACGCGCAAGGGTTTCGGCCCTCCGCCGCCCGGCCACCCAAGGATCGTTGGTGAAGCGGTTCCGGCCGCCGTGCTCAACGGGTCGGCGGGCCTTGCTCCGGGCGCCGAACTCGCCTGGACCTTCATCGGTCCGCGGCCGCTCGCCAACGACTACTGGGCTGGCAACGGCAACTCAGGAGGCCGCGTCGTCGGCATCGCATGCCACCCCACGGATCCAGCGATCGCCTACGCCGCGAGCGCCTCCGGCGGGATCTGGAAGACCATGGACTCGGGGCTCTCGTGGACCCCCATGAGCGACCAGGCGCCCATCCTGAACCACGGTGCCATCGCGATCGATCGGCAGAACCCCGAGTCCATCTGGGCTGGCACTGGCGAATACACCGTCAGTTCGACCGGCGCCGGGGTGCTTCGATCGCTCGATGGTGGGCAGACATGGACGCAGTTCGGCGCTGCGGCCCTGGGCTCGGCGAGATGCTCAGGCATCGCGGTCGTCTCGAGCGACGATCCCGCCGTGCCGAGTGCCCTGCACTGGACCGGCTCGCTCGGCTATCGCGTCAGCCGGGATGGCGGCGCGACCTGGTCCGCTGGGATTGGACTCGGTGCAGATTGCTCAAGTCTGGTCGTCCACCCTGTCACGCCGAGCATCGTCTATGTCGCTCGATACGGCCAAGGGATCTACAAGTCGACCGACGCGGGCGCGAACTTCGTCAAGCTCACGGGCGGGCTTCCGACCACCGGCCTCCACCGCATTGTGCTCGCGATCGCCCCATCGCAACCATCAACGCTGCTCGCGCTCTTCATCAACAGCAGCGGCGGCCTCCTTGGCCTGTACCGAACGACCGACGACGGCGCAACATGGGCGGCGATCTCCGGTGTGCCCGATTTCCCTCTGCCGCAGGGGTGGTACGACGCCTCAATCTCGATCGATCCGGCGAATCCCAACCGCTACTTCGGTGGCGGCGTCGACACCTACAGCGTGGCAGGCATCGTCGAGAGCACCAACGCCGGAGCATCCTGGACCGACATTTCCTCGAACGGTGGGCGCATTCACCCGGATCATCACTGGATCGCCTGGGGCGCCGACGGGGTGCCGTGGTTCGCTCACGACGGCGGCGTCTCGCGGCGCGTGGGCTCCACATGGCAGAATCGCAGCGGCAACCTCGGCGCAGTCCAGATCTACGCCATCGATCAGCATGACACGCTCACGAATCACATCGCCATTGGCACGCAGGATGCCGGCTCCGCACGAAAGACATCGTCATCCTTGACCTTCACGCAGACCTACACCGGCGATGGTGGCGCGTGCGAGACCGATCCCGCGACCTCGTCGATGACGTGGCCGACGTACCCCTATCTGCGCGTGATCCGATGCATCAACTCGTGGTGTGTGGACATCAGCGGGGCCTGGACGGGCGACACCCGCGACTGGATCTCGCCGATCGCTCTGGACCTGAGTTCGCCGACCACGCTCTACGCGGGATCGAATCGAATCTGGCGCAACACCGCCGCAGGAACCGGCAGTACCTGGACCGCGATCAGCACGACCACGGTCGGCAGCGGCGGCACGATCTCCTGCATCGCTCCGGTCCCCGGCATGCCAGATCATCTGTGGGTCGGGAACAGTCGCGGTGGCGTCTACCGGACCGCCGACGGCGGCACCACCTGGCTGCTCGCGCGCGCGTCTGACAACACCGCCATCGGAACCATCTGCCCGATGCCCGGTGATCCGACCTCGGCGTACATCTGTCGAGTGACGAATACGAGTACGCGAATCCTTCGAACCTCTGACGCCACGACTTGGCAATCCGTAACGGGCTCTTTGCCCAGCGGGATCACGGCGAACTGCTTGGCCATCGACTGGGGCCGCGGTCTTCCGGGAATCATCGTCGGCTCCGGCGCGGGCGTCTACGCGAGCTTCGACCATGGCGTGTCGTGGATTCGCAGCGGCACGACGCTGCCCAACGTCAACACGAGTCAAGTGCAGATCAACGCGGCTGCGCGAACCGCGGTGCTCGCGACCTACGGCCGCGGTGCATGGCGGTCATCGCTCCCCGATCCGGCGGATTTCAACGTCGATGGGACCGTCGATGGTGCCGACCTCGGTGTGATTCTGTCGCAGTGGGGTCCGTGCACCGCCACCTGGGGGTGCGCAGGCGACCTGAATCGCGATGGCGAAGTGGATGGCAGTGACCTGGGCGCGTTGCTGTCGAGCTTCGGGTCCTAGGACCGCGCGACGCAGCGCATCACGCAGCCCCGACGGAGGACCAGCCCGCCATGACGGCGTCTTCGGGTGGCGCTTCGACCAATCCCGCGCCAACGTCGCCTTCGGGGAGCACGAGCACGAGTCCCCTGCCCGCGCGCTTCTTGTCGTGGTCCATGCACCGCCGGAGCGTGGCCGCCGGGTCCGGGACGGGCACCAAGTCCTGCAGGCTCGTCGGCAGGCCGACGCGTTCCAAGAGCGCTCGCAACGCCTCGACCTGCGCAACTCCGACGCGCCCAAGTCGGTTGGCCACGGTCATCGCGGCAACCAAGCCGATCGCAACGGCCTCGCCATGCTTGATGCGATCGTCATGTCGCGACTCGATCGCGTGAGCGTAGGTGTGGCCCAGATTCAGGAGTGCGCGCTCGCCTTGCTCAGTCGGATCACGGTCGACGATGCCCACCTTGACGGCCGCGGCGCGGGCGACCAACTCGTGAACTGCTGTGGTGTCCTTCGCCATGATCGACATCGCGTTCGCTGCGAGCCACTCAGCCAGTCCTGCATCCGCGAGGAGCGCGTGCTTGACGCACTCGGCTAAGCCACACAGCATTTCGCGAGGCGGCAGCGTGGCAATCGCCTGCGCATCGCACACGATCAATTCGGGCATCGCGAAGGCGCCGACGGCATTCTTGGCCAAGCTTCCGTCGCGAAGCACGACGTTGACCGCGGACTTCCCGCCGATCGCCGCATCAACCATGGCCAAGAGCGTGGTGGGCACCTGGATGCACCGCACGCCGCGCATGTAGGTGGCCGCCAGAAAGCCCGCGGTATCGCCCACGATGCCCCCGCCCACCGCCACGACCACGCCGGCGCGCGTGATGCCATGCGCGAGGAGCTGCGCCGCAAGCGATCCCACCGTGTCGAGTGACTTCGCGCGCTCGTCAGCGACCATCGTGCACAGGCGTGCGTCGATGCCTGATCCCTGCAGTGTGTGCGCAATGCGCCCCGCAAACGCGACGACCGCCTGATCAGCGACGATCGCCACTGGTCCGCCCGCGGGTCGTGCCAAGAGCGCGTGCCGCACCGCATCAGCAGCATCGAGCCCGATTCGGATCACGCTTTCGTTGGGCGGCCGACCGTGCGCCAAGTCCTTTCGCATGGTGACAGGCTACCCCCGACGCGCGGACTGGAAGGCGAGGTAGGCGTCCATCTCCTTCTGACCCATGTAGACGCGCAGCATTCTCTCGGGGATCCGCGGGACATCCATCCACATGAGGACATCCACCACATTGCCGAAGTCGCGGTCCACATTGAAGGCGAGCACGCGGGCCTCCATCTTCAAGTACTGACGGATGAGGACCGGCACAGTTCGCCGGCCTTCCTCGATCTCTTTGACCAACTGCTCAAGTTCGGCCACCTGCCCGAGCGACTGCCGCCAACTGTCGGGATCCCCGTGATGAACGCCGAAATCCTTGGGCGGGTTCTTCGCCGTCACGAGCTCGGCGAGCCCGTCGGCACGGCGCGTGGCATGCAGGAACGCCACGATCACGTGCTTGCTCGCCAGATGGAAGTCGTCGCTCACGCTGACCGTGCCGTACAGCGATCCGATGCGCGGGTGTCGCGCGATGAAGAGCGCGATGCCACGCCAGAGCAGGAAGAGCGGAAGCGGCTTGCGCTGGTACTCCGCGCGGACCCAAGCGCGGCCCATCTCCAGTGCATCCTCGAGCTTGGGCAAGATCTCGGGCGCGAACTCAAAGGTGTTCGAGAGATAGAGCCCCTTGATCCCCGACTGCTCCATGAGTTCGCGTGCAAGGCCGAGCCGATACGCGCCGACGATTTCGCGCCGTTCGCGATGCCAGACGAAGAGATGGCGGTACTGGCCGTCGTACCGATCCAGATCGATGGCGCGACCGCTGCCCTCGCCGACTGCGCGAAAGGTCACCTCGCGCAGGCGGCCGATCTCGTGCAGCACGCGTGGGATCAGCGATGCGCGCGCGCAGTAGATGTCGTATGGACCTTCACGGTGGTAGAGCTCGGTGCCCGGCAGCGCGTGCAGTTCCTCTTCGAGTGCGTCGGGTCCGTGCAGCGCGCGTTCGATGAGCGGCTCTTGCGGTCCAAGCGTGGGCGCCTTGACCGTGCGTTGGCGCAGATCGCGACCGAGCATCTCGCAGCGCACGCGCAGGTAGTCGGTCACGCCCTGCGGATCGCCGAAGCGCTCCATGCGCTCGGGATGGATGGGGCGACCGATGCTCACACGCAGTGGCAGGCCAAACTGCTTGACGGCCTCGCGCGGAATCTGCGCGGTGCGCAAGATCGGGTGCACCATGCCGAGCCGATGGAACCACGGCGAGTTCTCTCCCTCGAACCACATGGGCACGACGGTCGCTCGGTGCTTCATCATGAGGCGCCCGACATTGGCTGACCACGGCGGATCCACGCTCACCGGGCGGTCCCTGCTGCGGTGGGCCACCTCGCCCGCAGGGAACAGACACACGACATGGCCGTCAGCAAGCCAATGCATCGCTTCGAGCAGCGCGCGCATGTTGGTCGTGCGGGCGTTGGGACCACCCATGACATCGACGCCGATCAGCCACGGCCGCAACGAGTCAACATCCATAAGCCGCTCATTCGCCAAGATGCGCAGGTCACGGCGACGCTCAGCCACCAGCGCGCACATCGCGCATGGATCCCACAGGCCGAAGGCGTGGTTCGCAACCACGACGACCGGACCTGTTGCCGGCATTGACTCAGCCATGCTGCCGGTCACATCGAGCGTGCGACGGCCTTCGACCAGCAAACCATGGAAGATCGTGCTTCGGCTGCTCGCTCGTGCCGCGCGTTCGAGCGCGAGGAGCTTCCTCACCCCAAGGAGTCGTTCAACCAAGCCGAGCCACATCGACTCGATCGTACGCCCCGTCGATCAGGGGCAAGCACCCCACGCGCTCAGGAGCAGGCCAAGGTCGGCTCCGTCCACCGTGCCGTTCGCATCGATGTCGCCAGAACCGCTGCCGCTCCAGTTGCCCACGACCAAGCCCAGATCGGCGCCGTCCACGGTGCCGTCGCCATTCACATCGGCGGGGCACGGCGGCGGCGGAGGCACTTGTGTCTCGAACGCGCCCATGTCGACGACTGGTGCGCCCACGCCGGTGTCGGGCGTTGCCACGATGTCAACGCGACGAGGAAGTCCGTCGTGATCGACGGTGATACCGGTCGGGATCAGTGAGCTGTTCCCGGCATCGACGCCGGGGGACTGTTGCTGCAGTCGAAGGTCATAGGTTGCCAGATTGACGAACAGCGGGGTCGTGCTGATGTTGCCCGTTCCTGTGGCGCCGCCTTGCACCAACGAGTACGTCACGGTGGTCGTTCCACCCGATGTCGTGACTTGGTTGTTCGTCGTGCTGCCGTTGGATCCCGTGTTGTTCCAGAAGACGCAATTGGCCAGGTTCGAGGTGCCGCCAGTGTTCAGGTAGCCAGCACCCGTGGTCGTGGCTGATGTGTTCGCCACGAAGGTGCAGTTGCGCACGGTCACCGTGGCGCTGTTGCCGGACCAGACCGCGCCGCCGCTGTTTGAACTCGTGGCACGGTTCTGAATGAAGACACAGTTGGTGATCGAGCGATTGGCCACGCCATAGGTTTCGATCGCGCCCGCGCGCGCGGCCTGGTTGTTGCGGAACAAGCACCCGGTCCAGGTCACCGCGCCGGCGTTGGTGTCGAAGGCGCCGCCGTACGAGCCGCCGAGGTTGTCGATGAAGTCGCAGTCCGTGAAGGATCCGCCTGCGCTCAGGACATAGCCCGCACCACCACCGAAGGTGCAGCGATTGCCGATGAAAGTGCAGTTGCGGATCGTGGGCTGGCCATTGGACAGGATGATGATCCCTCCGCCCTTGTCGTAGTTGGATGCGGTCGCGCCATTGGCGTAGCCACCGGTCACCCTGAAGCCGTCGAGCACGGCCGTCGCCGCAACTCCGGTCGCAGCGACCACGTGATAGGAGTTGTCCGCAAAGTTCGTGGTCGTGCCGTCGTCGTTGCGCGACAGGTCCCCGGTCAAGATGGTCGCATTCGCGACATGGTCCCGTTCAGCGAGCGTCGCCTCGGTTCCAGCGAAACCACCGTACACCGCAACGCCCGTCTTCATCGTGATGAAGACCGTGCGCGTGGTGCCGGAGGTTGGCTCGTAGGTGCCCTTCGCCACCCAGACCTGATCGCCGCTGACGGCCGCGGTCAGCGCGCGCGACACGCCATCGACCGATCGATAGGCGTTGTCCCAACTCGAGCCGTCATCCGCCCCCGAGGTCAGGTTCACATTCACATAGCGGACGGCAGCGTGCGCCGACGAGGACAGCGCACCCAAGACAAGCAGCATGGTCGGGATCTTCATGGTTCAGTGCCCCGTTGGGGCATCAGAACCTAGCACGGACGGCGGGCTTGTCACGGCCGCTGGGCGACGATTCCGCCGGATTCGTCGCACCGCTCAAGCGCCAGCTGCGGCCGCGCCGGACGAGGAGCTCGAGCGCGCCCCGCGACGGCCGATGCAGCGCCAGCTGCAATGGCCGGCGCGGTGGGTCATGAAACGAAGCAGCCCCGGCGGATGCCGGGGCTGCAAGGTGAATGACCCCAAGCGGATTTGACGCCGGGTCGAGGGCGCGAGCCCGAGACCCAGGCGACAAAGCCCCTTGAGGCGTGCGAGAGCGACGAGGCTCGGCGCGCACGGCGGCGCAGCCGACGGCCGCGCCGGACGAGGAGCTCGAGCGCGCCCCGCGACGGCCGATGCAGCGCCAGCTGCAATGGCCGGCGCGGTGGGTCATGAAACGAAGCAGCCCCGGCGGATGCCGGGGCTGCAAGGTGAATGACCCCAAGGGGATTTGAACCCCTGTCCTCTCCGTGAAAGGGAGATGTCCTAGACCGGGCTAGACGATGGGGCCAGTCGGTGGACGGGCGGAGACTATAGCGACTTCCGCCCTCCGTGGCGAGGGGTTCGCGCACTCCGACGCCCGGCTCCAGTCCGACCCCGGTAGCCTCGAACCCGTGCCGCCCGAGAACCTGCCGACGCTCCACGCCGGTCGTGCCGGATCATCCGTCATCGTCTGTCCGATGCAGATTGAGCGCAAGGCCGCCGAGTCGTGCGGCCGTCCGGTGCCGGTGATCCAGTGCGGCATCGGGCGCGATGCGATCGACCGCGCGTTCGCACGGATCGATGCCATGTCCGAGCGGCCACGCCATGTCGTGCTCTTTGGCATCGCGGGTGGATTGCGGGAACCGTGCGATCGCGAAACAGCATGGGTCATCGATCGCGTGGTCGATGCCGCGACGGGCGCGGGCGCCAACTCCCCCACGGTTCGACTCGCACCACCACGGTCGTTGGCCACGGTCGCTCACGCCGACGCGATCATTGCGACGCCCGCCGAACGCGCCGCGTTCGCCGCGCGCACCGGCGCAACGCTCGTCGACATGGAGTGCTGGTCCTTCGCCCAAGCCGCTTCAGCTCGAGGCATGGCGTGGACGATCGTGCGTGGCGTCAGCGATGGACCGCTCGATGACATGCCGATCGAGGTCCTGGACCTCGTCGATGTCGACGGGAATCCCAAGGTGGCTGCTGCGGCCGCCGCCGTGCTCAAGTCGCCCAGCTTGGGCGCGCGGCTCATGTCGCTGCAGTCGCGCAGCACTCGAGCGCTCGCCCGCGCGCAGGTCCTGCTCGTGCACATGCTTGATGCGGTCGACGGCGATGTCGTGGCGTGCAGCGCCGCGCATCCGGCGATCATCATGGGCGGAACATTCGATCCTCCGCACCGCCGCCACCTGAGCATGCTGATCGAGGCTTGCCACGCGCTGAGCGCATCGAGCGCGATCATCGTGCCGGCCGCTGCGAATCCACTCAAAGAAGCGCACGCTGCACCCGCGGCCCTGCGGTGGGAGATGCTTCAGGCCGCGCTGCGTGATCCCCTCATGCCTAGCGCGAGCGCCGCGATCATGTCGAGCAGCTGCGAGCTCGAACGCGGCGGACCGAGTTACACCATCGACACCTTGCGCACGCTGCTGCCGATCATCCAGGACAGCACAGAGCATGGTCCGCACGCGGTGCGGCTCCTCATCGGCTCCGACGCGTTGATGCAGTTCGATCACTGGCGCGATTGGCGTGCGATCCTGGATCTTGCGCGACCCGCCGTCGTCATCAGGCCGCCGCACACGATGGCAGAGGTCCGCTCGTGGCTCACCGAGTTCTCCCAGCGCTACGCCCTCGGCGACACGAACGACTGGATCCTGCCCCTCGACCCCGTCGAACTCGGCTCAACGGGCCTTCGCGAAGCGATCGGTCGGGGCGAGCAGCCCACGAGCATCCATCCGGCGGTGCTTGAGATCATCGAGCGACATCGCCTCTATCGCGCTTGACGCGTGCGCACTTGGCCTAGGATGTCGGGCCCATGAGCGCCACCGGCACCGTCTCCCGCGTCAGCTTCGTCAGCCTCGGCTGTCCGAAGAACCTCGTGGACAGCGAGAAGATGCTCGGCCTGCTCCGCGCGGACGGGCTCGAACTCGTCAATGAGGACGACGCCCCCGACGCGATCGTCGTCAACACCTGCGGCTTCCTCGAAGCGAGCAAGGACGAGAGTCTGGGCGTGATCAAGGATGCGATCGCGCGCAAGGAGCGCGGCGAACTGCAGCGCGTCGTGGTGGCGGGCTGCTTGGTGCAGCGCCACCGCGCCAAGATGCTCGAGTGGGCACCCGGCATCGATGCGATGATCGGTGTCTTTGACCGCGATCACATCATCGAAGCCGTACGCGGCGAGCGCACCGCCCGCGCGGGCGTGGCGAAGGATGCTCCCCGCTACTGGATTTCAGGCAACGCAATCCAAGCCGCCAAGGAACGCGGCATCGAGACGACGGGCCTGACCGTCCACGGCAAAGATGGTCAAGGCATCGGCTACTTCGAGGGCGACGAGCAGCGCTACCGCTTGACGCCGCGCCACTGGGCGTACCTGCGCGTGAGCGAGGGTTGCAACCAGCGTTGCGCGTTCTGCACGATCCCAGGGATCCGCGGCAAGATGCGCTCGAAGCCCGTCGATGCGATCGTTGCCGAGGCGAAGAGTTTGTTCCAAGACGGCGCCTTCGAACTCAACCTGATCGGCCAGGACACCACGAGCTTCGGCATGGACATCGGCTTCGACGGCGGGCTCGAGGGGATGCTCACGGCGCTCGATGCGGCCGCGAACGAGCGAGGCGGCGCGTGGCTTCGCCTGATGTACGCGTATCCGTCGAACTTCACCGACTCGATGATCGACACGATCGCTCGGCTGCGCAATGTCGTGAAGTACATCGACATTCCGTTGCAGCACGGCAGCGATCGCATGCTCGACCTGATGCGCCGACACACGAGTGCGAAGCAGCAGCGCGACCTCGTCATGAAGTTGCGCGATCGCATCCCGGGCATGGCGATCCGCACCACCTTCATCACGGGTCACCCCGGCGAAACGCAAGAAGACCACGAGGATCTGATGGCGTTCATCGATGAGTGCCAGTTCGATGCCGTGGGCGTCTTCAAGTACTCACCCGAAGATGGCACGCCCAGCGGCACGATGGACAAGGATCCGGCGCTCCATGTTCCCGACGACATCAAGGAAGCCCGCGAGCAGGAACTCATGCTCTTGCAGCAAGAGATCGCGTTCGAGAACGCGTCGTACCTCGCGGAGCAGAAGGTGCAGTTCGATGTGCTCATCGAGGGCGCCGTCAAGGGTCGCACCACCGGTCGCGCCACAACGGGCGTGACCAAGGGCGGCTCACTCTTCACGGGCCGCACCTACTTCCAAGCGCCGCAGATCGACAGCCTCAGCTACATCCACAGTCGCGAGCCACTCGTGGCGGGCGAGCTCGTGCGCTGCACAGTCGTCGCGAGCGACGGCTATGACCTGGTGATGCAGCCGACCGAAGACCTTGAGCGCAGCGTGAAACTGCCTGTGCTCGGCCGCTGAGCGCGGCTCCGACGGCGTGGGTGCATCGGCACCCTTGGTTTTCAAGGCGGGAACGCTTCAGGACCCGTCAGCCGTGCGACAAAGCGCCTGGTCGCGTAGACTCCGGGACTCTCCGGACCCAGCCGTGAAGATCCGCAACTTCTCCATCATCGCCCACATCGACCACGGCAAGAGCACGCTCGCCGATCGCCTGCTGCAGGCCACCAAGGCCGTCAGCGAACGCGAGGCGCGCGCCCAGATGCTCGACTCGATGGACCTTGAGCGCGAGCGCGGCATCACGATCAAGGCGAGCGCCGTCACGGTGCGCCACACCTGGAAGGGCGAGGAGTACGAGCTCAACTTCATCGACACGCCGGGCCACGTCGACTTCACTTACGAAGTCTCGCGCGCGCTCAAGGCGTGCGAAGGCGCTGTCCTCGTCGTCGACAGCACGCAGGGTGTTCAAGCGCAGACCGTCGCGAACGCGTACCTCGCGGTTGCGGGCGACCTGACGATCATTCCCGTCGTCAACAAGATCGACCTCCCCGCCGCCGCACCCGAGCGCGTGGCCATGGAAATCGAGCAGGTCTTTGGATTTGCTGCCGAGGACTGCATCCTCGTCAGCGCGAAGACCGGCCAGGGCATCAGCGAACTGCTCGACTCGATTTGTGAAAAGCTCCCCGAGCCCAAGGCGCCGACCACGACCAAGTTGCGCGGCCTCGTCTTCGACGCCAAGTACGACGAGTACCGCGGCGTCGTGATGTACGTGCGCATCTTCGATGGCCAGCTCCGTCAGGGCGACAAGATCCGCATGATGGGAACCGGTCGCACCTTCAGCGTGACCGAGCTCCTGCGCTACACGCCGTTCCCGCAGAAAGTCAAGGAACTGAAGCTCTCGCAGGTGGGTTCGGTGTGCGCGGGGATGAAGACACTCGGCGATGTGCGCGTCGGCGACACCATCACGCTCGACATCGATCCTGCCGACATCGCGCTCGAAGGCTACGAAGAGCCCAAGCAGATGGTCTTCTGCGACTTCTATCCGTCGAGCGCGGATGAGCAAGGCAAGAAGAGCGACTTCGAAGCCCTGCGTGAGGCGATCGAAAAGCTCCACCTCAACGACGCCAGCTTTACCTTTGAAACCCAGCACTCCGAAGCGCTCGGCTTCGGCTTCCGCTGCGGCTTCCTTGGTCTCTTGCACATGGACATCGTGCAGGAGCGACTCGAGCGTGAGGGCGGCGTGTCGATCGTGCAGACGGCACCGACGGTGTCGTACATCATCGACCTCAATGACGGCACCGAGCTCGAGATCCACAATCCCGCCGACCTGCCGGACCTGTCACGGGTCAAGGCGATCCGCGAGCCGATCGTGCGCATCGAGATCATCTGCCCCAACGAGAACATCGGCGACCTGATGAAGCTCTGCGAGGCGCGTCGCGGCATCTTCCAGTCGCAGGAAATGATCAGCGAGAGCCGTCAGATCCTGAAGTACGAGATCCCGCTCGCCGAGATCATCTACGACTTCTACGACAAGCTGAAGTCGGTCACGCGCGGCTACGGCACGATGGACTACCACATCACCTGCTTCCGCGAGGATCGCCTGGTAAAGGTGCAGATCCTGGTGAACGCCGAGCCCGTCGAGGCGCTGAGCCTGATCTGCCACCGCGACAACGCGGAGCAGCGCTCGCGCGTGATCCTGAGCAAGCTCAAGGATCAGATCGACCGCCACCAGTTCGAGATCCCGCTGCAGGCGGCGATCGGCGGCAAGATCATCGCCCGCGAGTCGATCAAGGCCATGCGCAAGAACGTGACGGCCAAGTGCTACGGCGGCGACGTGAGCCGCAAGCGCAAGCTGCTCGAGAAGCAGAAGGAAGGCAAGAAGCGCATGAAGCAGATCGGCTCAGTCACGATCCCGCAGGAGGCCTTCATGGCCATCCTGGACCAGGGGGACTGAGCGGCTGCGCCCGTCGAGCTGACTTGACCGGTCGCCCGCGAACCTGCCTTCCCCGCCACAGCGGACGAACCTTTCCTCCGGCGTGGCGATCACGGTGATCGTCCTCTCGCTCCGTCGCGGACTAGCATCGGGCGCATGAAGATCCCAAGCGCCATCGTGGCCGGTGCATGTGCCGGCGCCGTCGTCAGCCTGCTCGTGACTGCCCTGCCTGCGCGCACCGTCGTGGCCGACGCCGTGCCCGCGACCGACCTCGGACCCGCTGACCGCGTGCTGCTCGCGGGCACCGATGGCAAGGAACCGCTCGCACTCGTCAACCGCAACGGCGGACCGGGATGGGGCAGCTCAGCGCGCGCTTGGAACATCGGCGCCCTGCATGTG
>VGXL01000009.1 GCA_016873315.1 Phycisphaerae bacterium | reverse complement strand
GACGGGTCGCACCCTCGACCGTGATCGTGACGGCGAGCGTGCTCGCATAGAACTGCCGACCGAGCAGGACTTCGTCGCTCGTGCGAATCAGCACCGTTGCCGGGTACGAGCCGGGAGCCATCGCGGCACTGCCGGGAAGTCGAAGACGAATCGTGGCTGGCGTTGCGCCAACCTGCGAACCGAGACCTGCGACCGCAGAGATCGGCTGGCCCGACGACTCGATGCTGTCCACGAGGAGCAACGACGCCGAACCCGCGAATCCGAAGTTGGCCATGGAGACATCGATTTCGGCGTTGGCCGTGCCGGATGGGAACGCCCAGGTCAGGGGCCGCGTGTCCTGATCGATGGTCGTCGAGAACGAAGGATTGGCGTGCGCGCTCACTTGCACGGACACCGGGAGTTGAATCGTCGAATTGGCCGCAGCCTGCGCCGTGGTCGAGACCGTGACGATGCCCGACGCCGTGCCGGCCGACGAGGTGTTGAGCGCGAGCTGACCGATCGCCGTCGCGGGTGCGAGCGGCGCTTGTCCGCTCGTCGAACCAACGACGAACTGCGAGCCCGTCACCGAGAACGGCAGATCGTCGATCCCAGCTGCCCAAACGCCACTCGCCACATTGCTGATGACTGCGCGCACGGGGACGGCGGCGCCAACGAGCACGCGTGGCGGGAGCGCCTGCAGCGAGGCCGACATGGATGCTGGGATTTGGTACTCCACGATCACGGGCATGTGATCGCTCGCTTCGTGGAGCGCATTGGCGAGCGCGTTGCTGCGCGCGATGTTGTTGGGGTAGTAGGTGTTGTTTCCCGTGTTGATGGCGATGTCGAAGTGATTGCCATCGTTGCCAATCGTGCGGACCGTGCCGGGCAGGTAGGCCAATCCCGCGCCGTCGTTGAGTGCTGCAGTGAAGAGGTGCAGATCGAATCGATCGTCCACGCCGCCGCCCACCAAGTTCGTGTTGGTCAACCGAGGCGACTGGCTGTGCTTGATCGCATTGGATTGGCCCGTCCAGTCGGCGGTGCCCCACGGGTCGATGGCGGGATGCACGCCGCCCGTCGTCATCGCCTGATATCCCGACTCGGTGTTGGTGTACATGTTGTAGTCACCGAGGAAGATGATGTTGCTGCCGGCAGGCAACGCGTCGGCGTTGGTGCGCAGCGTCGTCGCCCCGGACAGGCGCGCCGATTCATTCGCGCTGCCAGTACTCGCCTTGAGGTGCGAGCTGTACACATAGAGCCGTGCATCGGTGCTCGTGTAGCCGGTCAGCTGAAGCAGCCATCGATCGCTGTTGCGGCCCCCGCCCGTGAACAGATCGGCATGACCGGTGGTGATCTCCGTCAAGCGCCCTGTGCGGTAGAAAAGCGCCTGCGCCCCGGTTGCGTTGTCTTCCGATGAGCTCGTGGTGTAGGTGGCCAGCGTGTAGGTCACTCCAGCGGGCGCGGAGTTGGCGAGCAGCGTGCCGAGCGGCCCGACCGCAGCCTGCGGACACTCCTGGAAGCACATGATGTCAATGGGCTGCGCAGGCCCGACCACGTCGTCGGCATGACATGCGGCGAGGACCGCCTGCAGATCGGTGGTGTTGCCTTCCAGCGCCGAGATGTTGTAGGTCACCACACGGAGCTGCGCGGATGCAGGCAAGCAGGCCATCAAGGTGGCGATAACGCCAGCGCACAATGTTCGTGGGCTCATGGCGCAAGACTAGACCATCATCGCGGCTGGACAAGGTTCGGGTTGCCAAAGGGAGCCAATTGGCATGGACGCTGCCTCGGCTGCCCCGCATCGGCGAGGACCGCCGACTCGCATAGAGTGCCCAAACCGCCCATTTGGAGAACCCCATGCGATACCTGATCAGCAGCGCGCTCGCGCTCGTCGTCTCTGCCGCCGCCACCGCGCAGCAGCTTCCGGTTGAAGTCTTCACCCTCGACAACGGCATGGAGTTCCTGCTCGTGCCACGCAACGACCAACCGAACACGGTGTCGGCTGGTTGGGTGGCGAAGGTCGGCAGCGCGAACGAGCGCCCGGGCATCACCGGCATCAGCCACTTCTTCGAACACATGATGTTCAAGGGGACCAACACGGTCGCCACCCGTGACCCCAAGCGCGACGAGCAGTTCCGCACCGGCCAGAAGGCGCTGCGCGACCGGATGAACCAGCTGATCTGGGGCGACCAGTACGCGCGCTACTTCCGCGGCGAGATCGACGATCCGTGGAACCCCGCGAACGACACGCCGGAACTGAAGCGCCTGCGCGCCGAGTTGAAGGCATCGATGGACGCCCAACAGGGCCGCGCCAAGACCGAGCCGATCAACGCGCTGCAAACGAAGCTCGGGTCCCTGGATCCGGTGAAGGATGCCGACGCGATCAAGAGCGTTCAGGCCGAGATCGCCAAGCTCGAAGCTGATCAGAAGTCGATGGGGAGCATCGTCAAGGACGAGTTCGACCAGCTCTACACCGCGGGCGGCGGCAGCCGAATGAATGCATTCACGAGCTACGACCAGACCTTCTACTTCATCAATGTGCCGAGCAACAAGATGGAGCTGTGGTGCTGGATGGAGTCGGATCGGCTGACCGACAGCGTCTTCCGCGAGTTCTTCTCTGAACGCGATGTAGTGCACGAGGAGCGCCGCCTTCGCACCGAGAGCACTCCCACGGGCACATTCGATGAACAGTTCGAGGCCATGTTCTGGCTCTCGAGCCCGTACTCCTGGCCGGTCATCGGCTGGCCAAGCGACCTGAACAGCTACACAATGGACGAAGCGCAGCGGTACTTCCAGACCTACTACTGCCCCAACAACCTGACTGGCGTGATCGTCGGTGACTTCGACGCCGCGAAGGTGAAGCCCATGCTGAAGCGCTACTTCAGCCGCCTCAAGCGCGGCGCAACTCCGCCGCCAGTCGTCACGCTCGAGGTCAAGCAGCTCGCCGAAATGCGCATGAATGCCGCGGCGGAGACCGAGCCCCAAGTCGAAGTGCGCTACCACACCGTGCCGTTCCAGCACGCCGACTCCTACGCGCTCGATGTGATGTCGCAGATCCTCAACGGCCGGACGGGCCGGCTCTACAAGACGATGGTCGAGGGCACTGGCGTCGCTTCGGACGCGTCCGCCCGCCAGGACTCTCGCAAGTACGCCGGAGCGTTCTCCTTCAGCGCCGAGGTCAAGGGCAACGCGACCCCGCTTCAACTCGAAGAGGGCTGGTATGCCCAAATCAAGCGTCTGCAGGATGAGCCCGTCGCCGAACAGGAACTGCAGAAAGTGCGCAACGGCATCGCGGCCGACGAGTATCGGCGGCTTCAGAACAACTTCTTCATCATGCTCCAACTGGGTGTGAGTGCCTCGCTCGGTGACTGGCGCGAAGTGAATGCTGAGAGCGGCAAGTTGCTTGCCGTGACGCCGGCTGACATCCAGCGCGTGGCGAAGAAGTACTTCGACTCGACGAACCGCAGCGTGGCCACCTATGTGCGCAAGGCTGCGGCCGCGGGTTCGACCGCCGATGAGCCGCTCGATCCCGCCCTGGCCGCACTGCCGCCGCAGATGCAGGCAATGGCCAAGCAGGCCATCAAGCGCATCGCGGCCGAGACTGATCTGGCCAAGCTCAAGGAAGGCATCGCCCAATTCGATGCTCAAGCCGCGGCGGCCCCCGAACCCATGCGCCCGTTCATCGGGTTCATGAAGGACAAGATGCTTGAGCGCATTGCGGAGCTCGAGAAGAGCGCCGCTCCCGCCGCCAAGTGAACCAACGACCACACACAGGACCACACACCATGAAGCACCTGACCACCACCCTGTCGATCGGCGCGCTCGCGCTGGGCTGCCTCGCGTTCGCTGCCGATGACTTGCCGCGACATCCGAGCGACATCGCCTATCCCCCGCTGACCTTCAACCCGCCGAGCCCGTCGGAGTTCCGCACGACGCTGGCCGACGGCACGCCGGTGTTCCTCGCGCCGTCCAAGGAATTCCCGCTGATCAACTTGGTCATCACCTTCAAGGGTGGAAGCAACCTTGATCCGGCGGGTGCATCAGGCCTTGCCGCGATGACCGCGAGCCAGCTCCGCCTGGGCGGCACGGCATCGATGAAGGCGTCGGATCTCGATGAACGCCTGGACTTCCTGGCCACCAAGATCGGCTTCACCTCGAGCGACTGGACCTCGTCGGCGAGCCTGAACTGCCTGGCGAGCACCTTCGACGAGAGCCTTGCGCTGCTCGTCGACATGCTGAAGACGCCCGGCTTCGATCCATCGAAGCTCGAGGTCGCCGTGGCCGAGGCCCTGAGCGAGATGAAGAAGCGCAACGACAGCGCGTCGACGATCTCCGGGGCGGAATGGCGGCGGCTGAGCTACGGCACCGAGCACTACCGCGGGCAGCAGATGACCGAGTCCGGGCTCAAGGGCTTCAATGCCGAATCGATGCGCGCCATGGCCGCGTCGATCTTCCACCCGGGCAACATGAAGATTGCCGTCACCGGGGACTTCGATCGCAAGGTGATGCTGGAGAAGTTGACGAGCGCGTTCTCTGGGTGGACCGCCGGAGCAGAGCAAGCCAATCCACCGGTCCCGACCACAACGCTCGTCCCTGGGATCTATCACGTCGAGAAGGACATCCCGCAAGGGAAGTTCATCATTGGACTTCCTTCCATCACGCGTGATGACCCCGACTACATCCCCTTCATGGTGATGAACGACATCCTCGGCGGCGGTGGATTCACCAGCCGCATCACGCAGCGCGTGCGCTCGGACGAAGGTCTGGCGTACAGCGCTGGCAGTCAGTTTTCGGCCGAGGTGTTCTGGCCCGGACAGTGGCGCGCGGCCTTCGAAAGCAAGAACGCCACCTGCGCGCTTGCGGCGAAGCTCGTCCTTGAGGAGATGGCTCGCATTCGCAGCACGCCGGTGACCGCGCTAGAACTCGACACCGCGAAGAAGTCGTTCATCGAAACCTTCCCCGAGACCTTCAGCAGTCGCGATGCGACGCTGGGCGTCTTCATGACCGATGAGTGGACGAAGCGTCCTGGCGACTACTGGACGACCTTCCGCGAGAAGGTCTCGAAGGTCACCCCCGCCGATGTGCAGCGCGTGGCGCAGAAGTACCTTGATCCCTCGAAGGTCACGATCCTTGTCGTGGGCAAGTGGGACGAGATCGCCAAGGGCGACCAAGGCGGTCGTGCGACGATGGCCATGCTCGAGAAGGACCTTGGCCCGACCAAGCATGTTCCGCTGCGCGATCCGATGACGCTCGCGCCGCTGCCGATGAAGTGATCGGCGCCGTTCTCCGCAATCACATCCACGGATGATCACTGGGCGCTCAGGCCGATCGGCCGAGCGCCCATTTCATTTCAGGCATGCGAAGCATCGCGCCGCAGCCGAGGTAGGCCAGCCCACCGGTCGTCGTGAGAATGGCCAGCTCGATCGCGCGTGCGGACCATGCGTCGCCCAGATCGACCATTCGATCGACGCCCCAGAGCACGGCTGCCATCACGACGGCACAAAGGATCGACCGCAGAGCCGAACGCAGCACGGTGGCATCGACCCCCTGCCCGTGACGGATCCGCAGAATCCGCGCGAGCACCACGCACTGCACGACCGCGCAGAAGGCGGTCGACCACGCAAGGCCCGTCTCCTGGAGCGGCGTCCAGATCAGGGCAAGGTTGAGGGCCAAGTTCATGCACACCATCACCAAGCTCACACGCAGTGGCGTGCGCATGTCGCCGCGCGAATAGAACGCTCGCGTGAAGACATGATTCGCGCTGTACGCCCAGATGGCCGGGGCATAGGCGAGCAGTGCCGCGGCCACGCGTTGCGTGTCCTCGGGCGTGAACGCCGCGCCCTGGAAGGCGGTTGCCGTGAGCGGAATCGCGACCAGCATCAGACCCGTGCCCGCGCCGACGCCGATGAACACCGTCAACCGAATGCCACGCCGGAGGATGTCACCGAAGGCTTCGTCGTCCTTGGCGGCGGCGAGCCGCGGAAAAATCGCGGTGGCGATCGCGATGCCGAACACGCCCAGCGGAAACTCGTAGAGCCGTTGCGCGAAGTTCAGGGTGGTCTGCGCGCCCGCCGTGAGCGGGTACTCGAAGCCGAGGATCGTCGGACCGACGACCGACGGCCAGCTCGCGATGAGACTGTCGACGAAGGTGTTCAGTTGGAGCACGCCCAGCCCGAGCGCGGTCGGACCAAATCGAGTGAGCACTGTGCGGAACGAGGCAGCTGCAGCGTCGGTACGCCCCCCGGGCCACGCGCCAGCACGACGAAGTGCCCACGCGCTCCATGCCACCTGCACGATGCCCGCGACCAGCACCGCCCACGCAATCGCTCGAAACGCTGACGGGCCATCGACACCATGCATCCGGGCACCAGCAAACGCCCCCGCCACCATGCCCAGATTGAGGATGATCGGCGCAGCCGCTGTCGGGGCGAAGACGCCGCGGACATGCAGCACCGCGCCGGCAAGCGCGACTAGGCAGACCAACGGCATGTACGGCAGCATGATCGCCATCAGTTCCTGCACGAGTTCGGCATCCTGACGGTCGAGCAGGCCATCGACCGCCAGCAGCAGCACGATGCCCACCGCCGCAAGCGCCGTCATGCCCAGCGCGAAACGACCGAAGACCATCGCGGAGAGCGCCCGCGCGCTGGCAGGGTCGTCGCGATCCAGCCGCGCGTACTCCGGCAAGAACGCCGCGCTCAGCGCGCCCTCGCCGAAGAGGCGTCGAAAGAGGTTCGGGAGCTGGAACGCGAAGAAGAACGCATCCGTGTAGGCGCTCATCCCGAAGAGGCGGCTCATGGCCGCCTCGCGGACGAGACCCGTCACTCGACTGGCCATCGTCATCAGGCTGACGGTCCGCGAGTCTCGTTCGAGCGATCCTGCCATGTGGTAGGGTGATCGGCATGAAGCGCACGCTTGGTGCAATCACGGTCCTGCTCGCCGCCTGTTCGGCCCCACCAACGCTCATGGACAGCGACATCCCGCAGGTTCCGGGACTGCTCGGTGTGCAGTCGATCGGCGTCGATCGGCAGGATGGCCGGATCACGCGCGGCACCTTCGTCTCGCGTGGGGTGGTGTCCGATGCCTTGGCGCAGTCGAACACGATCAGGGGAACTGCTGAGGCGAATGGATGGGCCGTTCGCGGCCCCGACGGGACCCGTCACGACGCCCGCCTGGAGATGACCAAGGACAGCCGCCGTGTTCAGTACGAGCTGCGCGCCGATCGCGTGGATCCCGACATGGGACTGGCGATCGTCACTGTGAGTTCTCCGGCCGCAGCAGCGACTGGGAATTCAGCGCCGGCCAAGTAGCGAAGTGCACATCGGCAACGCAGCGCCGGCCAAGTCATCCCTGCATCACGGGTCCAGACGCCGCGCTTCGTCGCTCGGCGCGCGGAACAGCTCACCGCACTCCGTGCATCGTCCGACGCCGTGTTCGGGCGCCACGCCTCGTAGGTCGTGACCGCAGGCCAGACAGATGATGGCTTCGTCTGCACGAATCCGTCGAGCGGTACGGCGCGACCACCACAGTCCTGCGCTCGCGGCCACCGCCATTGCCACGGCATCGAGCACCAAGCGCATTCCGGGATCGACCTCGGGACCCAGGTACGGCTGAAGCGCGTCGATCCGGCGGATCGAGAGTGCGATCGAGATCGCCATGATCACGACGAGCACGACGCCAGCGACGCCGACCGGAACCAGGCCGACGCGGAACCAGAAGCGATCTGGAACGCCGCCGAGCGAGCGCGAGATCGGCACCATCCACACCGAGCCAGGCACGATCGCACCGCAGGACGCGCATGCATCGCCACCCACACCCGGCGCACCGCAGGATGGGCAGCACCGCTGCGCGCGCATTCGCGCTTCCATCGACCTCATCATGACGGCGATCGTTGCGTACAGAGCCACCGCCACGCCCAGCGTGGCGCCGATCAACGCACTGTGCATCGGCTTGATCGGCTGCCGAAGCAACGACTGTGCGGTGACGAGGATGAGTCCGCCGGCCATCGCGCCCAGCGTCGCACTCGTGGCACACGCCATCCACGCTTGCGGCCGATCGATCACCATGCGCCACGCGAGCGAGCGCACGGCGCTGCCGGGCGCACGCGGATCCGACCGCAGCGCGATGATGACGAGCGCAGCAATCGCGATGCCACAGAGGTTTGCCACGGCATCTTCGACGCCGGCGTGACGACGCACGATCGGGAGCGCCTGCAACGCCTCGTCGAACATCGACCAGAGTGCAGCCGCGATGGCGAAGCGTGCGACGCTGCGAAAGAAACCCGTCGGCCACCAGATCAGCGCGAGCGTCATGAACGCGATGGCGTGCAGCACCTTGTCGCTTCCCCGCATGGGCAAGTCGAGCTCCAGTTCCGGCCAGTGCGTTGCCGTGAACACGGTGGCCAGCGCCAACCACGCCAGCGCGCGCCACCACAGCGTGCCGCGCGCGCCAGGTTGCATGGGTCAGGCTCCCGCCGCAGGGGCATCCTGCGTCGGCGCACCGGCGGTTTGCGGCTTCGATTTCTTGGCTCGAGGCTTCGGTGCCTGAGCGGGCTCCGTCGCGGCGGGCTCGACCGGCGTCGGCCACCATCGTTCAACCTGATGCAGGGCGATCTGCATGTAGTCACCAGCACCTGGGCACTGCGGCGCGTAGTCGAAGATCGTCTGCCCGAAACTCGGCGCTTCCGCGAGTTTGATGTTGCGGCGCACGGGCGGCTGCAGAATCGCGCAGCCATCCCACGGCAGTCCGGTGCCCTCGTAGCGCGCGAGCTGCGCCGCGATCTCGTCAACGACCGCGCGACCGTGCAGCGATTGTTGCTCATGCTGGCAGAGCAGGACGCCAGTCACGCGCAGTCGGGGGTTCAGGCCCTGCGACACCATGTGCACGGTCTCAAGGAGTTTCTCGAGTCCACGCAGCGCCAAGTAGTGCGCGAGCATCGGGACGAAGACCTCGTCCGCCATCGTCAACGCGTTCACGCTGAGCACGCCAAGACTTGGCGGACAATCGAGAAGGATGAGGTCGTAGTTCCCGGCGACCGGTGCCACGGCGCGCTCGAGCGTGCGCTGCATGTCCGGTCGCTGCGCGAGCTCGCCTTCGACGAGCGCGAGCTCCGTGACTGCGGGCATGAAGTCGAGCCCGTCGCGCGCGTGCACGATCACGGACGCCGCGTCGATCTCGTCGCTCACGAGCAGGTCATAGACGCTTGGCTGCGTGGGCTCCGCCTCGACGCCAAAGTGCATCGAGAGATTGCTCTGCGGATCGAGATCGATGAGCAGCACGCGCTTGCCAAGCCGTGAGAACGCGGCGCCAAGGTTGGCCGTGCTGGTGGTCTTGCCAACGCCGCCCTTCTGATTGAGCAGCGCGACGATCTTGGGGAGGGGCCTTCCTTGGCGAGCCATGGTCGCGAGTATAGGGAGGCCCGGTCGCGAAGCCGCTGATCGGCGCGTCAGACGCGTCGATCGTCGCCATGATCACTTCGGCCAGGTCGAGAGATCGGCCTGGATCATGCACGGCCCTTCGTGCCACGGCATCGGCGGAAGCCCGGCGCACTGCAGGTCGGTCATCCGGCAACTGCGTTGGACGCCCAGGGGAAGGATCGGCGCAGTTCCGATCCACGATGCCGGCAAGCGGACCGTGGCGCGCCATCGATCGCTGAACTCCATCGCGAAGACCGTCGGGACATCACCGTTGGGTGCGTTGCGCAGGCCGTCGGTGGCGACGCCGCGGCAGTTCACGACGACTTCGATGGCAGGTCGGGAACCGATGGCCACCGTGACCAGATCCTCGACATCGCCGCGGGCGGCCAGCGGCCGAAGGGCTTCGATGAAGACCTCCCAACCTTCCTTCGAGCGACGCAGGCTCGCGGTCGTCTGCCAACCGCTGGGCACCGGCGCGAGTTGGCCAGTCCTGACCTCGCCAAGGCTCGCCGCCGGAAGGAACTGCCGCAGCGCCAGCCCTGGCGGAACAACGGCGAATCGGCCCGGGGCGATGGTCAGCACGCTTCGCGCGTAGCCCACGGTGATCGCAACACGCGACGCCATCTCGCTCGACGGATCCGGCCGCGTGAGCGTGACGAAACGGAGTTCATTCGCACCAAGGACTTCCTTCACGACCTGCGAAGCACCCGTGAGCCACTCGATCGCCACGGCCTGCGCCTCGGGCAGCGGATTGGCTAGGCCGATCGTGACCTGATCGCCGCCGTCCGATTCAACCCACGCAAGCGGCGCAAGACGCGTTGAGATCCACCCATCGACCTGCGTCACCATCGTGCGGTCGTCGAACGACGGATCGAGCATGAGATCAAGGAGCTGGCCCTCGAGTTCTTCATCAGCAAGCCACGCGGCGATCGACAACTCGCGTCCCTGCGGACTTCGGCCGCGAGCGATGCCGGTGACGAGCGCGCGTGCTCGCTCGGCCAGCGGCGCATCAGCTCGTTCAAGGCGATCGAACGCCGCGATCCAAAGGTAGGCGACGTGCCGCGCGAAGAGCGCATCGGCGGGAGTGCCCGATGGTTCCGGCGGAGCTTTGCCTTGCGCTCGCGACATGAGCGCCACGCGGAACCACTCATTCGGCGCTCCAAGGTCGGGCGTGTCGAGGGCGAAGGGTTCGAAGGCGGCGGCCCCGTGACCGCCTCGCTCCTGCATGTCGATCCAGCGAGGTTGAAGCGTGGAAGCACCCACGGTGAACCCGCCGCGGAAACCGATCGGCATCTCGAAGAGCGCGATGACCTGGCCCGCGCGATCAGGCGCTTCCCTACTCGCCCAAGCCGCCAGAGGCGTGACCGCGGCCAGCTGCAGCGCGCGCGACCATGAAGTGCGGCGTCCATCGGCGGCTCGTTCCAACACAGCCACGAGCGCGTTCAGGATGCGACCATCGTCAAGCCGCACTTCGATCGACACCGGCCAAGCGCCGTCGGTCAAGCGGGCGAGCGGCAACACCATCACGCCGCCACCGGTCGCCACCGGATCCTTCGATCCGACCACGGCAACCTCAGCGGTTCCTTGCGGCTGGCTTGGCGTGACGACGACCGGCGCCTGCGATCCTGACCCGGCGCCGCTGGCCACCATGCCAGGACCAAGTGCCTGCGGAGCATCCTTCGCGGTCAGGTCGACACCACGACGCGGACCGGTCGTCGCTGTGCCCATCGCTTCTTGCAGCGAGCCCGACCCGATGTAGTAGGTCGCACCGGGCGGGGCGAGCTGGTAGTAGCGGCCGCCGTAGCCGACATACGCGCCGCGGTCATACACCATGTACAGGCCACCATTGCCGCGCATGTACTTGGTCTTGCCGTTCGAATCTTGGAGCGCATAGACCTGACGGAATCCCGTCGGTCCGCGAAGGTCCGGGCTCATCACATTGCGCAGATCATCGTTCAACGGCGTGTCCGTGCCTGGCGCAACCTGCGTCGCTTGAACCGGCGCTGGAACCTGCGCCATCGCCGAGCGCATCGTCGACGGTTGCGCACTGAGCGCAATCGCCAACAGGAACGCCATGACGGTTCGCAGCATGAGCAGAAGTCTAGCCCACGGCCAACACGATCGACCCACGATCGTTCAGCGGAAGGACTCGAATCGTGCGGTCGAGAGATCCACCTCGCGGAGTCCCTCGGGCGTGCGGATCAGCACGGCAACGAGCGGGTCGATCGACTCAACCACACCTTCCATGATCGCACTCTTTGCGCAGATGCGAACGGTGCGTCCACGCAGCATGTCCCTGGACCGAAAGGCATCGAGAGCAGCCGTCTCGCCGCGAGCGAGCTGGCGGTCGAGCGCAGGGACGAGCGCCTCGAGCACCGCAAGTCGATCGGCGCGCGAACCAACCTGGGCCAGGCTCGTGGCACGCTCAGCCAGATCACCATCAAACGATTGCTGCGCGATGTTGATGCCGATGCCGATCAGCGATGCATCGCCGTCTTGTTCGATGAGCACGCCACCGACCTTGCGGTCTCCGATCATCAGGTCGTTGGGCCATTTCAGGCCGACCTGCAGCGACGGATCCACGCGTTCGATCGCGTCGGCTGCGGCCACTCCCGCCGCGAGCGCGATCCACGGACCATGCACGCGGGCCACCGCCGTCATCGCCACGCCATCAAGGCCCGTATCAGCCCATGTGCGACCGTCGCGGCCTCGTCCACTGGTCTGACGCCACGCCACGACCACATCCCCGGCAGCACGACCGCGCGCAAGGTCCTGCGTCGATCCCGTCTCGCGCACCACGACGGCGCGATGAAGGAACTGCAGGTTCGCGCACGCGGCATCGAGTCGGTTTGGCCACGCTTCGATGGGCGACGGCCGATCGCGCGTCGCAGCGTGTGCGGCGGCTTTGGGGGTTGGATCGTTCACGCGAGCGCATCCAGACCCAGATCAAGCGACCGGACGCTGTGTGTGAGCGCACCCACGGAGATCCGGTCCACACCGGTCGCCGCGATCGCGGCGATCGTCTCAAGCTTGACGCCGCCACTGGCTTCGAGCAGCAGCCCCGGCGCGCGTGCATCACGCCGCTGCGCAGCCTCGCGGAGCATCGGCAGATCGAAGTTGTCCAGCAGCACCATGTCGATCGTGCCGGCGGGAAGCGCCAGCAACGCGTCGAACTGATCGAGCCCATCCACTTCGAACTCAATGAACGCAGCCCCGGCTGCGCGAGCATCAGGTGCCAATCGGCTGGCAAGGCCAGCGATCTCGGTCGGATCGAGCCCAGCAAGATGGTTGTCCTTCACGAGCACCGCATCGTGCAGCCCCATCCGATGGGGCGTGCCGCCGCCGCACGCCACCGCGAACTTCTGCAACCGTCGCAGACCGGGCAGCGTCTTGCGCGTGTCGCACACGCACGCGCGCGTGCCGGCGACCGACTCGACGAAGCGACGCGTCACGGTCGCCGTGCCGCAGAGAACACCGAGCAGATTGAGCAGCGTGCGTTCGCCAGCGAGCACGCCCGCGGCAGGTCCGTGCAGCCGTCCGACCACGGAACCGATCGAGAGCGCGGCGCCATCTTCGAGCACTGGCTCCCATGTCGCCCCCACTGCCGATGCGACGAGGCCGCCCGTTCGAGCCCCCGCCAACACGCCCGCTTCGCGTGACACGACCGCAGCATGCATCGTGCCAGCATCCCGACCGCGGCACTTCATGACCAGAGCGCTCGTCAGATCGCCGCGTTCACCAAGGTCCTCGCTGAGCGAAGCGTGGACGACCCGTTGCGCCTCGCGCTCGCAGGCGTCAGTCCACATCGGTGCATTCATGCGACGAGCTCTCTCATCCGTGCCGCGAGCGCGGCGGCCTCGGCGTGATCCATCTGTCCAGCGCGCCAACTGATTCCCAGGCCCCGTCCATCCTCGAATCGTGGAATGAGGTGCATGTGCACATGCGGAACGGCCTGATGCGCGAGCGCACCGTTGTTCTGGAGCAGGTTGTAGGCCGTGGCGCCCGTGGCGGCAAGCATGGCGCGCGCGATCTTGGGCAGCGCCCGTCCGAGCGCCGCGGCGTGTGCATCATCGAGTTCATGCAGGAACTCGACTTCCTGGCGGGGCACCACGAGGACATGACCTGGCGCGAGCGGCGCGATGTCCAGGAACGCAACGATGTGGGCATCCTCATGAACGCGGTGGCAGGGAATCTCGCCGCGGATGATGCGCGTGAAGATGCTGGCCATGGCGTGTCCTTTCCAACAGGATCAGGGGAAGAAGCCGCGAAGGTCGTACACGCGACCGAGGTGGTCGAGCGCAGCGCAGTAGGCCGCGGTGCGCCAGTCGCACTCGTACCGCATGCGCGCCAACTTCACGCGGCGCGAAGCCAGCGAAACCGCCAGCTGCAGACGCTCATCGAACTCCGTCGGCGTAATGCTGGTGTAGGCACGGTTCTGCACCCACTCGATGTAACTGCCGACCACAGCACCCGAATTGCAGAGGACACTCGGGATCGCATCGATCGCTCGGCGCGCAAGAATGTCATCGGCTTCGGGCGTCCACGGCAGGTTCGCGGCTTCGGCAATGAGCGTGGGCGCAACCCACTCCGCGCGCTTGGCATCGAGCGTCCGCTCTCCTGCGGCAAGGATCAGGAGATCGGCCCCCGTTCGATAGAAGGGCTCCTCGCCCACCAAGTTCGCCCCGGCGAAACCGTTGGGGCCGCCCGTCGCCGCGAGGTGGCGCCAGAGCGCGACCGGGTCGATGCCCTCGGGGTTCACGAGCGCGCCGTTGCGGATCTGCACGCCGACCAACTTTGCTCCGCGCCCTTGCAAGAAGCGCGCAATCTGGCTTCCCACGCGACCGTATCCCGCGAGCGTGTAGCGAAGTCCATCGAGGCCAAGTCCGAAGTCAGGCAGCATCTCCTCGAGCACTGCGATGAAACCGCGTCCGACAGCCGTATCACGACCTGCGTAACCACCGATCTCGGGCGGCTTCCCCGTCACGCTCGCACTCATGAGCTGCCGCGAGGATTCCGGCGAGGTCTGCACGATCGTGTCGACGAACCACGCCATGGTCTGGCTGTCTGCGCCAACCTCGGGCCCGGGCACATCGAGGTCCGGTCCGATCTGGTGGCTGATCGAACTGGCGAAGCGTCGGACCACGCGTTGCAACTCGTCGCGGCTGAGGAGTCGCGGATCGCACGCCACGCCACCCGCAGCGCCGCCGAAGGGCAGGCGCAGCAGGCTGCACTTGAGCGTCATGAGCATCGCGAGGCCCTTGAGGTCCTCGGAGTTCACATGAGGATGGAAGCGCATGCCGCCCTTGAACGGCCCGAGCGCGTTGTTGTGCTGGATGCGGTATCCGGTGAAGAGCTGGTAGGACCCGTCGTCGAGCAGGACCGGGAAGTGGGTCGTGATCTCGCTCTTGGGCTGCGCCATCACGATGCGCTGATCATCGGGCAACCCCGTGAGCTGCGCTGCTTGCAGCATGCGCGGGAGCATCTGGTGGTAGAGCGAACCATCGGTGGGCGTGATGCCCAATCGCTCCATGATGCGGGCGGTGGTGTCCATGCTGCTTGGGCTGTTCACGGCTGCTCCTTGGTGAATCGCACGGTGCCCCAATGCTGGGGCACATGCATGTTGATTTCCCACTGCGGGGTCCAGGTCCAATTGTCTTCGGGTCGACCAGGAACCTTGGCATAGGTCCCCTCGCGAACCTCGAGCGTCCATTCGACACGGCTGAAGTTGATGCGCCACGCGTCGCCCGGATTGGGCGGCAACGCCACGGCCTGGTGCTTCGCGCCCGTTCCCGGCGCGCCCATGGGCTGCAGGCACTCCCAGGGAATGGCGAGTTCGATGGACCATCCGTTGTCACGGTCCCGCGGATCATTGAGCGTGCCGCGCAGATCGATCCCCAGCCGCATCCCGGCGGCGTTCCATCCATGGTCTGCCGGACCGCCTGCGCGGTACGGCGTGTGCAAGAAGAGATCGAACACCGTCCCGAGCGCATTCACCTCGATCTCGTAGTACTCGCGCGTGTCACCGTCGGGGTCGATGAAGACCTCGATGTCGTGGTCGTGGAAGACGATCTCGTCGTGGCGCGTGAGGGTCGCCCAGAGGTCGGGCTCCTGCATGTCGGCGAGGACGAAGAGGAACGACTGGTCCCAGCACATCTTCATGCGCGTGGAGAAACGCGGTGCAGTGCGGTCGGGCCCCTCGATGTCGACAAACTCAGTCGACCACGGCACCGAATCCCACGCGGGATCAGCATCGAACCGGCCATCGAGCACCGGCGCCACGCTGACGAACGGCGCGTCGTCACTCAACGGCGCGTGCGCGATCGGTTGCGTGGGCACGGGCGCTGGCGCCGCGTACTCCGAGCCCACCGTGACGCACGCGGCCCCGAAGGCCGTGGACCACACCGCGGCAACGGGAGCCAGTCGACTCATGCCATCGCAGCCTGCGCAGCAGCCAACCGCGCCACGGGGACGCGGAACGGCGAGCAGCTGACATAGTCAAGACCGCACGATCCGAAGAAGCGGATGCTCGCCGGATCGCCGCCATGCTCGCCGCACACGCCGAGCTTGAGTTTCTCGCGAGCCTGACGGCCCTTCACGCACGCCATGCGAACGAGTTGACCAACGCCGTCCTGGTCGATCGACTGGAACGGATCCTTGTCGAGCAGTCCCTTCACGATGTACGCCGGCAGGAACGAGCCGATGTCGTCGCGGCTGAAGCCGAAGGTCATTTGCGTCAGGTCGTTGGTGCCGAAGCTAAAGAACTCGGCCGCTTCGGCGATCTCATCGGCGGTGACGGCAGCACGCGGGATCTCGATCATGGTGCCGATCGGGATCTTCGGCGCCTTGACGCCGCGCTCGGCGCAGACCTCGGCGATCGTGCGCGCCGTGAGGTCGCGCAGGCTCGCCAGCTCGCGACGCGTGCCAACAAGCGGAATCATGATTTCTGGCTGGGCATCGATGCCCTGCTCAAGGCAGTGCAGCGTCGCCTCGACGATGGCGCGAACCTGCATGACGAGGATTTCCGGGTACGTCACAGCCAGTCGGCAGCCGCGGTGACCAAGCATGGGATTGTGCTCGTGGAGTTGAGCCACGCGGCGCTTGACCTCACTCACGGGGACACCAGCCTCCTGAGCGAGTTCTTCCTGCTGCGCATGCTCGTGCGGCACGAACTCATGCAGCGGCGGGTCGAGCAGACGCACCGTGACCGGATAGCCGTCCATCGCCGTGAAGATCCCGACGAAGTCTTCGCGCTGGAACGGAAGGAGCTTCGCGATGGCGCTCTCGCGGTCATCGCGATCCGAGGCAAGGATCATCTGGCGCACCGCCTTGATGCGGTCACCCTCGAAGAACATGTGTTCAGTGCGGCACAGTCCGATGCCCACGGCACCGAACTCGCGCGCGCGGCGCGCATCGGCCGGCGTGTCGGCGTTGGTGCGCACCTTCATGCGCGCGTGCCGATCGGCCCACTGCATGATGGTGGCGAAGTCTCCGCCGAGCGACTCAGGCACGGTGCGCGTCACGCTGCCGAGCATGACTTCGCCGGTCGTGCCGTCGATCGACAGCACATCCTGGCGACCGAAGGTTCGACCCGCGACCGTCATCGTTCCGGCCTCGGTGTCCATAGAGAGTTCACCTGCGCCAACGACGCAGCACTTGCCCCAGCCCACGGCGACGACCGCCGCATGGCTGGTCTTGCCGCCAGTGCTCGTCAGGATGCCGACGGCCTTGTGCATGCCCTCGACATCTTCGGGGCTGGTTTCCTTGCGCACGAGCAGCACCTGCTCGCCCGCCCGTGCGCGCTCCACGGCCTCGGCGGCGGTGAACGCGAGCTTGCCAGTCGCGGCGCCTGGGCTCGCGCCGATGCCCTTAGTCAACACGGTGACGCCGGCCGTGTCCTTCGCTTGGAAACTCGGCAGCAGAAGCTGCGTCAGGTCACCGGCGGGAATGCGCTTGAGGGCGGTCTTCTCGTCGATCAACTTCTCCTTGACCATCTCCACGGCCACGCGCACAGCGGCCGTGCCGGTGCGCTTGCCGTTGCGGGTCTGCAGCATGAAGAGCTTGCCCTTCTCCACCGTGAACTCGATGTCCTGCATGTCCTTGTAGTGCTTCTCGAGAGTCGAGCGCACCTTCAGGAGTTGCTTGTAGACCGCGGGCATCCAGTCGTCCATCTCACTGATCGGGCGCGGCGTGCGAATGCCTGCCACGACATCCTCGCCCTGCGCGTTCACCAGGAACTCGCCGTAGAAGATGTTCTCGCCCGTCGACGGGTCGCGCGTGAACGCAACGCCGGTGCCCGAGTCATCGCCCATGTTGCCGTAGGCCATCGCCTGCACATTCACGGCGGTGCCGTTCAGTCCCTTGATGTCGTTGATGTTGCGGTACGAGATCGCGCGATCGCCGTTCCAGCTCTTGAAGACGGCTTCGATGGACAGTTCGAGCTGCTTCATCGGATCCTGGGGGAACTCCTCGCCCACATGCTCCCGGTACACGCGCTTGTAGGCGAAGCAGAGTTCCTCAAGGCCAACGGTCGGCACATCGGTGTCGCTGGCGGCGCCGTACTTCGTCTTGATCGCATCGAACTCGCGCTCGAAGTGGTGATGATCCACGCCCATCACGACATCGCCGAACATGTTGATCAGTCGGCGGAACGCATCGAAGGCGAATCGGCGATTGCCGGTGGCTTCCGCGAGGCCGAGCACGACCAGATCATTCAGGCCAAGGTTGAGGACCGTGTCCATCATGCCCGGCATGCTGACGGCCGCGCCCGAACGCACGCTCACCAGGAGCGGGTTGCGCATGTCGCCAAGCTTCTTGCCAAGTTCCTTTTCGAGCGTGGCGATGTGGCCGCGGACCTCGTCCAACAAACCCTTGGGCAGACGGCGACCTTCGGTGTAGTAGCGAGCGCATGTGTCGGTCGTGATCGTGAAGCCGGGGGGAACCGGCAGCCCGATCGAGGTCATGTCGGCAAGGTTGGCACCCTTGCCACCAAGCAGCAACTTCTGCTCGGCCTTGCCTTCGCACTTGGTGCGACCGAAGTAGAAGACCATCTTGCCCGACTTGGGGGCGCTCGACATCGGACCGCGCACGCCCTTCGCAGGGGCCTTGGTCGGCTTCAGGGCCTTGGTTGCCTTCGCGGCTCGCACCGCCTTGGGGGCCTTGGTCACCTTCGGGGCATTGGTCGCCTTCGCGCGCTTGGTGTGCTTGGTGACCTTCGTGGTCTTGGTCGGGCGACGCAGGGTGCTCGGGGGCATGGTGTGGAGCCTCGTTGGTGGGTTCGTTGGCAAGCGTCCGGAAGCACGAATCCTGCAGCAGGAATGCGCCCGGACGGGTCGTTGAGTGTAGCGATTCCACCTCCCGGGATCGCTAGGATCGTGCGATGGCCGTGGCCGCAGAACCCACCCTCGACGAACCGATTCGGCGGGCGTTCGGATGCTCTCCGTCGAGGCCGTTGGCGCTCCTGTCGAGCGGCGGCGGCGGGCCACATGCCCGCACGAGCACACTGGTCGAGGTCGAGCGCACGGTGCACGCGTCGGCCGGAATGGGACAACGGTTGTTCGACGCACTTGCGACGGTTCCGCACACAGCAGATGGCGGTTGGATCGCCAGTCTCTCGTACGGGCTCGGCGCGACGATCGAACCGATGGCGAGGGCGGGTGCACGCCCAGAGTCGCCGTTCGGCGACGGCACGCTGCTTCGTGCCCGTCACACGCATGCGTTCGATCATGAGCATCGCACTTGGTCCAGCGCAGAATTGCCGCCCCTTGCCACGCTGCCCGAGTCCCGTGCGGGAACACTGGAACCGCAGACGAGCGATGCTGACTTTGCGCGCGCCGTGGCGCGGGTGCGCGAGTATGTACGAGCCGGCGACATCTTCCAGGCCAACATCGCACGCATCTGGTCGGGATTCGTGCCGATGCCGATGCGCGCGTGGGCGCTCGGCGTGCTCGATCGAGTCCCCGCACGCTACGGGGCCTACGCGGAGCTCAGCCCGGGGCGCGCCGTGCTGAGCGTCTCGCCTGAACTGTTCCTCGCGGTCGATGCCCAAGCGCGGTCGGTCCGCACGCGTCCGATCAAGGGAACACGGGGTGCCGACGGATGCGCGGACGAACTGGAACGATGCGACAAGGAGCGCGCCGAGCTCCACATGATCGTCGATCTGATGCGCAATGATCTCGGCCGGGTCTGCTCGATCGGTTCAGTGCGCGTGAGTGAACCGCGCTCGATCGAGCGCCACCCCACCGTGCAGCATGCCGTCGCCGAAGTGTCGGGGACGCTTCGCCCCGGCGTGGGGCATGCTGAGCTCCTGCGCGCCACCTTCCCTCCAGGCTCGGTCACGGGCGCGCCGAAAGTCCGCGCGATGCAGATCATCGACGAGCTCGAGCCGTTCTCGCGCGGGCCATACTGCGGCGCGCTCGGATGGCTCGGTGACGATGGCGCGGTGGCGCTCAGCGTGGCCATCAGGACCTTCGCGCTTGAGGAAGTCGACGGCGGAACGCGGCTGACCTACTGGACCGGATGCGGCATCGTGGCCGACGCCGACCCGATGCGGGAGTGCTTGGAAAGCCATGAAAAAGCAGCGGTGGCGCTGCTTGCCGTGGGCACCGGTCGCGTGTCGGCCGGGCCGCGAGATCGCTAGGCGATCCCTGCAGCGCGGCTCACGATCGATCGCTCAGAGAATCTCGGCTGCCAGGCTCGCGAGTTCGCTGCGTTCCGTCTTCGAGAGCGTGACATGGCCAGCGATGCGCTGCCCCTTCATGCGCTCGATGAGGTGAGCAAGGCCGTTGCTCGCTGCATCGAGGTACGGGCTGTCGATTTGGCCGATGTCGCCGCAGAGCACGATCTTGGTGCCATCGCCCACGCGACTCACGATCGTCTTCACCTCGTGCGGGCTCAGGTTCTGAGCTTCGTCAACAATGATGAACTGGTGCGGGATGCTTCGGCCACGGATGTAGGTGATCGGTTCGAGAATGATCTTCCCGCCGGCGATGAGCTGGTCAAGCCGCTGCTCGGTGCTCTTGCTGTCGGGCTCCGAAGAACTGCCGCCGCGCGTGCTCAGCAGGTAGGTGATGTTGTCGAAGATCGGCTGCATCCACAGCGACAACTTCTCGTCCTTGTCGCCGGGCAGGTAGCCGATGTCACGACCGAGCGGCATGATGGGGCGCGCCACGAGCAACTTGTCGAAACGCTCTTCTCGAAGCGTTTTTTGCAATCCGGCCGCGATCGCCAAGAGCGTCTTGCCGGTGCCGGCAGGACCGATCAGGCTCACGATCTTGACCTCGTCATCAAGCAAGAGGTCGAGCGCCATCGTCTGCTGCACATTGCGGGCGAGGACACCGAAGACCGGCTTGCGAGGCCCCGTGACCGGGATGAGGTGCGAGGTATCGGCGAGCCGGCGCGCGAGTCCGGTGTGCGACGAGTCGGTGGCGTCGACAAGCACCACGAACTGGTTGGCAAGGATCGTGGTCGTGGCCTGAGCAGTGCCATCGGGCGCGACGCTCGGGAACGACTCGAGCCGCGACAGCGGCAACTGCCGCTCGTCGTAGAGATCATCGATCAGATCGGGAGGCACCGCCAGCGTGATGTACCCAGGGTGCAACCAATCGCTCTCGATGCGGCCGGCCTCGAAGTCCTCGGCCGGAACGCCAAGCGCATCACACTTGACGCGCGCATTGATGTCCTTGCTGATGAAGATGGCGCGGAGCCCCCGAGCATGCAGCGCGTGAGCGACGCCGATGATGCTGTTGTCCGCCTTGTCGGCCTGGAGCTCCCAGCTCGGCGCGGGCTCGAAACGCATGATCCTGACGCTGCCCCCCTGCTCGTTCCAGACGACGCCCTCGTGCAGCGGACCTGCCTCGCGCAGCCGGTCGAGCGCTCGAATCACCTGCCGAGCATTGCGTCCAGTCTCATCGTTGTTCTTCTTGAAGCGATCGAGTTCCTCGATCACCATCAGTGGAATCACGACCTCGTGTTCGTCAAACTTGAAGATCGCGTTGGGGTTGTGCAGCAGCACATTCGTGTCGAGGACGAAGTGCTTTCGCACCTGCTGGCCTTCCTCGCTGGGCCGGCCCGTTGCGGGGCTGGCGGTTGCGGACGGGGATCGGCCGGCAGATCGGGGTCCACCCATGAAGCGCCTCCTGCGTGCACCACCTTCGGGCGTCCTGCCCCTTCCTGTGCACACTTGCACTCTACGATCAGTTCAAGGGAATCGCTTGCCCAAACCACCAAGATCCGATGAAGATGCATGCCATGCTGATCTCTGACCTGCTTCGAGCGCTTGACCACATCGCCCCGCGATCCCTCGCGGCAGCGTGGGACAATGTCGGTCTGGTGCTGGGCGCGGCAACGCAGCCCTGTGCCAGCGTGCTCGTGACCATCGACCTGACCGATGCCGTGCTGGATGAGGCAATTCGCCTGAAATCGCAGGCGATTGTGGCGTACCACCCCCCGATCTTTGCACCGCTGCGCCAGGTGAACGATGACCGTCCCCAAGGCGCGCTGCTGCTGCGTGCCGCGCGCGCTGGGATCGCCGTGCTCTCGCCCCACACGGCACTTGATGCAGCCGACGGCGGCGTCAACGACTTCCTCTGCAGCGTGGTCGGCGAGGGTCAAGCAACGCCGATCGAACCCGCGTCCGCCACGCCCCCCGGGCAATCGCACCGGGTCACCGTGCATGTTCCGGTCGAGCAGGTCGATGCGGTTCGGGCCGCGATGACACGCGCTGGCGCTGGCACCATCGGTGCGTACTCCCACTGCTCATTCGAGGTGCTGGGCAGCGGGACCTTCATGCCGGGCGACGGTGCTGCCCCGCGGGTCGGAACGCGCGGAACGCTGGAGCGCGTCACGGAGTGCCGGCTCGAGCAGGTCTGCAGCGCGGCGAACCTCCCCGCCGTGGTGGCAGCGATCCGCGCATCGCATCCCTATGAGGAGCCAGCCTTCACGATCGAGGCGCTGTCGCCCGTTCCGATGCCGCGAGCCGGGCAGGGCCGACTCATGCGCCTGCGCGCTCCGATGACCGCTCGCTCGATCGCGCGCGCACTGGTGATGGGCCTGCGGCTCAAACGCGTTGAGCTCGTGGGAGAGCCATCGCGGCGCCACGCCGTGATCGGACTCTGCGCTGGCAGCGGCGGAGAACTCATCGCCACAGCGCGTCGGCAGGGAGCCACGCTCTTCATCACCGGCGAACTCAAGCACCACGATCGACTTGATGCGGCGGCGCACGGCACGAGCGTGCTGCTGTGCGGACACACCGAGTCTGAGCGGCCCGCCATGCGCGTGCTCACCCGTCGGCTGCAGCGCCTGCTGCCAGGCCTCAAGATCACCATGTCCAAGGCAGATCGGCCACCGGCGCGGATGCTGGAGTGGTGAGCGCTGCACCGTGAGCGGGGGGCGCTGCGAGTTCCCGCGAATGCACTTGGTCCGGGACCGAATGTGCCCTACCCTGTCGGCCCGACCATGCACGCCCTGCACACCACCATCGTCATCGGCTCGCTCGCTGCCTTGTGCTCCGTCGCGCACGCTGGCGTCGAGGGCGGCATTCGTTGTTGGGGTTACAACGCGTCGGGGCAGTGCAATGTGCCCTCGGGCCTGCCGCTCATGGCCTGGGTCGAGGGTGGTGCGAACCACACGATCGCGCTGCAAAACAATGGGGTGGTGCGCGCGTGGGGGCTGAACAACTACGGCCAGTCGAATGTGCCGACAAACCTTGGCGTCGTGGTCGATGTGGCCGGCGGCTTCGGGCACTCGGTTGCCCTGATCAACAACGGCACCGTCAGGTGCTGGGGACTCAACGACTTCGGACAGTGCGCCGTGCCAAGCGGACTGGGTGTCGTCAGTTGGATCGCGACATCGCTCGATCACACGCTCTCCCTGAACACGAGCGGCGTCGTGCGAGCATGGGGCGCGAACCTAGATGGCCAATGCAATGTGCCCACCAATCTTGGTGTCGTGGCGCGCATCGCTGCCGGCGGCTACCACTCGACCGCACTGAACACAGCCGGAACTGTGCGGTGCTGGGGCTTGAACGACTCCGGCCAGACGGCCGTGCCGACCAACCTGGGTCCATGCGTGGGCATCGCGGCGGGCTACTACCACACCGCGGCTGTGCAGACCACCGGTGTCGTGCGCTGCTGGGGTGACAACAGTTACGGCCAGACGACCGTGCCGACCAACCTGGGTCCAATCATCCAGATTGCATCGGATGGCTACCACACCGTCGTGCTCACGAGCACCTACGGCGTGAAGGCCTGGGGCCGAAACACTTACGGGCAGTGCACGAATCCCACCGATCTGATCCCCGTCGATGGACTTGCCGTTGGTGGCAACCACACGACGGCTCTCCTGCGCGTTCTGCCAGTCTGCGCCGGCGACATCAACGACGACCGCGTCATCAATGGCTCTGACCTGGGCATCATGCTCACGAAGTGGGGACCGGTCGCCGCCGGTGAGCCAAGCGACATGAACAACGACGGCAAGGTGGACGGCGCAGACTTGGGCGCCCTGCTGACCCGTTGGGGCACGCCCTGCCCACTCTGAGCGACGGCGCGGGGCCGCGCTTGAATCGGCATTGCGGCGCGTTGGTCGACGCTTCAGCAGCCCGAACGCGCAAGCATCGCCGCGCCCAGTACGCCGGCCTTGTCCTCGAGTTGCGTGACCAAGACATCCACCTTGCGCAGCGTGGACGGGAAGACATGCGCCACGATGCTCTCGCGAATCTTGGCTGCGTAGGGTTTGCCGAGCGCCTCGACGACACCGCCTCCGAGCACGACCGTCTGAAGGCTGAGCACCGTGAGTTGGTTCGCGATCGCAAGTCCCAGCAGTTCAGCGCTCGCATCGACCACGCGCTGCGTGAGTTCGTCACCTTCGGCATAGAGGTCGCGAATGGCACTTGAGCCCAGCGGCCCTTCTTCCTTTTCCGCGCGCACTTTGTGGAATCGACTCGACGGGTAGAAGCCCGCGATGGTCTCCATGCTGCGCACGATGGAAGTGCGACTGCAAAAGTCCTCGACCGTCTGATGACCGGGTGCACCACCGGGCTGCAGGATGACATGTCCAATCTCGCCAGCCGTGAAGAGCGGACCGCGCCAGAGCGCGCCGTTCAGAATCAGCCCACCGCCCACGCCGGTCCCCACCCACACTGCAAGGAAGTCGCCCCTGCCCGCACCCACGCCGAGCGTCGCCTCGCCCCATGCGGCCACATTGACATCATTGTCCACGACGACCGGCACGCCAAGCCGCTGGAGCAGCAGGTCGCGCAGCGGAACATTCTTCCAGCCGAGGTTTCCCGCATTGATCACCACGCCGTGATCGAAGTCGATCGCACTGGGTGCCCCGATGCCAACCGCCGCCAAGTCTGCGGGTTGGATCGATGCTTCTGTGCACGCGCGGGTCAGGCCCTCGACGAGGCGATCGAGCACCACATCCTTGCCCTCGTGCGCTTTCGTCTTTCGCTTGCAGGTGCCGACGATGCGGCCCTTGGGATCGACGATCCCGATGCTCATGTTGGTGCCGCCAAGATCGATGCCGGCGACAAGCGATGGTTCGGTGCTGGTCCTGCGCGCCATGCGCGGGACTCTAGCGGCTCACCCGGGAATCGATGCGCCCTCACCCACCAGCCCGCTGCGGCCGATCGCCCTTCGCCACCATGCGCCCACGGCGTCGGCGACCAAAAGCTGCGCCGGAAGGAGCAAGAGCGTGAGCATCGTCGCACTGAGCAATCCGAAGCAAAGGCTGATCGCCATCGGGATCAAGAACCTGGCCTGGAAGCTCTGCTCGAGCATGAGTGGCGCAAGACCGAAGACCGTGGTGATGCTCGTCAACAGGATGGCGCGCAGGCGCATGGTCCCCGCGTCGATCAGTGCATCGTGCAGGTCGATGCCCTTGGTTCGGAGTTCATTCACGAACTCGACCAGCACCAAGGCGTTGTTCACCACGACTCCCGAGAGCGCGACGATGCCGATCAGGCTCAGGAAGGTGAGTTCGTAGCCCATGATCGCATGTCCCCAGACCGCACCAATCACGCCGAACGGGATCGTCGCCATGACGGCAAACGGCTGGACGAATGATCCGAAGAGCCAGCACAGGATTGCGTAGATCAGCAAGAACGCGGTGAGCGCCGCACGCGGCAAGGTGCTGAACGCATCCGTCAGGTCCTTTTGCCGACCGCCCTCGCGCACGAAGAGCCCCGGCGTGTCCGTGGTGATCCTGGCGAGTGCCGGTGCGAGCGCCTCGACCACCTGCTCGGGGATCACGCCTTCGCGCACATCGCCGGTCACGGTCACGGTGCGCATGCGATTGGTCCGGCGGATCTGCGCGTGTCCGACTCCCTCGCGCACCGTGGCGACTTCAGCAAGCGGAACCGGCACGCCCGCCGGGGAGACCACCCACAGGTCCTGCGTGAAGGACGGCGTGGAACGCGTGGATGCATCGAGCCGCACACGAACATCGACATCCTCACGGTCGGCGGTGAACGCATGCGCATCGAGCCCGAAGACCGCACCGCGAACCTGCCTGGCCAGCTCGATCGGCGTGAACCCAAGCGCGGCGGCGCTGGGCTTGAGTTCGACCTGAATCTCAGGTGCGGCCGAGAAGTTGTCGTCACTGACGGACACGATTCCATCGATCCCGGCCATCGCCACCTTCATCCGGTCGACGGCACCGTCAAGGATCGAAGGATCCTCGCTTGAGAACTCGTAGGTGATGTCCGCGCCAGCTGGACCACCAGTGACCTGCGTGATCCGGAGATCCTCGATGTCGGGGATCGAGCCGATGGCAGCGATGATCGAGTCGGCCACTTCGCCACTGCGACGATCGCGCTCCTCGACCGGCGCGAGTTGGACGAAGACCTGTCCAACATTGCCGTTGATCGAACTCGCGCTGCCGGTTTCGTAGTTGATCGTGAAGCCCGTGAGCGTGATCGCGGCGCGAACCTCGGGCTGCTGCTGCACCGCGGACTCGATGCGCGTGGCGATCGAGCGCGTGCGATCGATGCTCGAGCCCAGCGGCAGACGGAAATCGACGAAGAAGCTCTCGGTGTCGTCGCTGGGCAGAAACTCAAACGGCACGCGGCCACCGATCACCGCACCGACACTGACGATGAAGCCCGCGATGGCGACGCTGATGGTCATCCAGCGGTGATCGACCGCCCAGGTCGCGACGCGCCGATAGCGGCGTTCCAGGAAGGGCCACAGTCGACCATCGCGCCAACGATCGAACGGTGCCGTCACCGCATCGAGCCACACCCGGCGGCCCTGGCGGAAGAGCGCGATCGAGTGCGACATGTGACTGGGCAGCATCCAGCTCGTCTCGATCAGGCTCACGGCAAGCGCCAGTGCCACCACGATGGGCAGGTCACTCAGCAGGTCGCCGATCGTGCCCTTGACCATGGCAAGCGGCACGAACGCCACGATGCTGATGAGGATGCTGGCGAACACCGGCCAGAAGATTCGAGTGGTGCCCTCGACTGCGGCTCGTTCGGGCTCGGCGCCTCGGCGCGCCATGTCATCGATCGACTCGGTGAAGACGACCGCATCGTCTTCGAGCATGCCCAGGGCGATGAGCAGGCCGAACATCGTGAGCATGTTGATGGTCACGCCTGCCAAGTTCATGAGCAGGATCGTGCCGAAGATGGCCACGACCATGCCGTTCATCACCCAGAACGCGCTGCGCGCAGAGACGCCCAAGAGCAAGGTCAGGAACACGAGCACGGCGCCCTGCCAAGCGTTCTCCGTGACCAAGGCGATGCGCCCCTCGATCAATCGCGCGAGATCGTTGTGCTTGGCGATGCGCAAGCCTGTCGGCATGGGGCCGCGCGCGAGGCCTTTTTCCCAGCCTTGCAGGCGCGGGCTCTCGAGCAATCGATCAAGCGGACTCGCCGACATGGACTCGCCAGAGCGTGCCGCAACATAGCCGCGCGTGAACTCCGCCATGCGCACCGCGTCCTGTCCGAAGGCACGCAGGATCGTGAGGTTCGCACCGGGCTCGCCCTGGAATCGCCAACCGGTGATGTCGTCAGTGAAGCCTTCCACGACCGTCGCGACATCGCCGAGCGTCACGGAGGTTCCATCCGGAAGCGCCTTGAGCACGATGGCGTTCATCGCCGGGGCTCGCTCCTCGATGCCGCGTGTGCGCACCGCCGCCTCGCCATCAGAGGAACGCACCGCGCCGCCGGGCACCTCGCGCATCCACGCGCTCACCGCATCGGCCACACGCGTGATGGGAATGCCGTGGCGAACGAGCTCCTCGTCGCGCACATCCACGCGCAGTTCATCGTCGCGCAGACCCGAGACCAGGATCCGTCCCATCCCCCGCCACGCGCGCAGATCGTCCTCGACCTGGCGCAGCGCCGTCTTGATCGAACGCGGATCCACATTGCCGTAGACCGCCACCTGCACAACGGGCAGGATCGGCTTCCAGTCGATGACCTTGAGCCGGTCGGCATCAGGAGGAAGATCCTGCAGTCCATCGATGCGCGTGCGCAAGTCCTCGAGCTTGTCGTCGATGTCGATTCCGTCGCCGAACTTGATGATGACGGCACCGCCACCTTCGACGATGCTCGTCGTGACCTTCTCGACATCGTCCTCTTCGCGCACGGCGTCTTCGACCTTGCGGGCAAGGCTCTCTTCGATCTCGGCGGGGCTCGCGCCTGAGTACGAGAGCACGACTTGCGCGGCATCAGGATCGATCTCCGGGAAGAACTCCCGCCGCATGGTGAGCGCGCTCCACACGCCACCGAGTACGAGCGCCCACATGATCAGCGTGACGGGCACGCGATTGCGGACGCCGAAGCGGATCAGTCCCTCGATCACGGTTCCATCCCGGGCACGGACGCGGGCTCATCCGCACTCGCTGGCGGCTCAGGAGACGGTTCTGGTTCACTCGGATCCGCCGGCAGCTCAGCAGATGGCTCTGGCTCGATCGGGTTCGCAGACGGCTCTGCTTCAATCGCAACCGCCGGCGACTCGCCCGGGCGCAAGGGCTCGACGCGTGCGCCGACATCGATGCGACGCGCCGCATCAAGCACGACGAGCGTGCCGTGCGGCAAAGGCTCTTCGAGCGCGAGCCACTCGACATCATCGAGCCCCGACTCAGGATGAGCACGACGGATCGCGTAGGCGGTTCGCACGGGCTGCCATCGCACGCGACCATCCTCGACGACGAGCAGCCGATCGTTGCGCACGCTCCGGCGTGGGACCACCGTGCGCGGCGTCGAATCAGGCGCAAGGACCGTGGCCTCGACGAACGACCCAGGCACGAGACCGGACCCGCCGGGCAGTTGGGCCCAGGCCACCAGCGTGCGCGCGACCGGATCGTCTTCCGGCGACAGGCGTGTGATCGAGCCTTCAACGACCGCGCCCGACGACTCGACGAGCTGCACGAGCTGTCCCGCACCAAGCGCCCCGCGACATGCGGCCGGCAAGGCGATCGGTACTTCCAATCGCGATGGCTCGACGATGCGCGCGACAACGCGACCCGGTGCGACCGTCTCGCCCGGCTCAACCGGCAGGGATTGCAGGATGCCCGAGATGGGCGCAACGATCGTGGATCGCTCGACCGAGAGTCGCGCGCGTTCGACGGCCTCGGATTGTGCATCGGCTTGCGCCGCAAGGACCTCGCGTCGGGGCGTCACCATGTCGAGCGCTTCGCGCGCGAGCGACAGCGCGCGGTCGGCCGCGATCGCGACGGTGCGCGCACGATCCAGTTCGCGCTGCAACGCCACGCCATCGGCGAAAGCAGCTTCAACGCGCGCCACTTCCTCGCGCGCGAGCTTGAGCTCGTCGTCGGCCAGTCGGAGCGCATCGGTCAGCGCGCGCTCTTCGATGTCAAGTCCTTGTTTCTGCGCACGCAGCGCGGCGAGCGATTGGAGCGCCGCCTGCATCTGTCGGCGCGCGTCGTCGCCATCGAGTTCAACGAGCACCGCACCCTTCTCGACGCGCATCCCCTCGCGGACTTCAGGCCCGAGCGCCACGACCACGCCTTCGATGCGTGCCGCCACATCAGCCGACTCGAGCGCGCGCACCGTGCCATAGCCGCGGATGCCGCGAACCGCTTCCACGGGCGTGACTTCGATGACCGCAATCGGCACGGGGCGCGAGTCGGGGGTCTTGCTCGCGGCGATCGGGCGAGTACGCACCATCCAGACCACGAGCACGATGGCGCCGGTCACGATGCCCATGCTCAGACATGCTCGACGCACCAGATCCAGCATCGATGAGCGCGGCACGAACGGAGCGTCGTGGTCGTGGTGTTCCATGGCGAAGAAGGGATCGTAGTCCAAGCCTCTTCGCGTGAAGCGGGCGTGCGATCGCACGGTGCCACTAGACTCCTTGCTTCTATGGCTGATGCTCACACAAGCCTGAGTTCGAAGGATGTGGCGCATGTTGCGCGTCTGGCGCGACTGCATCTTGACGACGCCACGATCGAGTCGTATCGGACGCAGCTCACCTCGGTGCTCTCGCACATCGCTCGTCTGGGCCAAGTCGACACGACCGGCGTGGATCCGATGGCCCATCCGATGGACACCACGAACCGACTCGACGACGACGAAGCAGGCCCTGTGCTCTCGATCGATCAAGTGCTCATGAATGCACCAGCGCGCGAGGGCGACTTCATTGCGGTGCCCAAAGTGCTCGGGGGCGACAGCGCATGAACCGACCCGATGCCACCGCCGTCGCCTCGGCGATCCGAGCCGGCGCACTGCGCGCTGTCGATCATGCTCGCGCCACCCTCGATGCGATCGATGGCGCGAATCCCGGTCTCAACGCCTATCGCGAGGTCTTCCACGATGCGGCGCTTGATCGCGCCGACGCGGTCGACGACATGGTCGCCGCGGGTCGTGACCCGGGTCCCCTCGCGGGCGTCTGCGTCGCGCTCAAGGACAACATCGCCACGACACTCGGTCAGACCACCTGCTCGAGCCGCATGCTCAAGGGCTACCGATCCCCGTTTGACGCGACCGTGGTCACGCGGCTCGTCGCGGCGGGTGCCGTGATCGTCGGCAAGACGAACATGGATGAGTTCGCGATGGGTTCGAGCAGCGAGACCTGCGCTTGGGGCGTGGTGCGCAATCCGCACGATCCCTCGCGCACGCCTGGCGGATCGAGCGGCGGTTCGGCGGCCGCGATGGCCGCTGGACTGTGCGATCTCTCGCTCGGTTCAGATACGGGTGGCAGCATCCGGCAGCCAGCGGCCTTCTGCGGCGTCGTCGGACTCAAGCCGACCTATGGTCGCATCAGCCGATGGGGTCTCGTGGCGTTCGGCAGCAGCCTCGATCAGATCGGACCGTTCGCGGCCACGGTGCGCGATGCCGCACTCGCGTACGGCGTCATGGCTGGCGTCGATGCGCACGACTCGACGAGTGCCGCCGTCGCAGTCGAGGATTGGCAGGCCACGCCGGCCATCGATCCCAAGTCACTGCGCGTTGGCGTGCCGTCGCAGTACCTGAGCAACAACGATCCCGCGGTCACCCAAGCGCTTGACCGCGCGCTCGCTTCGTTGCGCGCGGCGGGCGCCACGATCGTCGACATCGACCTGCCGATGACCGACCATGGCATCAGCACCTACTACGTGATCGCTCCTGCCGAAGCGAGCAGCAACCTTGCGAGGTTCGACGGCATCCGCTACGGGCACCGCGCAGCGCAACGCGCCGGCGAGGGACTTGAAGAACTCTATGCGCGCAGTCGGAGCGAGGGCTTCGGTGCAGAGGTCCAGCGCCGCATCATGCTCGGCACCTATGTGCTCTCGAGCGGTTACTACGACGCCTACTACGACCGTGCGCTTCGGATCCGCCGACTCATCAAGCAGGAATTCGACACAGCCTTCGGGCAGTGCGATGTGATCCTTGGGCCCACCGCACCCACCGCCGCGTTCACGATCGGCGGCGTGACCGACCCGCTGCAGATGTACATGAACGATGTGTACACGGTGAACACGAACATCGCGGGCATCGCCGGCATCAACCTTCCCGGCGGCTCCGATTGTTCGAGCGGACACGCGTTGCCGGTCGGGCTGCATCTTCAGGCGCCAGCGTTCGCCGAGAGTCGGCTGCTCCGTGCGAGCGAGCTGCTCGAGCGTCTGCTGTCGGCCTGACGAACGATGCCGTCTCAAGCACGCGTCGCATCGCGTTGGACATGGCGTGCTCGTCGAGCAACTCGGGACCAACGCGTTGCCATCCGCGCGCCAGTCGCTTGGGTGGCTTCGCCGACCACACGCGAAACGCCACCCTGCGCGGCGAGGTCACGACCGTGAATGCGCCCGCCTCGACGATGCCAGCGACTTCCGGCCACGCAGCGTTGGGATCGAACGCCCGCGCATCTGCGACCGAATCGTGTTCGATCGTCGGCGTCTGCCAGAGTTCGGCCCAAAGGCCGTGGTCGCTGCGCCGTTCAAGCACGAGCCCGCGTGCATCGTGCATGACCAGCGTTTCCCAGTGCACGGTCGGACGCACGGCTTTCGCAGCGACAACGGGAATGCGATCGACCGTGCCGTCACGATGAGCGACGCATCGCGGCCGCCACGGGCACGATTCGCAGCGCGGCGTTCGCGGTGTGCACATGATCGCGCCGAGCTCCATCAGGCCCTCGTTCACGCTCGCCGCCGACCTGGCCTGTTCGACCAGGTCCTGCGCAGTCGACCAGAGCCAGTCTTGCGTGGAACGAGATGCCGGATCGAGGGCGCGGCCGTGCACCCGAAGCAGCACGCGCGCCACATTGCCATCGACGATGGCCGTGCGTTCCCCATGGACGATGCTCGCGACCGCCCCCGCGGTGTACCGACCGACCCCCGGCAGCGTGACCAGGTCAGCGGCGCGCCGGGGCACTGTCCCGCCGAACCGGGCGACGCACGCCTTGGCTGCCTCATGCAACCGTCGTGCGCGCCGGTAGTAGCCGAGCCCTTGCCACATGGCGAGTACCTGGTCTTCGGTGGCGGCCGCGAGCCCGGCGGCGGTCGGCCAACGCGCGACGAACGCTTCGAACCGTTCGGCGACTCGACCGACTTGCGTCTGCTGCAGCATGCACTCGCTCACGAGGGCGCGATAACCGCTCCGCTTGCGCCGCCACGGAAGGTCTCGCGCGTGCTCCCGGAACCATCGTTCGATCTCCTTCGCGAGCCACTTTGCTGACGGTGATCCTCGCGCCGCCCCGGCCTTTGCGCTACCTTGGCACCTCCCACGCCCGGCGTGACCATGCACGGTGCCGCTGCACCGTCCCGTGGCTCGCCCGCTGACTGAAGGAAGGTCCATGTCACGCCTGTTCTACTCGCTCGAAGAGGCCGCCGCGAAGCTCAAGAGGTCGCCCGCCGAACTCCTCCAAATGGCCCAAGCGGGTCAGCTTCAGGAGTTCCGCGACAAGGACCAGATCAAGTTCAAGGCCGCAGACATCGACCAGCTCGCGCAGACCGACGATGACGGTCTCGATTTGGAACTCGGCGACCTTGGCGGCAGCAGCAGTGGCGGCTTCGACCTTCCGCTCAGCGGCAGTCGCGCTGGCGGACCAGCGCTTGCAGGCGATGGTCTCGATCTTGACCTTGATCTCGGCGCGCCGTCGGCCGCACCACCACCGCCGTCGGAACCGGCCGATGACGACTTGCTCGGTGGCTTGCACTTGGCCGACAGCGGCGCTGGCACGCCAGCGTTTGGGCTCGCCGACAGCGGCGCCGGTCGCAATGTGCCGCCGCCGACACCCAGTGGCGACGATGATCTGCTCGGTGAGTTGGGCCTTGGCGACAGCGGCGCTTCCCACATTCCGAGTGTCGGACTTGCGGACAGCAATCCCGGCCGCGCCGCGAGTGGCGCGCGACCGACCGTTGGCCTTGCCGACAGTGGTGCGTCGGGCGGCATGGCTGACAGCGGTGGTGCGCCCAGCCCCGGCGTTGCTGCCGATGGCGGCTTGAGCGACAGCGGACTGAATCTTGAAACGGTCGGCTCCGGAAGCGGACTGCTCGACATGACGCGCGACGCCGCTGACGAAAGTTCGGCGGGCCTCCAACTCTTCGAAGAAGTCTCGGCCGATGAATCGGCCCCGAACGCCAGCAGTGGCCTCTTCGCCGAGGTCGGCGCTGGTGCTGAAGGCGAGACCGATGCACCTGCTGCAGCGATCGGCGCGTTCGGCGTCGGCGTCGTCGCGGCACCAGAAGAAGTCAGCGGTGCCTGGAGCGGCGCGAGCGCCGGACTCATGCTTGGCGCAGCCGCGTGCCTCACGATTTGCCTTGTGATTGCGATCGGGACATCGCTCGGCGGCACCCCCTCGCTCACGGGCATGATCAAGGACGACATGATGATGTGGCTCGGCGGTCTCGCCGGCGCCGTCATCGTGTTCGGCGTTGCCGGCTTCTTCATCGGCAAGGCGACCGAGTGATCGAATGATGGTGCTGAGCAGGTACGGCCTGCGCGAGTGGGGCATCGCCACGGCAGTCGCGGCGTTGTTGTGCGCTGGCGTGTTCATCTGGTCCTGGCCCGTTGCGCTGTATGCCGTCGTCGGCGTTGTGTGGCTGGCTGTCGTCGCGTTCTTCCGCGACCCGCTCGGCCGTCGTCCAGCAAGCAGCGATCCCGCCGACATGGTCAGCCCGGCCGATGGAAAAGTCAGCGCCGTCTTCACCGTGCCTTGGCACGATGCGATCGGCGGACCCGCAACGGTGGTGCGGATCTTCTTGAGCGTGCTCGATGTGCACATCAACCGAGCGCCATGCGCGGGCACGATCGAAGCCATCGAGCACCGACCGGGCAAATTCCTCGATGCGCGCACCGAAGAAAGCGCGCGCGTGAACGAGAGCAATACAGTCCGCATGCGGAGTTCGAGCGGCGACCCCATTGGGATCCGCCAGGTCTCGGGCGCGATCGCCCGTCACATCGTGTGTGCTGTGGCTCCTGGCGACACGCTCGATCGCGCAGAGCGATTCGGCCTCATCAAGTTCGGCTCGACCACCGAGCTCATTCTGCCTCGGCCTGAAGCCGTCGTCGTCCGCGTCAAGGTGGGCGACCGAGTCACTGGCGGCGTGACCATTCTGGCCAGGCTCGAGCCCGACCGCAGCACCTGATCGTGATCACGCTGCCTTGCCGTGGTCGTTGTGCCCGCCCGTCGCGCGCGATTGAATTCGCTTGATGCGCGTCAGGCTGCTCGCCACGGACTCGCCAAGCGCATCGGCGAGCGGCGCAAGCTCGGCCGCAAACGGCCGATCGCCATCGCGGAAGAGCACGATGACTGCCGGACGCGTCACGCCATCGCGGCACGCCACGGAGCACACCGCCCGACCTGGGAGCAGCCCCTGGAGCCGACGGAAGGTTTCTGGCGGCGGCGTCGCGCCATCAAACATGAGCGGCGCACCATGCATCGCGAGCGACGCGCACCACTCTTCGGCAAGGGTGTCGAGCATGCCGGACATCGCCGACCGCGACACATCATCCCGCAGGTAGCCGCAGAGTTGGTACCGACCCTCTCCGCGCTCGACGAAGACCGCGCAGTTCGACGCGCCCAGCCGGAGCACGAACGCCTGAGCAGCCAACTTGAGCATGGCATCGACATCGCTCTCGAGCGTCAGGATCGCGCGCAGTTCCGAAGCGGCCGAAGCCAGAGCAACGCGCTCCTCGGTGCGCTCCTGCGCCTGAGCAAGATCACTCACCACGCCACCGAGCTGTCGGTTGAGCGTCTCACGCTCGCGGCTGAGCCGACGGCACGCCGTCTCGAGCACATTGAGTCTGCGCTCGCGCAACCGACGCGCGACGCCCTGCTCTAGGCCCAGCGCAACGCGCGCCCTGAACTCCGCTTCGTTCTCCGCACCACTCAAGACATCCACGACGCCCTCGCGCAGCGCAGCGAGCAAGAGATCGCGGTCAGCCGTGCGCGCAATGCACACGATGCCTACATGCGGCGCCAGTGATCGGATCGTGTGCAGGAGCCGCGCCCGTGCGGCGCGAACGCCATCAAGGTCGAGCACCACCAGATCGAACGGACCCTCGCGCAACAGAGCGAGTGCCTCGCGAACTGCCGTCGCTGGAACGATCTGCGTCTTCCATCCACCCGCGCCACGCACGACCGGAGTCCATGCATCGGCGCGCGAACCGCACAGCACGATGCGTGCAGTGCCGAATCGCTTGATGGCATCGGTTGACATGGACGCAGCGGGTTCGCGAGTGGTCATGGAATGTCCTCGACGCCTGCATCGTCCACCCCACACCACGGGTGAAGCGCGATCGAGGAAATGCGCGGAGAATGGCGGCGTTATCCGCCGTGCCGCTGGCGCCAAAGGGTCACGGCTTCAGGCTCCCGCGCGTACTCGGGGCTGAGTGCACAGGGGCGCACGAACTGCCCGTCCTGCCAGAGTCGGCGCGCTGCGTTCATCACGCCCGTTCCGGTCCAAGTCGGTTCGACCATGGTCGCCCCATGCGCCTCGCAGGACTCACGCAACGCCGCCGGGCAGTGCGCATCGCCGAGCACCAGTGAGCCGGCGCGTGGCGCCCACCTCCCCCACTCGATCACCGACGCCGCGCATTGGCGCCATCCATCTTCATCGCGCTCAAGCGTCGCGATCCACGCCGTCGCGCCCTTCACGGCCAGGACGGCGTGCGCCGAGACCGACATGCCAGCGAGCGACGCACCCGACCCACCACCCGACGCGTGAGCGCATGTCGCTGACGCGTGAGCGCATGCGGCCACATCGGGCCACACCGAACATGCTGCGACAAGCGCCGAGGGCACGGCGATGCACGGCAGTCCGTGCACCATCGCGATCGATTGCGCAGCAGCAATGGTCGTGCGAAGTCCACTGAACCCGCCAGGCCCGATGTCCACTGCGATCCAACTGAGCTCCGACGCAACGACTCCCGCGCGACGACACGCTTCGTCGATCGATGGCCACAGCCAATCGCGATCGCGCGCGGGATCGAGGTGGTTCACCGCGATGACATCACGCCCATCACGCCACGCGGCGACGCCGACGGCCCTTTGTGAGCCAGTGATGGCGAGCCCGGCCGTCATCCCTTCAAACCGATCAACGCGAGGTAGTGCACCTCGTCGACGAGCTCGGAGGCAGGCGGCATCGGGCCCTCGAGCAGGATCTCGACGACGACACCTCGCGCGTGATCGCTGTTGAGAAGCAGGAGTTCGGGCGACAAGGCCTCGGCCCCGTATTCGACATGTGCATGGCCACAGACCATCAGTTGCGCGCCGAGCCGTTCGGCCATGCGCTTGGAACTCTCGGGGGTCTGGTCCCGACCCCATGTGAACTGCCAAGCCAGTCCGTCCCGATCGTCGTACGACATCGGGTCAAGATCCCTGTCCAGCGCATCCACATCGACCGACTCGACTTCGTACGGCGGAGGCGTGCTGTGCGCGCAGAACAGGCCGCTCGTCGTTCGAAGCGCAAGCGGCATGGCCAAGATGAAGCGGTCGATCGCGTCGCTGACGTGGGGCGCCTGATCACCGAACACCCACTCGAGTCCATCGAGGAACTGAGAGACCTGCTCCCCTGCCCCTTTGGAGATCCGCAACTTGCACAGTTGCGCGAGTTCGTGATTCGCCAAGAGCGGATGCACCTGTCGGGGATAGGCCACGACGAGTTCCGCGGCGCGCACGAGCATGCGATAGCTCGTGTCCATGCCGCCCATCGAGACTTCGCCATGGATCAATTCATGCAGGATGATGTGGTGGTGAGGCCACCGATCAAGATCCGCAATTTTCAGGATGGTCTGCAGGTGATCAATGTTGTCATGAAGGTCACCGGTCGCGAACAGCGTGCCGCGTGACGGGATCCACTTCGTCGCGCCGCGGCGGCCTTCGGCGGTGCGCATGCACTCGGCCGCCGCGTCCAGGACCTTGATGACCTCCGCGGCATCGCGGGTATCGACGCTGACGACGCTCACGGCACAAGGACCGCTACGGGGATCACGCCGGAACCGGTCGTGGTGGTGATCGTCACGGGGACGACGTGGAGCCCTGATGGCGCCTGGTCCACCGTGAAGTCGATCTTCACACGGACGAAGTCGCCATCGATCTTTGCCTCGGCAAGCGTGCACGCGAATCCGCTCGCCACGCACGACACGCCTGTCACAGCGTTCCATCCTTCGCGGACCGGAATGCGTCGAGCGGCGGGGTTCGTGCTCTCGAGATCAAGTTCGAGTTGCTGCTTCGTTCCCTGGCCCATGCGGCCTGCCACAACGAGCGGATCCGCGAAGAACCACTGACGGGCCTCGCGTGCATCCTTGTCGAAGAGCGTGCCGGTTGATTCGTGGCGAATGCGCAGCGCGACCAAGGGTGCATCAGCGCGATCGGTTGCGACCACCACCCACTGCGGGAGCGGGCCGCTTTCGCCACCGGTCGTCCAGGTCATGACATGCGATGGCTTCGAGCCTGGCTCCACCTCGGTGATGGGAAGGCCCCACGAACCAATCACATGGAATGGCGCGCCATCGGCTGCGGTCAGCGTGAAGGAGCCCGAGCTGACACCCTTGAGCGCCTCGACATACTCAGGTGAGGCCATGATCGGCAGCGTGGCGGTGGCTTCCATCTGCGCGACCGTCATGCCGTACTGCTCGACGACGATCATCACCTTGGCGTCCTTCTTGCCGGGCGTTCGGGGGACCGCCAAGGTTGCCTTCAACTCGACGGAACCACCTGCGGGAATCGTCACGCCCTTCATCGGCGTGATGTCGGTGCACTTGCAGCTGGGCTTGGCATCGATGATCTTCAGCGGCGAGCCGGTCGGATTGCGCAGCGTGAAGGTGGTCGACTTGCGCGCACCAGGCGGTACTGCGCCGAAGTCGACCTTGGGCGGATCGACGACCAGTGGGTGCGCCTGCGCCGCGGTGGTGCGCTGCTGCGGGGCGGGAGCTTGGGTCGGCGCTGGTTCTGCCGCGGCCGCCGTGGCAGCGACGGGCGCCGGGGCAGCGACGGGTGCCGTCGACGCATCAGCAGTCGGTGCAGGGCTCTGCCCGCAGGCGATCGAACCCATGGTCCACAGCACGGTCAGGATGGTCCGCATGGCGTTAGTGTACGCCCCCGCATGCTGGCCCTGATCGATCTTGCTTCGCTCCTCACGCCTGAGCATCTCATCGCCCTGGTCACGCTGACCGCGCTCGAGATCGTCCTGGGCATCGACAACATCGTCTTCATCGCGATCCTGTGCGCACGGCTCCCCAAGGAGCAGCAGGCCAAGGCGCGCAGAACTGGTCTGGTGGGCGCGCTGCTCATGCGCGTGGCCTTCCTGATGTGCATCAGCTGGATCGCCAAACTGACCACGCCGGTGACGACCATCGATGCGTTCGGTCACGAGATCGCGCCGAGTTGGCGCGATCTGATTCTGCTCGTCGGCGGACTCGTTCTGCTGTTCAAGGCGACGAAGGAGATCCACCACTCTGTTGAGGGCGGCGAGCACGCGTTGACGGCTGGGCGCGGGCGTTCCTTCGGCATCATCGTGGGCCAGATCATGCTGATGGACATCGTCTTCAGCATCGACTCGGTGATCACGGCGATCGGCATGGCTGAGTCGATCACGGTCATGATCTTGGCGGTCATCCTCTCGATGGTCGTCATGCTCGTGTTCGCTGGCCGGATCAGCGACTTCGTGCACCGCCACCCGACGGTGAAGATGCTTGCCCTGAGCTTCTTGCTCTTGATCGGCATGAGCCTGGTGGCCGAGGGACTGCACTTCCATGTGCCGAAGGGGTACATCTACTTCGCGATGGCCTTCAGCCTCGGCGTCGAGACGCTCAACATCGTGGGCAAGTCGAAGGCCGCGCGCGCGAAGGCCGCCGGACCAGACACGCACTGATTGCCAATCCCGCTGGTCACGGAAGCGTGACGCGTCGGCCCATGATGGCCGCCTCGGAGCGAAGGCCCTCGGGACATCGCGTCAAGAAAAAGGGCCCGGACCGATCGGTCCGAGCCCGCGTGTGATCGCATTGAGGAATCGCGCTCAGGCGCCCCAGCCACCCAGCAGGATGCCGAGGTCAGCACCATCGACGAGGCCACTGCCGTTGATGTCGCCCGAACCCGCTCCGCCCCAGTTGCCGAGCAGAATGCCAAGGTCCGCACCGTCGACGACGCCGTCACCGTTCAGGTCATTCGGGTTCGGCGTCGGGCAGGTCACTTCGCCGGACGCCGGGATGATCTTGTAGATCTGCCCGCCGTGGTCGGCCATGTACAGCTCGCCCTTGGCATCCTCGCCAAAGGCCGCGATCTGGTTCACTGTCTGGCCGCCCACAGCCGTGGCCAACTCCGAATTGCGCGTCACGAACTCAGTCACAGTGCCGTTCACCATCCGGAACGACCAAGAGTTGTTGGTTGAGTAGTCGACGTAGAAGTAGATGCCCTGCATGTCGGGCATGGCGCAGCCGCGATAGACGCGACCGCCAGTAATGCTGTACCCGCCAGCGCTGTTGTGCGCATAGGTGCGGACCGGGGCCGTCAGGCCGGTGCCGTTGCAGGTGCAGCCCGTCAGGCCCGTGCAGGTGGTGCCTTCCGTGCAGCGCCAACCGTAGTTGCGGCCGGCTGCGGCGTTGCTGGGTTCGTAGTTCACTTCCTCGATGGCGTTCTGGCCGACATCGGCGATGTACATGTCGCCGTTGGCCTTGTCGAAGCACCACCGCCACGGATTGCGCAGCCCGTACGACCAGACCGTGTCATCAGCGGTCGTCGCACCACCCATAAAGGGGTTGCTGGCTGGAATCGTGTAGTAGGGCGAAGTGCCACCGACAGTCGGCGTGATGCGGTGCATCTTGCCGTGTCGGCTGCTCAGGTTCTGGGCGACGTTGCCGGGATCGTTGGCGCTGCCGCCGTCGCCCGTGCCCATGTACAGGTCGCGCGTGCCGGGCTTGAAGTGAATGTCGCCGCCATTGTGGTTCGAGTACGGATCCGACCAGGTCATCATGACCACGCCGGTCGCGTTGGCGATGTTGGGGTCGGCCGAGACCGTGTATCGCGCGAGATTGTTCGTCCCCGTACCGGTGTAGTAGACGTAGAACTGACCGTTGGTGGCGTAGTCGGGGTCGAAGGCCATGCCGAGCAGCCCCTGTTCATCGCTGGTCGACGCGCCGCCGCTCACGATCGGATCGATGTTCAAGAACGCCGTCGCGCGAAGCGTCGGGGTCGCGCCAAGGTCGA
>VGXL01000008.1 GCA_016873315.1 Phycisphaerae bacterium | reverse complement strand
GCCGCCGATCGCACGGCGCTTCATGGTGTGCGCCGCGCGCTCGAACCGTGGCTCATGGATGGTGAGCAGCCGGCGCCGACTGCGGGTTCCCTGGTTGGGCCACGCGTCCCATCCGCCCCGACGATCGATGCGTTGCACGCGCTCGTCGGTGGCACGGCGGCATCGCACGCGCGTCTCTCGCTGCATCCAGTTCATGCCGAGCCTGCGTTGGTGACGGCGTACGCCTCGCCGCGCCTGCGTGAGTCGGCGACGGGCGATGCTCGGACGGCGTTCTTCGCGCGCCCGAGCGCGGTGCCCGCGGGTGGCGTTGGTCCGACCCGTGCAGAGTGGTTGGCGGCTGCGGCGCACGACCCAAGCGCGCACCCCGTGATCGCTCATGGTCCTGATGAATTCAGTGTCTATCTGGCAGCGGTGAACGGCAGCGTCCAGTTGGAACGCGCAGATGGTTCGCTGCGGTGCCTCGTCCACGACGGCACGAACGAGCGACCGTACTCGAGCCTTGCCATGATGCTCGTGGCCGATGGCGCACTCGATCCGAAGGCCGCGTCGCTCGACGGCCTGCGCGCGCTGTGGCTTCGCGAACCAACGGTGGTGCGTGCGGCGTGTGACCGCAACGAGCGATTCGTCTGGTGGCGCGAAGTCCCGTGCGATCGATGGCCGCAGTCGCCGTTCGGTCTCACGCTGTTGGCGGGGCATGCCGTCGCAGTCGATCCACGCGTGATTCCGATCGGATCGCTGCTGCTGCTCGTGCCGGACGCGCGTGACGATGAGCTGTCGGCGGACCTTGCGGTGCCACGCATCGTGTACGCCGCCGACTGCGGCGGCGCGATCACGGGGGCGAATCGGGTCGATCTTTACCTTGGCGCGGGCGACGAAGCGCTGGCCACGGCTGGCCGCGTCCACGCCCGGATGCGTGTGTACCGCATCACGCCGGATTGACCTCGGCAGCCGTGAGCGTCGGTTTGCACCGGCGCCCCCCGGGAAGGCTGCCTCAGGGGTCCAAGCGGATTGGTCCGGGACCGAGGGCAAGGGTTTTTCGAAGTTCGTCGAATTCACGAGCGATGTGGCGCCGCCGCGGCCGCAGAAGACAGCCGAACGACCACATCGATGAGGTCGCGAGGGTGGTGTGGCCCGTCGAGGGGTGGCGCTCAGAGGTTTCCGGAAGAGCCGTCAGGACTGAGCTCCGGATACCGCGTCGAGAGTTCACGGCGGAGCCAGGCGCGTGCGAACTTCCAGTCGCTGACGACGGTGCGCCGAGAGATGTCAAGGCATGTCGCCGTCTCCTCGAGCTCCAATCCACCGACGAAGCGCAGCCAAGCCACGCTGGCCGCACGGGGTGTTGACGCATCGAGCCGGTCGAGCGCCTGGACAATCGCGCCACTCAACTCTGGTGTCACCACTGGATCGAAGCCGAGCTGCACGAGATCCAACTGGATCGCGCCGCCACTGGCCGTGGTGCCCGTTCGACGCTCGAGCTGCGCGCGACGACCCGAGTCGATGATCACCTGGCCCATCATGCGCACGAGTGATCCGAACAGATGCGCGCGGTTCTCGAACGCGACATCGCCGGCCTTCAGATAGAGCTCGTGCACCAGCACCGTCGTGTCAATCGGACGGCGCGGACCTTCCGATCGCAAGCGACTCCGCGCCATGCGATGCACCTCGGCGTAGATCTGGTCCCACAGTTCGCGCAAAGCTGACAGATCACCGCGCTGACGACGCTGCAACAGTCCATCAATGATCCGAGCCCGTTCGGAAGGGCTCGTAAAGGCCAGGTCGGGTTGGGACGGTTCGCTCGTTGGCATGGAGACCGTTCTGGGCTCCTTCTAGATCGGCGATCGAGGCCAAACAACTACACTGGACGGCCCATGGACCGCGAGTCGCCCGACCCAGCTCGCCTGCGCGAGGTCCATGCCTGCTTTGAGTTGCTCTGCGAAGACCGCGAGGCAGAAGCCCTTGCTCGGTTCGCTCCAGCCATCGTGGCCGAGGCGCTTGCCCTGCTGGGTCTGAACGACTCGATGCAACCTCTGGATCCCTCTGATGTCGTGACGAGCGATGGGCTCGGCGTTGGCACTGAGCTGGGCGAGTTCACCATCGTTCGCCAACTCGGTGAAGGTGGCATAGGCCGTGTGTTCGAGGCGGTCGAGCGGGGTGTTGGCCGAAGCGTGGCACTCAAAGTGATGCCAGCGGTTTGGCGCGCCGATGACCGTCCGCTGCGCCCAGCCGAGGCACGCTTGCTCGCGCAACTGGAGCACCCTGGCATCGCGCGCCTCTATCGAGCCGATGTGTCGTCCATCGATGGGCGTCGCTGGTTCTGGATCGCCATGGAGCTCGTGCGCGAAGCGCGCACACTCACGGAGTGGGCCACGAATGGAGCGCGCCCGCTCGAGGAGCGCGTGTCCGCACTCGCTACGGTTGCAGAGGCCGTGCAGCATGCGCACGGCCGTGGCGTGATTCATCGGGACCTCAAGCCCGACAACATTCTCGTGGATGCGGATGACCGTCCGGTCGTGATCGACTTCGGCATCGCAGGCCTGTCGGAGCAATCGCCCGCGGTGACCAAAGTGTTGCTCGGATCGCGGCTCGAAGGCACGATGCGTTATGTCGCGCCAGAGGCGCTCGATCCATCGCGTGTTCCAGATGTCCGTTGCGATCTGTTCGCGCTTGGCGCGATGCTGTACGAACTCATCGCCGATGAACCGCTGCGACGATTGTCGGGCGCGGGCATCGCGCAGCAGTTGCAGGTCGTCAGTCAACCCGTCGTCGTGCAACTCTCAGGGCTGACGGGACTGCGACGGACGGAGCTCGAGCGCATCATTCAGCGCGCTACGGCCCACGATCCGGCCAACCGATACCCAACGGCTGCTCAATTCGCGGAAGACTTGCGCCGCCACCTACGCGGCGAACCAGTCCTGGTGTCTGAGCAGGGGCGGTTGGAACGATTGCGGCGAGCGATGTGGCGCAACCGAGTGCCGGTCGCGACCACCGTGGCCATCATGGCGGCGCTCGTGTCGATCGCATGGGTCGCAGTCGTGCAGGCCAGGCACGCGCGTGACCAGACACGGGCGGCACGGTTGTCGTTGCTGTCGCGAGCCGTTGCCGACGCCGATCGATCCGCCATCGAGTCTGTGGCGACGGATCTTCTCGACGGCGATCCGTGTCTTGAAGTTGATGTGACGCGGCGTTTGCTCAACCTGGGTTGGCACGATGTGCTCCCGTACTCCTGCAAGGACTGGGTGCTTCTTCCGGGTGCCCAAGCGGGCATCGGTCTCTTCACAGGCGAAGGGATCGGGAAGACGGGGTTGGATGTGCTTGTCCGCGGGGACCGGGGCGCGTTGACCTGGTGCACCCCTCAGCCACTGACGGAGGTCGGGGCGCTTTGCGTGACGCGAGATGCGCTGACGATCGCCGTGGCCAACCTGCGCGGGGACTTGACGCTGCATGATGTCGCGACGGGTGGTGGACCGCCGCTCCTTCGACAGCCCGTCGCTGAGTACGACCAGGCCATCACTGTGGTGGACCGCCGCTCCTTCGACAGTCCGTCGCTGAGTACGACCAGGCCATCACTGCCGAACTCGGCAATGGGCAGATCGTCGGCGCGGGCTACGAACTCCGGGTCTGGAATCGTGACTCGCCCACGAAACCGAGCAGCATTCTTCCCCTTGGCGTTGGCCTCGTCCGTTCGATGGCAGCCCACCCGAGCGCGCCCTCGGTCGTTGCTGTGGGTGGCGAAGGCGGTGCGGTCACGGTCGATGTGTCCACGGGGTTGGTCACTCCCGTTGGGGAGCCAGGCTTTGCGACATTCGCGATTGAGTGGACTGCAGATGGGAACGGAGTGATGGTCGGCGGACGGGGGATCACCTGTGTCGCGGTCAACGGCAACGGACCATCGTGGTCGGTTCCTGGCAACGGCGGGACAGTCTGGGGGCTCGCTCGTCTTGATGACGAACGGGTCATCAGCGTCGGCAGCGATGGCACGGTCGAGCTCTGGTCGATCGCGACTGGTCGGGAACTCGGGCGACTGCCACTGGCCACGGAACGACTCTGGAGCATTGCTTCGCGCGAGGGCGCCATGGGTGTCTCGAGCCAATCAGGTGCATTCACGATTGCGGCGAGCGAAGTGGATCGCTGGTTCGGAGCTCGTCGGCTGGCACCTCTTGATGTTCGGCACAGCGGACTGAGACTGGAGCGAGCCGGCATCGGGAGCGTGCGCATCGTGCGCGGCCCGGAGTCGCAGGATGTGACCATTGCCCAGGGGATCCCGGTGCTGTGTGGCACGATCGATGATGACGGCACCACGATCGTCGTGGCGCTTGACGACGCGTCGTTGCGATGTGTTGATGTTGCTTCAGGGCAGGAGCGTTGGCGACTGGACGGAGTCGGCGACAGCATTCATGAGCGGGAGCGTCATGGATTCCGAAGCCTCTCGATCTGCGGTCCTGCCAACACGGTCTTGGTTGGTTCGCGACGCCGTGGCGCGAGTCTGCACGAACTGGATTCGGGGCGGGTGCGGTGGACGGTGAAGCCGATCAGCCAACTGGAGTCGTCCTCGATCGCTTCGGATGGTTCCTTTGCGATCGTCACGGGTCGCGAGGGACATGTGTTGCGCGTGAATGCTGCGACTGGCGAAGTCGAACGGGAGGAGAAGCCATTCACGCAGAGCGTGCCCGCCTCGGCGATCCCTCACGATGCGGATCGTTTCGTCGTGGGCACGGTCGATGGTTCACTCGTGATCTTCGAGTCGCGAACCCTGCGTGAGGTGCTCCGGGTCCGATGTGCGCCGGTCCACATCGCACATCTTTGGATCGAACAGGACGGCATTCACTCGATCGATCGGGACGGCTGGCACCGCGTGCGATAGTGAGCGTCGGCTTGCACCGGGGCTGGGGTCGCAGGGCGACCGAACGGGCGCGCACTCAGGCGTCGGGTTCGATCGAGACCGTCAACGACTTCGACTGCAGCTGGCCCTGGACGAGTTCAGCGCGCTCGCGGTGGGTCACGAAGACCACGGCGGCGCCGGTGCGATCGACCTCGGTCGTCTTCACGAGCGCTGTGGTGACTTCCATGCGCAGGATGTCCATGAAACTGCGGATGACATGCTCGTAGGTGTTCACATCATCGTTGTGGACCAACACCTTCCACAGTGGCAGCGGACGGGGCTTGGTCGGGCTTGGCTTCCGAGTCGGGGTGCCTTGAATGGTGGTGCTCATGCTGGACCTCCGGTGGATGCCGCGAGGGTATGGGCACCCCGACGAGTTTCAATGAAAATTCAAGGGATTTTCCCGATCCGACCGAGGGGGCTGGCGGTCCACGGGGCGCTCCACTGGGGCCCGCGAGGGGGGCGGACTCAAGCTGCCGACTGCGGCCCCTGTGGGCCCCACTCGAGTTCCAGGCGCTCCTTGCCTGCCATGAACGAGTCCAGCCAGATCCCGATGGCGGCGTGACGCCAGTCGCCGTCATCGAAGAGGCGGGCGGAGGGGTCCTTCTGCCGCGCCAGATACCAACGGCTGAGCTTCTGGCGGGTGAGCACCATCGTCGGCGCGAGATGCATGCCGATGCAACGCATGTTGACGATCGACCACAGGGCGTCGATCTTCATGCGGTCGTCGGCGCTCTCGTCGGGTGGGGTCCAGATCCGATCCCGGTCGATCGGAAGATCCTTGGCGCGCGCGATGCAGTCGATGATCGCCTGGCCCGATTCATGCACGACCGGTCGCGGCAGGCCGCGAATGTCCTCGAGTTCGCGGACCGATTCCGGCTTGGCTCGCGCCACATCGAGCAGGGGGGCGTCGGCCAAGAAGGTGCGCGGCGGAACATCCTTGATGCGTGCAAGGTCGTAGCGCAGCACCACCAGCTCGCGCAGGATCGTCATCACGCGCGGGCGCAGGTTCATCCCGCGGCAGGCGCGGCGGACCTGGCTCTCGGGATCGAATGACTCGCTGGCCTTGATTTCAAGTTCGCACTCGTGCCGAGCCCAGTCGACTCGTCCGAGCTCAGCAAGACGCTCCTTCATGCGTTGCCACACCAACGGGAGGTAGCGAACATCGTCGGCCGCGTAACTGATCTGGCTCGCGGTGAGCGGTCGCGCATCCCAGTCCGTGAAGGTGTGCCCCTTCGAAAGGCGATGCCCCGTGAGCGACTCGACCGTGTTGGCCAAGCTTGCCGGCCACGGCATCCCGATCAATGCCGCGCCGACTTGGGTGTCGACCACATTGCTCGCGAGTACGCCGGCGGAACGCTGCGCGGCATTCACATCCTGGCCACCGGCGTGGACCAGCGTGACCAGTGTCTGGTCACAGACGGCCGACCACACACTGGACAGGTCGGGAGTCTGTGTTGGATCGATGATCGCCACGCGCTCAGTCGTGGCGACCTGCAGGAGGTAGATGCGAGGATGGAAGGTCTCTTCACCGATGAACTCGGTGTCGTAGGCAAAGGTCCCGGCGGACCGGATGTGTTCGACGAGTTCGGCCAGCTCCGCCTGGGTTTGCACCACCGACGCGGCCCCCTGCGGCACCATGGGGTGCTCCAAGACCCGGATCTTGGAGAGCGCCTCGTCGGCGTGGGCCTCGGCATGGTGGATGGATCGCTTGCGGCGGCGGAAGTTCACGAAGAATGGAATGTACGGGGGTCGGGACGATGCGGCGATCCAAAGTCCTATAAAAACCAAGTTGCCCACGAAGAGGTCCGGAACTCCGTGACGCCCTGCGCGATTCCTAGACTTTGCGACCCATGGCCTCGGCCGACACGATCACGCTGCATGTTCGACGCCTTCCGGGCGTCGTTCCGATCGCGCGCGCGGCGCAGGATCTGGCTGCGGCGATCGAGTCCCTTGGTGCTCGTTCATCCGATGCCCTGGACCGCATCGAGGTTGAGATCGAACCGCTTGACATCATGGCTTGGGTGGCCAGTCAGGCACCCGGGCAGCGGACCATGTTCCGCAACCGCGAGGGCAGCCTTGAGATGGCCAGCCTGGGTTGCCTGTTCGCTGCGCCATCGCTTGACGACGCGCGCGTGCAGTGCCTGCTTGAGCAAGAGCCACCGATCTTCCCGCGCATGCACGAGCCCGCGTCGCCGTTCCTGGTGACGACCTGCGCGTTCGAGACCGCCGCGCCTGCCGGTGCATGGTCCGCGTTCGGTGCGATGCGAGTCTCGCTTCCTTTGGTCGAAGTGCGCCGCATGCGCACTGTGACGACTCTGGCCGTGCATCTGAACGGCGATGCATCGCGATCGATCGACGCGCTGCGCGCGCTGCGCCAGCCCACTTCGGTGCAGCGCGTGGCCCTGCGGCTGGAGTCCGACAGTGATCCGTCGCATTGGGCGCGCATGGTCGATGAGGCGCTCGATGCGATCTCGGCGCGGACGCTCGACAAGGTCGTCGTGGCGCGCACGCGCCGCTATCGCGCCGTGAATCCGATCGATCCGATGGCGCTGCTGATGTCGCTTCGGTCGGCGGCGCATGATGTCTTCCAGGTTGCGCTCGAAGCAGCGCCCGGTTCGAGTTTCGTGTCGATCACGCCCGAGCGTCTCTTCAAGCGCAAGGGACGCGTGGTGCATACCGAAGCGATTGCAGGGACCTGCCCGCGCGGGCCGGATCTTGCCGCCGATGCGTGGTTGGCCAGTCGTCTGCTCGCGAGTGCGAAGAACCGTCTCGAGCACGATTTGGTGCTCGAACGCATCAAGGCTGTTCTTGCGCCGTGGTGCGATCAACTCGATGCCGAGCCGACGCCGGGCATCGTGCGCCTGGCGCATGTGCAGCACTTGATGACCGGCGTCAGCGCGCGTCTGGGCGATGATGTCCGAGATGCGGCGCTGCTTGAAGCGCTGCATCCCACGCCAGCGGTGTGCGGAACGCCCACGGAAGCCGCGCGTGCCTTCATTGCGTCGCACGAAGCGGATCAGCGTGGCCTGTACGCCGGCGTGGTCGGGCTCGTCAGTGCGAGCCGCAGCGACTTCGCCGTGGGCATCCGCTGCGCGCTCGTGCATGGCGATCAGGCCGTGGCGTACGGTGGCGCGGGTATCGTGCAGGGCAGCGAGGCCGATGCTGAATGGCTCGAGACGGCCCGCAAGATGGAGTCGTTCGACGCCGTCTCCTGAGCCCCACGCATGATGACCTTCGACGACGCTCCCAACCTGAATGCCCTCTGGGCGCGCTTGCTGATGGCCGAGTTCGTGCGCTCGGGCGCGCGTCATGTGGTGGTCTGCCCGGGGTCGCGCAGTACGCCGCTGGCGTTGGCTGCACACGCAAGTGGGCTTGATGTCGTGGTGGCACTCGATGAGCGCGGCGCTGCGTTCCATGCGCTGGGCATCGCGAAGGCCACCGGATGTGCCGCGCCTGTGATCACGACCAGCGGCACCGCGGTCGCCAACCTTCTTCCTGCTGCCGTCGAGGCATGGGCGAGCGGCGTCCCGATGATCCTGCTGACGGCCGATCGGCCGCCCGAACTCTTGGAATGCGGAGCAAACCAAGCGATTCCGCAGCGCGAGGTGTTCGGTCGATTCGCGCGATGGAGCGTCGATCTTGGTTGCCCGACTGATGAGGTCGATGCGCGCGTCGTGCTCTCGACGGCTGCCGAAGCCTGGAACCGAGCGCACACCGTGCCGTGCGGAGCAGTGCAACTGAATTGCCCGTGTCGCGAGCCGCTTGGACTGCAGGAGTTCGCTTGGAATCGCCGCGTGCTCGAGTCCATCCACGCGTGGATTGGATCGAACGCACCCTGGCGCGCCGAGGCGTGCTTCGGCGGCGGTCCAGGCCTGCTCGCCGCATTGCGCGCGGTCACGCGCGGCAGTTCACGCGGGGTCATCGTCGCGGGCGCCCTTCGTGATGAAGCCGAACGCGATGCCGTGCTCATCCTTGCGGCGCGACTTGGCTGGCCCGTGGTCGCCGACATCACCAGTGGACTTCGCGGCGTGCCGACAGCGCTCGCGCGCGTGATCGCACACGGCGATCTGGTCGTGCGCAGCGAACTCGCGCAGCAAGCACTCGCGCCCGACGCGATCTTGCGAGTCGGTGGCGCGCTCACGAGCAAGGCCGTGGCGCAGTGGATCGTTGCGTCGCGCGTGCGACCCGTGCTCGTCGGTCGTCATGCCCAGCGGCAGGATCCATCGCACACAGCGGCGTTCTCGCTTGATGTCGATCTGGCAGCTTTGGCGCGCGATCTCGTGAACAGCTCACCTGAAGCACTGCCGGCGGTGCCGAGCGCGCTCACCGATGCATTCGTTCAAGTGGATCTTGCCGCCCTAGCCGCGATCGAAGCCTGGATGGAGTCGACTGATGATCTCAGCGAGCCATGGATCGCGTGGTGGATCGCGCAGCACGCTCCAGCGGGCGTCCTGTTCGCCGGCAACAGCATGCCGGTGCGCGATCTGGACATGCACGCGCCGGTGCGACGCGATCTGGTGGTGCTTGGTCAGCGCGGCGCGAGCGGCATCGACGGACTGATCGCCACCGCCAGTGGGATCGCGCGAAGTGGCGCGCCGACCACGGCGATGGTCGGTGATGTCAGTGCGCTGCATGATCTGTCGAGTCTTGAGCTCCTGCGCCGCACGCCTGGTCGCTGCACGCTGACGATCGTGAACAACGATGGTGGCGGCATCTTCCACTTCCTTCCGGTCGCGCAGCAGGCCGTGCCGTTCGAAGCGCTCTTTGGAACGCCACACGGGTGCCTCTTCGAGGGAGCGGCATCGATGTTCTCGCTGCCCTATGCACGCGCCACCACGCGGCAGGACGCGGTGCACGCGTTGCAGCGAGCGTGGTCGCAGGGTGGGCCCGCGATCGTTGAACTCGTCACGCCGCGAGCGGAGAATCTGAGTCGTCACCGTTCACTGCAGGCCGCCGTTGCGCAGGCGATCGACGCGGCGCTCGCAGGATGACCGCACGGGCAACCATCCTTCCGTGGATCGATCTGCGTTCAGCGCAGAGCGATCAGCCCTGCATCGTTGCGTTGCATGGCTCGTTCGGCGAACCACGCGATTGGAAACTCGTGGCGGCGCGACTGAGCGCGCACGCATCGTTCCACGCCGTCGCGCTCGCACCGTTGGCGCAGTGCGCCGTGCTTGACATGGCCCACGCAGCCGCCGCAGTCGTGCGCACCGTGCAGGCGATCCGCGCCATGCGTCCAGGTGCGCCGCTTGTGTTGACGGGGTACAGCTTCGGTGGACGCCTTGCTGCGGCTGCCACCGCTGCACTTGCTCCTGAAGCGCTCGTCCTCGTGAGCGCGCGCGTGCTTCCGTTGCCGACCGTGCAGGCGATCGAGCGCCAACGGACCGATGCGGCGCTCGCCGCGGCACTCGCCCGCGACGGCATGCAAGCGTTCATGCGTTCGTGGCACGAACGACCGATGTTTGCGGGACTGGTGGCGCGCGGATTCGCGGGGACCCTCGCGGCTTCGCGGGTCGCCAACACGCCAAGCTGGGTTCGGATCGTGCACGAACTCTCTCCGGGAAAGTCGCTTGGGACGCCCGATCTCTCGCGTGCGACTCGCTGCTGGTTCATCGCCGGGAAGGACGACACGATCTACCTCCAGGAAGGTGAGCGCTTGCGCAACCTGCGCGCGGGTCGGCACCTCCAGGTCACCGTGGCCGATGCTGGCGACGACCGACCGACCACACACGCGCTCCTCGTCGAGGCACCCGCGGCCGTGGCGAGGGTCCTGGACTACGCTTGCACGCCATGACCACGACCAGTACTGCACAGGCCTGGACGGCCGTCGGCGAGTGGACCGACATCCGCTACCACACGCTGCCCGAAGGCATCGCCAAGATCACGATCAACCGTCCGCACAAGCGCAACGCCTTCCGCCCAGAGACGGTGATGGAGATGCGCCGCGCTCTGCAACTGGCGCGCGAAGACGCCGCCATCGGCGTGGTCATCCTGTGCGGCGAGGGACCCGATGCGTTCTGCGCGGGCGGCGACCACAGTGTGCGCGGCGAAGCGGGCTATGTGGATGAGTCGGGCGTGCACCGCCTGAATGTGCTGGATTTCCAGCGCGAAATCCGCACATGCCCCAAGCCGATCGTCGCGATGGTCGCTGGGTTCGCGATCGGTGGCGGTCATGTGCTCCACATGATGTGCGATCTCACGATCGCGGCGGACAACGCCAAGTTCGGCCAAATCGGACCGAAGGTCGGCTCGTTCGACGGCGGCTACGGCAGTTCGTACATGGCGCGCATCATCGGTCAGAAGAAGGCGCGCGAGATGTGGTTCCTCTGTCGGCAGTACTCCGCGCAGCAGGCGCTCGACATGGGCCTGGTGAACACGGTGGTGCCGCTGGCCGATCTTGAACGCGAGACCTTGCAGTGGTGCCGTGAAATGCTGGTGTGCTCACCCACGGCGCTGCGCTGCCTGAAGGCTGCGATGAACGCCGATTGCGACGGACAGGCTGGTCTGCAAGAACTGGCCGGCTGCGCCACGATGCTCTACTACATGACCGACGAGGCGCAAGAGGGTTCGCGCGCCTGGCGTGAACGCCGTCCACCATCGTGGGACACGATCACGCGCCGCCCGTGAGCGACGCCGCGCACATCGCACGGCCGGGTCGCGCTGGACTGATGACATGGGTCGCCGCGATGCGACCCAAGACGCTGCCGGCGGGACTTGCGCCCGTGGTGGTCGGTGCGGCGATTGGCCACTCGCAGCAAGGCGCACCATGGCAGGCGCGTGAGTGGGGGCTCTTCGCGGCGTGCGCGATCGGCGCACTCAGCGTGCAGGTGGCCACCAACTTCGCCAACGAATGTCATGACTTTCGCAAGGGCGCCGACGGTCCGGATCGGATCGGTCCCACGCGCGCCGTCGCGGCGGGAATCATCGCCCCAGCGCAGATGTGGATCGCGACGGCCATCGCGCTGGCCGTCGCGGGACTTGCTGCCGCCTGGCTGTCGATCGAGGTGAGCCCGGGCTACGCCGTGCTTGGCGTGATCAGTGCCGCGCTTGCGCTCGCGTACACCGGCGGACCGATGCCACTGGCCTATGTCGGCTTGGGTGATCTCTTCGTGCTCGCCTTCTTCGGCATCGTGGCCGTGGTCGCCACCGGACTCGCACTCGGCGCGGAACTTCATGCGCAACTGGTGATCGCCGGTGTGGCGTGCGGATTGCTCTCGACGGCGATCTTGGCGGTGAACAACTTGCGTGATCGAGTTGGCGACGCACGCGCGCGCAAGCTCACGCTGGCTGTTCGTCTGGGCGAGCGTTTCGCGCGAATTGAGTTCGCCGCCTGCGTCGTGGGAGCGCTCGGATGCTTCGCATGGCTCGCCGCAGGGCAGGATCCAATGGCTTATCTGCCATGCGTTCCGTCGGTGCTCCTTCTCGCGCAAGTTTGGCGTGTGTTGCGCGGGCTCGACGGTCGACCGTTGAATGGCGTGTTAGCCTCTACGGGATCGGCTCTGCTGGCGACTGCGGTGCTCTTCGCCGTCGTCCTGATCCGGTCCTGATGAAGTCCTACAGCGTTGGTTGGTACGAACTTCCGCTTCGCACGCCGTTTCCGGCGGGCAAGGAGATGGTTCAGGTTCGGCGCGGCGCGATCCTTCGCGTGGAAGAAGGTGGTCAGATCGGCTACGGCGAGATCGCGCCACTAGCTGGGTTGCATCGCGAGACCCTGCAGGATGCTCTTGAAGGCGTGCAGGAAGCCGCATGCAGCGGCTCGATGCCGATGTCGCCGAGCGCCGCATTTGGACTCTCTTGTGCGCAGGCGACGATGACGCATGATCGCCGTTTCGGATTCGCTCGCAGCGAACACAGCGGCGTCGGCGTGAACGCAGTGTTTTCCGGCGATGCGGCCGCCGCGAGCGTCGCGATCGAGCGCGGTGACTTCACAGGATTCCGAACCGTGAAGGTCAAGGTCGGGCTGGGCAAGGTCGCCGACGATGCGGCGTTGATCCGCGCGATGCTCGACGGGCTCGATCCATCAGTCCGCCTGCGCTTGGATGGCAATCGTCGGCTCACGCTCACCTCGGCGGCACGCATGATGAAGCGGCTCGATGCCGGGCGCATCGAGTACATGGAAGAACCACTGCGCGATCCGCTTGAGCTTCCGGAACTCAGCCGTCGGACGGGCATTCCGATGGCCATCGACGAATCGCTGTACGAGCCAGAGCATCGCGAATCGCTCGTGGGTGCCCCGGGCGTCGAGGTGCAGGTCATCAAGCCGAGCTTGCTCGGCGCGGTGCCCCGGGCGTCGAGGTGCAGGTCATCAAGCCGAGCTTGCTCGGCGCACTCGAGGAGATCGAACACGCGGTGACGCGCGGCCGGATCCATGGCATGGACACGGTGCTCTCGAGCTGCCTCGAATCGTCTTTCACGCTCGCGCTCCTTGCGCGGCTCGCAGCGGTCACCGCGACGGGTGGTCGTGACCATGGTCTGGCGTCGGCTGGACTGTTCGAATTCGATGTCGTGGAGCAAGCGGTCGTGCGGGACGGCCGGATGGAGATCGCTCCTGCGCTCCCTCTCCCCAAACTCGAGTACCAGCCGCTCAAGGAGGCAGTCGTTCCATGGATGTGATGGTGTTTCAGATGGGCCCCGGGGGCATCGTCGACCCGCATTGGCAGGGTGTCCGCGCCGCGTACGAACATTCGCTTTGGGCCGAGGGCATCGGCGCGGGCGTGCGCGTGGGCGTGCGAGCATCGCTCGACGCAGAGTCGATCAGCGCGCTCTTCGCGGTCGTGCGCCGCGGCGCGTGCGCGGTACTCCTGAATCCACGAGATCCCGAAGCGCGACGCACGGCAGTCTGCGCGCAAGCGGGTGCTGTGAGTCTGCCCGCGCCGAGTGCGCCCAGTTGCACGGTGCCCGGCACTGACCCTGATCCGGCGCGCCCCACAGCCATCGTGCCGACGAGCGGTTCGAGCGGCGAATCCAGGTTGATCGTGCACTCGGCGGCCACGCTCGTTGAAGCAGCGGTGCGCGCGTCGAAGGCGTGCTCGTTTGCGGCCGATGATTGCTGGGCGCTCACGATTCCTTGGCACCATGTCGGCGGACTGGGCATCCTCATGCGTGCCGCGCTCGTTGGCGCGCGTGTGGCCATGACGCGCGGTGATGCATCGGTGCCCTTGCACGCCTTCCTGCTCAGCGCGCCGTCGGTGACGCACGCTTCGATCGTGCCCACGCAACTCGCGGGGCTCTTGCATGCGGCTCGTCAGGATCCTTCACTGCATGAGCGGATTCGCGCGATGAAGGCGCTCGTCGTGGGTGGCGCGTCCTGCCCAATCGATTGGCGCAACCAAGCCCTTGCCAACGGCTGGCCGCTCGTCATGACCTACGGCATGACCGAGACGGGTGCCATGATCGCGGCTGGTCGACCGACTCCGGATTCGACCGACGGTTGGTCAGGTCGCTGGCTCGATGGCGTCGTGGCCAAGCGCCTTGGCGCGGACCTGTTCGTGCGATCGCCGACGATGGCGCTCGGCGCGTGGCGGGATGGCACGATCGAACCGATCGTCGAGGCGGGCGGTTGGCTCCGCACGAGTGATCAGGGCCGATTCGAGCAGGGCGCAGTGATCGTCACCGGTCGCAGCGACCGAGTGTTCATCTCCGGCGGCGAGAACATCGATCCGGTCGAGCTCGAGACGCAGCTCTTGCATCACGGCGCGCTGCTGGGTGCACGCGTGATCGGTGTGCCCAACGATCACTGGGGCATGCGCCCGGCCGCGTTTGTCCGGACCGACGGCAGCGCGGTGGACTGGGATGCGCTCATCGCGACCCTTGCAGAACGGCTGCCGCGCCACGCCTTGCCGGACTCCATCGTCGAGTGGCCCACGGACCTTCCGCACAAGGCATCACTCGCGCAATGTCATGCGGCGTTGCCGGCCGCGCGCGTGGTGTGGTGCAAGCCCGCGCCAGAGCGTTCAGCGAGCGGCGAGTCGGCGGATGGCGTCGGGCACGGCGACTGAAGTTCCGTCGCGGCCCACACACGCGTGCACGAGTGTGATGCGGGCCGCACAGCGTGAGCCGAGCATGACTTCGTGGAGCATCGTCACCGAGCGATCGGTGCACGCCGTCATGGAAGAGTGCACCTCGACCGCATCACCGACGCGCAGTGGGGTGTGAAGATCGGCCTCGACCCGCACGATGGGCATGGCGGGGAGCCGCCCGGCAAGCATGTCACCGATGGGCGCACCATGCGCCGCGAGCCAGTGCTCGAAGCCGCGATGAGCGATCTCGATCGCCCGCGCCGTGAACACCACGCCGGCGGCGTCGGTGTCGGCGAGCGAGACGATGTGTCGGAACGCGTGTTGCACGAAGGCATCCTAGGGGCTGGGCACGACCACCATGCGAGCCGCCCCTGACCCCGCTGTGCTCATTGGTCGCTACCTTTCAGGCATGGCCAGAATCAGTCCACCGATCAGGTCGCGTCGCACGGCGCGCGCTATCGAGCCCGTGCCGACGAAGGTGACCACGCCCGATGAACAGGCCACGGCCGAGCGGCAGGATTCGGTCTACCACATTTACATGGCAGCGCTGGCGATGCTGGCGATCCTTGTGTCCGTTGGGCTCTTCGTGTCGCCGAGCGAACCGGATGTCATCGGCGTGCTCACGGTCGTGGACTTCGTGCTCTGCCTCTTCTTCTTCTACGACTTCCTGCGGCACCTCTGGAAGGCTCCCTCGAAGCTCAAGTACCTGTGTGGGTGGGGGATCATTGATCTCCTCAGCAGTTTCCCATTCGTGCTTGAAACGCGATGGCTTCGCCTAGCGCGGCTGCTCCGCTTCCTGATGCTGCTGCGTGCGGCGCGCGTCCTGTGGGAGTCAGCCAAGGTCGAGCGGCGCAGCATCACGATGGCCTGCGCGACGTTCCTCATCCAAACGCTCTTCATCGTGATCTGCATCGTGGTGCTGCACTTCGAACACTCCGCGCCGGATGGGAACATCCGGACCGCGGGCGATGTGCTCTGGTGGGCCATGACCACCGTGACCACGGTCGGGTACGGCGACCGATTCCCCGTCACGATCGAGGGGCGCGTTGCTGGCGCCGTGCTCATGATCTCGGGCATCGGCTACCTCGCGACGGTGCTCGGCGTGGTTGCCCAGACCTTCGTTCCCAAGCACCACGATCGCTAAGACGCGGGCCCGCGCGTTCAGCCCTGCGCTCCTGGCCCGCGTTCAGGCCCGCGTTCAGGACCGCGCGTTCAGCCCTGCGCCGTCCAGCCGTAGGTCTCGTAGCGATGCTCGAACGAGCCGTCGGGCTTCAGGTCGAGCACGCCGAATCCTTCAGGAATCCCTTCGAGCGCGCCCTTCCACCACGAACCGCACACCGCACCATCGTTGATGTAGGTGATGCCGTCGGTTTCGCATCGGTCGCGCAAGTGGACATGCCCGCTCAGGCAAAGTCGGACCTTGCCGCTCGCACGCATGACCTCGTGCAGTTGTGCGCAGTCCGTATGCATCTCGGCGCCCGCGACGATCGTGTCGGCACCACGCGCGGGCGGCTTGCCGTAGGTGATCGCCGTGATGGCAAGGATCGGGATGTGGCTCACGACGCAGACGGGCATGCCGTCGGGGGTCGACTTGAGTTCGGTCTCGAACCACGCGCGTTGCTCGGGATCGAGGAATCCTTGGTACCCGTTGCCATTTGGTTGCACGCTGTCGAGCATGATGAACTTCCATCCGCCGCGGTCGCTCGAGAACCAAGTGCGTTGCTGCGCGAACAACTCACACGCCCACGCCTTGCCCCAATCGGCCGCATCCGTCGGAACATCGGTCCGCGAGCGGTTCCAACCAAGGATGTCGTGATTGCCGAGCGTGTGAAGCACTGGAACGGAGACATCCTTCATCATGCGCTCGAAACAACCACGCAGGAGCGTGGCCCGATCGCGCTTGGCATCGAAGACATCCATCACGGAGTCCCCGCCTGTGATCACCAGATCGGGCTTGAGTTCCTGCGCGCGCGCCCAGGCCATCGCGGCCCCGCGCTCCGCATGACGCTCGGGCTGCACATGGATGTCGGTCATGTGAATCAGTCGAAAGGGCTTCGCGGCCGCCGCATCGTGGATCGTTGCAGCCTCGGTCTGCGCTCGCGAGCGTCCCACGAGTGGTGCCAGCACAAGTCCGGCAGTTGCGGCCAGGGCACCACGACGGTCGATCGATGTGCTCATGTGCGCGTCATACCAGCATCCTGCAAGGCTCGTGCAAGGCGCTCGACGGATCGAGGCGAACTCCCCTCTGCCTTGTTGTTCACGATGACGAAGCCAGCAAGCCCCGCGGAGGTGGCGTGACGGTTCAGCCGGACCCACGCCACGAGCCCCGTCGGATCCGGATCGACGATGCGGTCGAAGGGGGCGTAGCGCTCCTGGGCTTCCTCGTACCCGAGCCCGCTGTGGAGCATCCATCGGCAGCAGAGAACGCGATTGGCGTCGACGGGAACCACTTCAGCTTGCGCGAGTGGTCCGGGCATCGATGGATGCACGGAGTAGCAGTGGCTTGCACCGCTCGATCGCAACATCGCCAGGTACTTTGGCCGCAGCATGCGACGATCGCGCCACTCGATCGCATAGAGCGGACCCGGCGGCAAGCGCGTGATGAACTCGCCGACTTCGTTGATGATGTGATCCGCCTCGTGATCAGTGCGAACACCAAGGTGCGAGAACTGAAACAGGATCGGTCCGCACCGTTCGGCCAGTCCGCCCACGCAGGGTGCCACGATCTCATCGGCGGCGAAGGCCGCGTCAAGCCAGCGCGACGGTCGGTGCGGCGCTCCCGGAGCAGGGCGCCATCCATCGAGCGGTTGCGATGGTTGCATGAGCGATTCGTGCGCCTTGACGAGGAATCGAAAGTCGCGCGGGACCTGCTCGGCCAGTCGCATGAACTCCTCAGTTGGCGCTGGCCGGTAGTAGGTCTTGTCCACGCCAACGGTGCGCAGCAGCGGGTGCTGCGCATACGCGCGCAGTCCATCGCGTGCGAGTGCGGACTCGGTGTGGCGACCCGCGTAGACCAAGCCCTTCCAGCCGGGGAAGCTCCATGAACTCGTGCCGAGCCTGATCGAGGTCGGCAACGCATCGGCGAGCGACGCCATCGCGGCATCGTGCGCGCACGGCGCCACCGCGCCGTCGACGGCCGGCTCTTCGTCCGAACCCCCGAAGAGCGACCATTGCTCCCCGGTCGCCATGGTTCAGCGGACCTCGATCTCGACTGCGCTCACATCGTCGGCGTACTGCGGCGATCCCTGCAATTGCGAAGTGTGCTCGAGCATGCGCGCGAGCGGCCGCGGAGCGTGGAGCGCATCGCGCGTCAGGAATTCGCGGAACTGCGAGTGGCTCCAGACCGATCCGTTGGGAAGCAGGATCTCGACGAGTCCATCGCTGTACAGGTAAAGCCTGTCGCCGCGATCCAGGTGCACCTGCGTCTCCTCGTAGGGAAGCCCGTCGATCATGCCGACGATCGGGTTCTGCGACTCGAGTTCGCGCACGCCTGACGAGCCGATCGCCATGACCGGCGGATGCCCACCGCCCGACCATCGCAACGAGCGCGTGCGCAGGTCGAGCACTCCGTACCAGCCCGTGAAGTACAAGTTGTTGTGCCGCGACATCTGGAAGGCCGCGTTGAGCGCCGCCATCACGAGACCGGGTTCCCCCAGATCGAGCGAACCGGTCAGACCCTGCAGCATGTTGCGCACGCTCACGGAGAGCAGTGACGGCCCGACCCCGTGCCCGCAGACATCGATGAGCCAGAATGCGAACCGCTCGCTGTCGAGCATGCGATAGCCGAAGCAGTCACCGCCGAGCGATGCCGACGGTGTGAACTCCCAGGCCGTGCGCAGGCGTGGCTCGTCGATGGGTTCGGGAAGCAGGCTGCGCACATACTCGGCGGCCTGGTGCAGCTCAGATCGCAGCGCTTCGTAGGCCGCGTTGCGTTCGAGAGCCGCGATGTAGCCCTTCGAGTGGTAGCGGATTCGCGCGATGATCTCGAGCGGATCCGGCAGTTTGACCATGTAGTCGTTGGCGCCGCGCGCGAACGCCTCGGCCTTGGTCGTGCCTTCTTCCTTGGAGCTCAGCACGACGAGCGGGATCTCGGCGGTACCAGGCTCCGCTCGGAATTCGCGCACGAGGTCGAGTCCGTCCACACCAGGCATGACCAAGTCCTGCAGGATCACGGTGGGCTGCACGCGCAGCGCTTCCTCGATCGCCTTCCGTGGATCGCTCACGAAGTGGTAGGTGATGTCTGGCTGCGTCGCGCAGATGCGACGCATCGCCTCGCCGATGATCGCTTGGTCATCGATGAGGAGCACGCTGATGCGCTGGGCGGTCGTGCCGCCGAGCTGGCTCATCGTGTTCTCCCGGGTGCGGCGCAGGCAAGTTCGATCGCCTGCGCGATCCGCTGGATGGGAAGGACCTCGACTGCGGCATCGAGCGCAACCGCGGCTCCCGGCATGCCCCAGACCACACTGGTCGCCTGGTCCTGCGCAATCGTGTGCCAGCCTGCGCGACGAAGCGCACGCAGTCCTTCGGCGCCATCGCGCCCCATGCCCGTCAACAGAACAGCCACGCCGCAGGGTTGCCGAACCAGGCTTTCGAAAAAGACATCGACCGATGGCCGATGGGCCAGATGGCGCGGCTCAGCGCGATGCTCGAAGCGGCCCCGCTCAAGAACCAAGTGATCGTTGCTGCAGGCGACATACACCGTGCCGGTCGTGGGCACTTGGCCTTCGTGCGCGATCACGACCGTATGGCCCGTTTCGCGGGCGAGCCACTCTGCCAGACCGGGCGCGAACGCCCGATCGATGTGCTGGACGATGACGACTGGTGCTTGAAGTTCCTTGCCGCGCGGCAGCGCCGCGGCCAACGCGTGAGGACCCCCAGTGCTCGCCCCGATGGCGATGATGCCGCCGCTGGGGGATTTCGTCCGATCTGGCCCGGGTTCGCGCACGGCGTGCCCGCGTTCCAGCTGGCGCACATGGTCGATCTTCCGTGCGAGTGATTCGAGTCCCTCGATGGCACCGGCTGGGCCGAAGCTTGGTGTGGTCGTGACATCGAGTGCACCAGCACCAAGCGCGTCGTACACGCGATCCAGATTCGCTTGAATGGACGCCGTGACGACGATGATCGGGCAGGGCGTGTTGCGCATGATCTCGCGCGTCGCGACTGCCCCGTCCATCACGGGCATCTGCATGTCCATCAGCACCAGGTCGGGTCGATCCCGCGCGCAGCACTCGATGGCCTGACGGCCGTCCTCAGCGATCCAAGCCACCTCGGCGCCCGGGATCCGCAGCACCGACTGCCGCAGCACTTCCACGGCGAGCTTCAGGTCATTGACGATCGCAACGCGCACGCGAGGACTGTACCCGCCGTCATTCCCGCGAGGTGTCGATCAGGTCAGCGACGGTGTCGAGCAGCGTCCGATCATGGAACGCGCCCTTGGTGAGGTAGGCGGTCGCGCCTGCGTCGAGCCCCGCGAGCCGATCCTCCTCCCGATCCTTGTACGACACCATCACGACGGGGAGCAATGCGAGCCGACGATCCGCACGGATGCGGCGGACAAGGTCGAGTCCGTTCATGCGCGGCATGTCCACATCGCTGAGCACAAGGTCGTAGCGCTCGCGTTGCAGCGCGTTCCAACCATCGAGTCCATCGACCGCCACATCCACCTGGTACCCAGCGCGCACGAGCATCTGCCGCTCGACCTCGCGGACCGTGAGCGAGTCCTCGACGACCAGCACACGACGCACGCGGCGACCTGCATCCTCGATGCCGGCCGTCGCGCCCCGCAGCGTGCCTTCGTCGAGTCGTCGTGCGGCGTCGATCGCCATCGCATCGACATCGAGAATCAGCACCAGCTCGCCGCTCTGCCGCACGCTGGCGCTCGACACATGCGGGACCGTGCCGAGTCGCTCGTCGAGCGGTTGCACGACGACATCCTCTTCGCCGAGGAATCCATCGACGATCACTCCGAGCGTGCACTGTCGAGTCCGCAAGCTCACGACGGCGAGCGTGCCGCTCTCGATTTCGCCTGGGATGCCGAGCAATTCATCGCCGCGCACGAGACCGATGACCTCATCGTTGACTCGCGCGGCGAGTCGGCCCTCGACATGTTCGAGCGCGTGGTGCTCGAGCCGATCGATGCGTTCCATGCGCGCGAGCGGCATCGCGTAGGGTTCGCCAGCGATCGACACGATGGCCGCGCGGAGCACGCTGAGCGTGACCGGCAACCGCATCCGGAATGTCGTGCCGCGGCCGGGTTCAGTGTGCACTTCGACGCTGCCGCCGACTTCGTGCACGGTCGATTGCACGACATCGAGCCCGACGCCGCGGCCCGACAGATCGGTGACGGACTTCGCAGTACTGAAGCCAGGCAGGAACAGGAACTCCGTCACTTCGCGGTCGCTCATGCGGGCCACCAACTCTGGCGTGCTCAGGTTGCGCTGAACGATGATCGTGCGAAGCTTGGCGAGGTCGATTCCGCGGCCATCGTCGGCCACCTCGACCACGAGCATGCCGGCCTGGTGGACGGCCGAGACACGAAGCGTGGCCTGCGCGCGCTTGCCACTCGACATGCGATCCGCGCGCGACTCGATGCCGTGATCGAGCGCATTGCGCACCAGGTGCGTGAGCGGTGCCTCGAGCTTGCGCAGGATGTCGCGGTCCACGCTCACCGACTGACCCTCGAGGTGCGCCGTCGCGTCCTTGTCGAGCGAACGAGCGAGATCGCGCACCGTGCGTGGAATCGTCAGGCAGGCATCGCCGAAGGGGCGCATGCGACAGTCGATCGCCTCGTGGTGAAGCGTGGTGCTCAGTTCCTCGGTGCGTCGCAGGTGGGCCTGAAGATCGGCTTCGAGCAGCGCGACCTCGCTGCGAATCGCTGCGTGCGCCTGCTCGAAGTCCAGATCGCTCACTTCCTTGCGCTGCCGACGACGATCGAACAGATCCTCGAGCACGCGCTCGCGCGTGCGGATGGCGCGCAGTCGCGCCCGCATGGCGTCGAGCCGGCGAGCTTCGACCATCCCTTCACCCGAGAGTCGCATGAGTCGATCGAGATTGCGCGAGCGCACCATGACGCTCGACTCTCCGGCGGCGGGCTTTCCCGCGACCGTGCTCGACGGCGTGGGCGCGCCGTCGGCGGGCGAGTGTGCCACCTGCGTGGCCGAAGTGGTCCTCGCCGGCGTCGTCGCGTCGTGCGTCGATGCGTTTGGCTGCGTGGGGGTCGCTGCCTGCGCCGATGTCGGTGCAGGTGCAGGTGCATTCGCAGTTGAAGGTGCCGTCGCAGGCGCGGGCGCAGGTGCCGGCGCGCGCGATGACGCAGGCTGCTGCAGCGAGCGGGCCAAGTGCTCGATCACTGCGGCGTGCTGCGCGCTCCACGACGCCACCTCGGCCTCGGTGACCTGCGCACTCAGCACGAGAAGGTCCGTTCCCTTGAGCAACTGATCGACGCGCGCAGGCACGATCGACTCCTGTGCGCGCTGCAGGCGCACGAGGCAGTCTTCCATCGCGTGTGCCAAGGTGACGACCAACTCAAAGCCCACGATCCGCGCCGCGCCCTTGATGCTGTGCGCCGCGCGCATCAGCGGCTCGACCAAGGCCGGATCGGTCGCGGTCTCAAGCGCAACCAAGCCATCGCTCAGCGCGCGTCCGTGCTGTTCGGCCTCGACCTTGTACAGATCGAACATGCTGAAGCCGCCCAGACTCATGACCGCACCGCCTCGGCACACACCGTGAGCAGGGCGTCCACATCGAGAAGGCCCGCGTGGCCGTTCGCGATCGGCATGAGATTCGTGGTGAAGCCCGCGCCGGTCGCCGCCACCGTGAGCGGTGCGGCGAGCAGGTCCTGTGCGTTGCAGGCCACGGTTCCGGGGACCTCGTCGGCTTCGAAGGCCCATGCGGCGCCACGATCGCCGATCACCACCATGCGCGCAGCGCCGTCGCCACTCGGCGACCAGGTGAATCCGCACAGTGCAGCCAAATTCAGCACGATGGCGACCTCGCCTTCGATGTTGGCCAGTCCGCGCAGTGCGTGATGCGATCGATGCGGGATGCGATGTGGCTTGACGGCGGGCGTGACCCGCAGGACGCGCGCCGCCGGCACGGCAATCCACGACGAACCCACGCGAGCGAGCACCGCATGCACATCGGTCGCGCGTTCACGCTCGATGACCCGCGCAAAGGCCTGGGCATTGGACTCCAGTTCCGACGGCGTGAGCGGACGGTGATCGCTCATGGTGCGTTCCGTCCGTGCGCTGCCGCGCGTTGCGCCCGTGTCCGCCAACGCTTCGCCTCGTCGAAGCGACCGAGCCGTTCGGCCACCGTTGCCAAGGCCAGCATCGCCAGGTCATGCTGCGGCGCCAGATAGATCACTTGTTCAAGGATTTCCAGCGCGCGGACATGATCGTGGGCGGCCATCGCGGTTTCGGCGTGAGCGAAGAGCGAACCGACTTGACGATCCAGACTGGTGTCCTGAGCCGCCGCGTGCGGCACAGCTCCATCAGCAGCGGTCGTTGGCGATTCGGCGCTCGCCATCGATGCCGAGGCCTGGCGGTCCATCATCGTCGGTCGCAACACGATCGGCTCCGCGGCTCCGCGCGCCGCGTCACGCGATGCGCGTGGGCCGCTCGAGCGTTCCAAGGCGGGCGATGGCGACACCAGCGGCGGAAGGGCGCCTCGATGCCACGCGAAACTCTCCGGGCGATCGTCGCGGTGCCAGCTTGGCCCCAAGTCCACGCGCTCGGCGTGACCGAGCATCAGGAGCCCGCCCACAGGCACGGCGCGCACCATCGCGGCCACGAGCGCATCGCGCGTCGACGCATCCAGATAGATGAGCAGGTTTCGGCACAGGACCACATCGAAGGTGCGACCCTCGAGCACTTCAATCATGTGCGCGCTCGACCGCACGTGCGTGCATGACACGGCCGCCTTCACATGGGGATGGATCCACGCTCCGTTCGGTTCGATCCTGATCCAAGGCGTGGCCCAGATTGGAACGCTGGCGCGCAGAGCCAGCGAGCCAGTCCACTGCGCACGCCGCGCCACCTCGATTGCGACAGGATTCCGGTCAAAGGCCTCGACGCTCACGCTGCCGCCCGGACCGAGCGCCGCCAGCGCCGTCGCAGCTGCCGTGTACGCCTCTTGGCCGGTCGCGCATCCGATGCTTGCGATTCGTACGGGCCGATCGCGACCCGTGAGGTGCGCATGCAACGCCTCGAAGCTCATCGGATAACGGAAGAACCAGGTCTCGGGCACGGCGACCTGTGCCACGAACGCATGAAGCGCTGCCTCATCCTGTCGAAGGTGACGCGCCAACTCTGCATCATCGCGCGCGCCCACCCGCCGACGCTCGGCGGCGCACAGCGACTGGAAGGCCGCGCCTTCGCAGTGCGTCGCGTCGATCCCGCCGTTCTCGAGGAGCAGTGCGCGCACAGGATGGCTCATGCGTGGGATGTCCCATCGCGCACGATGCCCAGTGCGGGATGCCGGGCCAACGCGGCTGCATGGAGCACTTGGACGCCGGGCGAGCAGACGGCACCGAGCCACGCTTGATCGTCGATCGCCAGTCCAGGGTGGCTTCCCGTCAGGTCGAGCTCCACGAACTCGAGCACCTCGTCGACGAGCAGGAGCAGCGCGGGCGCACCTTCAGGTCGCATGAGCAGCGTGCGGCTCGCTGTGGTGGCGGCGGTGGCAGGCAGGCCGAGCAGTGCGGCGGCGTGCACGAGCGGCAACCAAGTGCCGCGTGCGCACGCAAGCCCTAGGCACCACTCGGGCGCACCTGGAACACGCCGCGCGGCCACTGCAGGTGCAACTTCGTGAACATCCTTCGTCGCGAGCGCGAATCGTTCGCCGCCGATCATCAGGCACAGGTGCCGCATGCATCAACCCCGGCGAATCTTGAAGGCCTCGACCGCTGTCTTGAGTTCGGACATGGCGGCGAGCAATCGGTCCGCAGCGCGCGACGATTCTTCGGCGGCGAGCATCGTCTCACGCGTGGTCGTGGTGAGTTGGCCCATCGCATCGCTGATCTGGCGGGCGCCTTCGCTCTGGCTCTTCATGCCGCGGTTGACATCGGCAAACTGCGAACTGCCCTCGTCGACCTGTTCGATGATCTGACCAAGTTGCCCACCGATCGTGCCCACATCGCGCACGCCACGACGCACCTGCTCCGCGAAGCGGTCCATCTCCATCACGCCGGTGCTCACGGCCGTCTGCATGTGTCGGACCGTCTGTTCGATGTCCAGCGTCGCCGCCGCAGTCTGGTCGGCCAATCGACGGATTTCGCGCGCGACCACCAAGAAGCCAACGCCATGCTCGCCTGCCTTCTCTGCCTCGATGGCCGCGTTGACCGAAAGCAGGTTGGTCTGATCGGCGACCTTCGTGATCGTCGTGACGACGCCGTTGATCGTGGCCGCCTTCTCGCTGATCGCCGAGAGTCGCGCGGCGATGCCTGCGGTGGCTTCCTCGAGCCCGCGGATCGTCTCACCCATGCCATCGAGGCCGCTCCGACCGCTTCGTGCAAGGTCCGCAGCGCGAGCGGCGCTCAGCGCCACGCGCTCCATCGTGTCGCCGAGTTCACCGCTCGTGGCGGCGATCTGCTTCGCCGCGGCGGCAACCTGCGTGGTGCTCGCGCTGAGTCCATGCGAGTTGCGCTCCTGCTGGCGCGCGGTGGCCGTGAGTTCTGTGGCGGTTGAGTTGATGTTGATCGTGGCTTCCTTCACCTTGCTGATGAGGGACTCCATGCCGTGATGCATGGCGCCAAGCGCATTGACGAGTAGTGCGGCTTCGTCGGTGCCATCGCACGATGGCGCCGTGCCGCTCAGGTCGCCGCCCGCCATGGCCGTGGCGCTCGTCGAGGCCACCGAGAGTCGCTTTCCCACCAGGATCGCTGGAGCGAGCAGGAGCATGGCGAGCAGCGTGACACCGCCGCCTGCGATCAGGATCTGCGTGATCAAGCCGTCCTCGGCGCTGGCTAGCGCATCTCGCTCACTTTCGCGCACGATCACATCCCAATGCAGTCCATCGGGCAGGGGAAGCACTTGGTGTGCCCACATGCATGGCTCGCCGGTGACAGGATCGATCGCCGTCCGGATCGTGGCCATGCTCATGGTTGTGCTGCTGCCGGTGGACCCGGCGAGCATGGGCTCAAACAACGCTGCGTACGGCGACGACTCGACAGCCTTCGTGCGCAGCATGCCATCGGTCTCGTCCTCCGCAGCGTCCTTGCGATCGATCGTCGCCGTGATGAAGGCGCGCGGCTTGATGAGTCCTGGGACATCACTGCCAGAACTGATCACGAACGCATCGACCCCGTGCAGTTCGCACTCGTCGCGCACAAGCGTCGCGATGTCGCGCAGTGAGCGGTCGGCACCAGCGATGCCCTTGAAGATGCCGCCAACGGCAATGGGTGACACCGTCTCGATCATCGCCTGCCCGTCATACACATAGGGTTCGGTGATGCGCGGGCGGACCTGCTTCGATGTGTTCCACAGCGTGCGTGCGCCCGCGTAGTACAAGCTCGTCTCCATGTCGACGCTCGCCTTGAAGGCGAGCGTGTTGCCCTTCGTCCAATCGAGGAACGCATAGGGCACGAACTGGCCGCTACCCGGGGGCTGCGCGCCAGGCAGCGGATGAGCGAGGTAGTGCGCATCCAGACCGTCGGCATCGGGCTCGTAGGTGAAGTAGGTGCCGATCGTCCACGGGTTGGCTCTGACCAGATCGCCCATCAGGACGAGCAACTCTTCGCGATCACCGATGCTGCTTCCCCATGTTGCGGCGCGCTGAAGCGCCATCGTTTGCACCAGCTCGCAGGCCACGCGGTTCTGCGAGTCCAGTCGCGCGGCGACTTGTGCGGCAACGCGCTGCAGCCTGACTTCCGTTTCCTCGACCGCCTGTTGATAGTCGCCCCGAATCTTGATCGCCGTCATGATGCCCAATAACAGCACCGCTGGGATCACGCCGAGCAGGGTGAGACGACCGGCGATGCGTTGGTGGAAGGAAAGGTGGTTGTTGGCCATGAGGAATTGTCTGCAGGACTTGGTGGGAACGAGCCGATCCGCTACACTCGTCAACGCTGAACTCGGCACAGTGCCATCAGTTCAGCATGCCTCTTCCGAGTTTCGAGCCAGCTTTCGTCAATGTGGGATCTCGAATCATCGGCCTTGTTGTCCCGCATTGAAAGGAATGCCTCGTGAAGCTCTATATCGGCAATCTGCCGTTCGGTACTACTGAAGACGACATGCGCTCTTTCTTCGAGCAGTTCGGTACTGTCGTCGACGTGTTCATCGCCAAGGATCGCGACACTGGTCGCAGCCGCGGCTTCGGTTTCGTCACCATGGGCGACGCTGCCCAGGGCAACGAAGCCATCGAAAAAACCAATGGCACCCAGTTTGACGGTCGCACGCTGACCGTGAACGAAGCTCGTCCGCCCGCGCAGGGTGGCGGCGGTGGTGGCGGCGGCGGCGGTCGTGGTGGCTACGGTGGCGGCGGCGGCGGTGGCCGTGGCGGCTACGGTGGCGGCGGCGGCGGCGGCGGTGGCCGTGGTGGCTACGGTGGCGGCGGCGGCGGCGGCGGTGGCCGCGGCGGCTACGGTGGCGGCGGCGGTCGCGGTGGCTACAGCGGCGGTGGCGGCCGTGGTGGCTACGACGGCTGATTCAGCCTGACCAACACAACACACTCCAGCGAGCCAGCCTTCGGGCTGGCTCGCTGTGTTTCATGGGCTGATGAGTTGGTTGTTCCGCCGCGTCAACTCGGGTGGAGCGCTCACTTATTCAAGTTATGGATGAAACACCACAATAAGCGCAGAGGTACGGGAATCCATGTCGCTCCAGGCGTGGCGGGCGGAACGACGCTGCTCACGAGCCGCGGTTGCGCTTGGGGCGCGGGCCACTTGAACGGCCGCTCCCACCAGCCGCCGGCCGATCCGTTGGCATCGCCATCTCGCGGCCGGCGAATCCCTCACCCTTGGTGGGAGCGCTGCGGCCACTTCGCCGATCGAGCGGCGACCATGTTTGTTCGCGATAGAACCGAGCCATCGAGGGCTCGACGAGCAACAGCGTGGGAGCCGTGTCCTCGAGCGCCTGCCAGTCCTGTTGAAGGAGCTTCGTGCGAAGGTGCGCACGACGGGAGATCGCCCGGCCATCGCCCTCGGCCGAAGCCAAGTGATACCAGCGGTACGCCTCGCGCTCGTCAGCAGGAAGCCCGGTGCCGAACTCGTACATCAGACCCAAGCGGTACTGCGCCTCGGTGATGCCACGCTCGGCGGCGAATCGATACTGCGACGCGGCCATGGTGTCATCGGGCGGAGCATCGAGACCGAGTTGGTACAGCGCACCGAGTTGAAGCGCGGCCAACGGCACATCCAACTCCACGGCCTTGTTGAAGGCGTCTGCCGCATCCTTCATGTTTCCGATCACGCCTTGCACGCCTTCGGACAGCAGCACACCGCGGCGATAGAGCGCCTCGGGGAAGTTTGCCTCGACGGCGGCATCGAGCGACTCAATCGCGGCGATGCGGTTGGCTGGCTGATTCGCATTGCCCTTGAGCAGGAACCAGTACTGGTCGTACAGCGCACCCGGCACGGCGGCCTTGGCGGCCTTGGCCGAAAGTTCAGCAGCATCCTCGCCGCCGCGACCTGTTTCCACCAGCACACGCGAGAGTCGCCACTGCGCCATGGAGTCACCGGCATCCGCGGCCGCGCGCAGATGGCGCTCGGCTTCGGCAGGATTGGGTTCGAAGCCCGGTCGACCCTCTTGGCAGAGCACACCCATTCGCAGGCGTGCGCCGAAGAGCCCCGACTGCGCGGCGCGTGCATAGTGCGCCATGGCAGTGTGCACATCGATTGGTCCGCCGATTCCAAGTTCGCACATCTGTGCGTAGGCGAAGCACGCGCGCGGATCCTCGCCCGAGGCGACCAGTTGCAGCGCGCGGGCCCGAGGAAGATCCTGCGGGACGAGCACTCCGGCTTCGAGCAGACCGGCGAGCTCGAAGCACGACTTGGCGTGCCCGGCGGCGATCGCCTGCTCAAACATCCTGACGGCAGTCTTCACATCGGGCTCAACACCATGATGGTTCAGGAGCCGCACGCCCGCGTGGAAAGCGCACTCTGCATCGCCACCTTGACCAGCTCGAATCAATCGCTGCAGGCAGTCCGCTTGCTGCGTCGGATCATCGAGCAACATGAGCGCCAGGCGTGCATTCCCGCGTGGTTCGCCCGCCTCGTCGGCCTTGCGATACCACGCACGCGCGCCGGGAAGATCCTGCTTCACCGTGCCTCGACCCTGCGCGAGCAAGTCACCAAGTACCAGCATGCAGTAGGCACTTCCGGCCTTGGCTCCAGCGCGCGCCACGGTCTCAGTCTGTTCGGGAATCGGGATTTGGTCGATCAGTCCGACGAGGAGCGCCTCGGCTGACTCGCGGTGGCCGCACTCGGCGGCACGCATGCGCCAGCGCTGCGCACTCGCTTGACTGCTGGCGTCGCTGCTTGAGTCCTCGAAGTGGCTCACCAACTCGAGCGACGCCTCGCGCGCATTGGCACGGTCCTCACTGAGCGCTGCGCGCTCGAGGAAGGCGATCGCCTTGGTCAAGTTGCGGTCCACGCCGTCGCCGGTCAGGTACGCCTGACCCTGAGCGAGCATGTCCGCTGGCGTCTGGCGACCGTTGATGGTGATGACGGCCACCCCGGTTGCCGTGGCGACGGCAATACCAGTGGCGAGCGCCACGATCGTGCGGCGTTGGACCGGCATTCCCGCAGTCTAGCGACGCGCGACGCCGGTTCAATCCGGCTTTGCACTCCTCATTGCGCTGCCAGGCTCATTCGTCGCGCGTTTGGGGAAGAGCAGACTCAGGCCGATCGAACAGCCGAGGATGGCACCGATGACCGTCAGGGTGGCGAGGGGCGGAACATGGAAGCCCATGGGCTGCAGAATCAACTTCACGCCCACCGCCGCGATCAGGATCGCCAGACCCGGTTTGAGGAACCGGTATTCGCCGAGCAAGCTGGCGACGGCGAAATAGAGCGCGCGCAGGCCGATGATCGCCATGATGTTCGAACTGAAGACGAGGAACGGATCTTGCGTGATGCCGAACACCGCGGGAATCGAGTCGACGGCGAAGACGAGATCGCTGATCTCGACGATGAGCAGTACGGCCAGGAGCGGCGTGGCCATGCATCGTCCGGCCTGTCGCGTGAAGAACCGATGGCCGTCGTACGCATCGCTGATGGGGATGATGCGGCGCATCAGACGCAGCGCGCGGCTGCGCGAGGGGTCCACATCGGGATCGTCGTTGCCGCTCCGGAGCATCTTCACGCTCGTGAGCAGCAGCATCGCGCCGAAGATGAACATCGTCCAGGTGAAGTACGAGAGGAGCGCGAGCCCGCCAGCGATGCATGCTCCGCGCATGAGGACAGCACCCAGGATCCCCCAGAACAGCACGCGTGGCTGGCGTTCGCGCGAGACCTTGAAGCGATCGAAGATCACGGCGAACACGAAGACATTGTCGATCGAGAGTGACAGCTCGACGAGGTAGCCAGCCAGATACTGCGCGCCCGCGTCGGCACCGAGCGTGACCCAGATCCCTGCGCCGACCAGCATGCCGAGCGACACCCAGAAGGCGACCATGCGCAGCGCTTCGCGCATGGCGATCTCGTGCGCAGAGCGGTGCATGATCTTGAGGTCAGCGATGATCGCGAGCGCGACGCCGCCGATGAAGGCGCCCCAGACCCACAGGGGGACCTGCAGCGGTGCTCCCGTAGCGGGTGTCGTGAGTTCGACTGGCGCGATCATGAGCAGCGAAGTGTAGGCGCGCTCAGAGATCGATCTGGATGCCGAGTTCGACCATCCGGCCTGGCGGGATCGAGAAGTGCAACGGGTTGTTCGCACCGACCTGCGACATCGTGCAGAAGAGCCGCTTCTGCCAGCCAGCGAGTTCGCTGTTTCCGCGCGGCGTGAGGATGGTGCGTCCGAGGTAGTACGTCGTGGAGCCTTCGCGCGACTCGAGCCCGAGCTGAGCCGCGAGCTTGGTCAGGCGTGGCACATCGACGGACTGGTTGTAGCCGTGCTGGCAGCGCACTCGGAAGAATCCATCGCGAAGCTCGGTGACCTGAACTTGTTCGTCCTCCGGAACACGCGGAACCGGCGCAGTGCGGATGCTCATGATCGCGACATTCTGGTGCAGGACCTTGTTGTGCTTGAGGTGGTGCAGCAGCGTGGGCGGCACGCCATCGTCGCTCGGAGTCAGGAAGATCGCCGTGCCCTGCACGCGCGGCACCGGATGCGCGTCGATGGAGTTGAGCAGGGCATCGAAGGAGAGCACTTGCTTGTTGAACCTGAAGCTCAGGACCTGTCGGCCTCGGTGCCAGGTCCACATCAGGGTCAACATGCCGGCAGCGATCGTCAGCGTGAGCCAACCGCCGGTGGGGATCTTCAACAAGTTCGCGCCAAGGAACACCAGGTCCACGCTGCCCAGCACGATCAGGAAGAGGCCGCACCGAATTGGCCCCCAACCAGTGCGGGACTTGTAGACCGTGAACAGGATCGTCGTCATCAGCATCAGCATCGAGACGCTGAGCCCGTACGCATCCGCCAGCGCCATGCTGCGGCGGAAGATGAGCACCAACAGCAGGCACACGATCATCATCACCAGGTTCAGGAGCGGCACGAAGATGTGCCCTTGGTGATCGCCGGTTTGCAGGATGCGCAGACGCGGCATCAGGCCCAACTGCACAGCCTGGTGCGTCAGGCTGAAGAGCCCCGTCAGAATCGACTGACTCGCGATGCACGTGGCCAGCGTGGCGAAGATGACGAGCGGAATCAATCCCCATGACGGCGCGAGGCGGAAGAACGGCTGCTCGATCGTCATGTCCTGCAGGTACATCGCACCCTGCCCGAAGTAGTTCAGGAGCAGGCTCGGCATGACGAGCCCGTACCAGGCCGCACGGATGGGGAAGCGGCCGAAGTGCCCAAGGTCGGCGTAGAGCGCCTCGCCACCGGTGATGCAGAGCATCACGCTGCCCAGAGCCACGAAGCACTCGTGCGGATGGTGTCGCGCGAGATCGATCGCGTGAACCGGATTGATCGCCCCGAGCACGCTCGGCTCCAGCATGATGCCGCGGATTCCCAACAGCGCCATGACGGTGAACCACGCGAGCATGACGGGACCGAGCCATGACCCGAGCACCGCGGTGCCGAACCGCTGGATGCTGAACAACGCCACCATGATCACGCAGGTCGCCGGGATCACGAACATCGTCAGGTCGGGCGAGATGACCTCGAGCCCCTCGACGGCACTGAGCACGGACAGGCTTGGCGTGATGACGCCCTCGGCGTACAGCAGCGACGCACCCAAGAGCCCCATCACGAAGAGGGGCAGCGGCAGCGACTTCATCCCCTTGCCTTGTTCAGGCAGCAGCGAGAGGAGGGAGAAGATGCCACCTTCGCCGCGGTTGTCTGCCTGCAGGACGAGCCACGCATACTTGGTCGTGATGACGATCGTGAGCGACCAGAAGAACAAGCTCAGCACCCCAAGGACCGTCGACGGATCCCGCGGCATGCCGTGGTGGGCCGACATCGACTCCTTGATCGCGTACAGCGGGCTCGTACCGATGTCGCCGAAGACCACGCCGAGCGCCAGCATGGTGAGGGCCAACTTCGCCGCCGTCCCAGAAGGGCCGTGGTGGTGGTGGTCGGCTGGCGTGGGTTCAATTCCGGCCATGGGGGGCGAAACCCCAACATGGTACCCAGTTGCATCATGAGGCAGGGACCGGGACACTTCACTGCCCGCGCGTGCGGGCGCTCACCAAGAAGGAGCCACCATGCGCATCGACCCCTCGTCGTTCACCGCGTCTCGTCGCCACTTCATCCTGACCGCCGCTGCCGCGAGTGCCGCGACACAACTGCCATGGTGGGTCCGCCGTGCTGCAGCGCACGGCGCATCGAGCAAACTTCGTGTCGCGTGCGTTGGCTGCGGCGGCATGGGCGCGTCCGATCTCGCTCAAGTGGCGAGCCATCCAGGCGTCTCGATCGCGTCGCTGTGCGATGTCAACCGCGACACGCTCATGAAGCAAGGTGAAATATACGGCGTCCCAGTGGATGCTCGCTTCACTGACTACCGCGAGTTCTTGGCGAAGGCCGGCGGCACGATCGATGCCGTCATCGTGAGCACGCCCGATCACGCCCACGCACCAGTCGCCGTGCAGGCCATGCGCATGGGCAAGCATGCGTATGTGCAGAAGCCGCTCACGCGCTCGCTGCACGAAGCGCGTGTGATCGCCCAAACGGCGACCGCGCACAAGGTCGTCACGCAGATGGGTATTCAGAACACGGCGAATCCCGGCCGTCGCAAGGCGATGGAACTCCTCAAGGCTGGCGTGCTCGGTCAGGTCAAGGCGGTCCACATCTGGACCAATCGTCCGACCGGCTGGTGGCCGCAGGGCGGTGATCGGCTTGCTGGCAGCGATCCCGTGCCTGCGAGTTTCGACTGGTCATCGTGGCTCTGCGTTGCTCCTGAGCGTCCGTACAAGCACGATGCCTACGCGCCCTTCAAGTGGCGCGGCGTTCGCGATTTTGGCACTGGCGCGCTTGGTGACATGGCGTGCCACTTCTTTGATGTGCCCTACAAGGCGCTCGGCCTTGGCTACCCCACACTGATTCGCGGCGAAAGCGAAGGACTGACCGCGGATCAGTATCCGTCGAGCGAGGTCGTCGAGTTGACGTATGAGGGGGTCGCCGCTGCGGGCGGCAAGGCGCTCACGCTGACCTGGTACGACGGCGGGCGCATGCCCTCGACATCGATTCTGCCCGGCGTTCCGGCGGACTTCAACATGGCCAAGCGATCGCGAGATGGAGCCACGATCGTGGTCGGCGAGCGCGGCACGATGATCGTGTGTCACCCCGGCGATGTGCACCTGTTCCCTGGCACGCTCGCGGATGGCGTCAAGCTTCCTGACCTGCCTGAGTACAACCACTGGCACCAGTGGGTCGATGCCTGCATGGGGACGGGCACCACGAGTGCTCCGCTCGAGTTCGCTGGCCCGCTCACCGAGGGCGTGCTCTGCGGGGTGGTTGGCGGAGTGGTCCCAGGCAAGACGCTGCGCTATGACTCAGTGAAGCAGACCTTCGATGATGACGCTGCCACAGCGATGGTGCGACGCGCCTACCGCGATGGCTGGTCGGTCGAGGGGCTTGGATGAAGCCTGCCACCAGCGCGGTCATCGCGCTGACGGCGCTCAATCTGCTGAACTACCTCGACCGCTTCGTGGTCGCGGGCATGGTTGGCCCGTTGAAGAACGAGTTTGGTGTCGATGACGCCGACATTGGACTGCTCACGAGCGTGTTCTTGGTGTCGTACATGATCGCGAGCCCGCTCTTCGGGGCGATGGCGCGCGCGATGCGTCGCACGGCGATCCTGGGTGCTGGCGTGGTGGTGTGGAGCGCGGCCACGATCGCAGCGGGATTCGCCGGTGGATTCGCGCCGCTTCTGACCAGCCGCGCGGTCATCGGCGTGGGCGAGGCGGCGTACGCGACCGTTGGTCCGTCCATTCTGGGCGACTGGTTCCCCGCCGAGCGCCGCAGCACCGTGCTGGCCATCTTCTACGCGGCGATTCCCGTGGGAAGTGCGCTTGGGTTCCTCGTTGGTGGTCTCGTCAGCGAGTGGATCGGCTGGCGGGCGGCGTTCTGGATCGCGGGCGGACCGGGGATGGTGCTGGGGTTTCTGTGCTTCAAGTTGACCGAGCCCGCGCGCGGAGCGATGGACGCGCCGGTTGTGGAGAGTCAATACCCGTCGACTCGGCCCGCCGAGTCCGCGCCGGCTGCGCGTCACACCGGTCGAAGAGAAGCGCTTTGGTCACTCGCCACGAATGCGCAGTGGAACTGGTCGGTGGCCGGCTACGCGGCGTACACCTTCGCGCTCGGTGCGCTGGCGGTTTGGATGCCAGCGTTCATGCAGCGAGAGCGTGGTTGGTCGGCGGAGTCTGCTGCCATCATCTTCAGTGGCATCGTCGTGGTGACGGGTTTCCTTGGCACGATCGTCGGCGGGGCTGTGGACGCGCGGCTTGCCCGTGGTCGCGCGGCGACGAGCTTTGGACTTTGTGCGGTCACGGCACTTGTGGCGGCGCCCATGCTCATGCTCGCCATCGGCACGCAGGACCGCACGGTCTGCATCGCGGCCACAGGGCTCGGGTGCTTTCTCGCCTTCGTTCCGCAGGCTCCGATCAACGCAGCGATCCTGAACAGCGTGGGCTCCGATGCGCGGGCCTTTGCGGTCGGCATGAGCACTTTGGTGATCCATGTGCTCGGTGATGTGCCGAGCCCGTGGCTCGTCGGCAAGGTCAGCGATGCCACGGGCTCGCTCGCTCAGGGGCTAAATCTGGTTCCGATGGGATTCGCGGTCGCCGCGCTGATCTGGGGTGTCGGGGCGATCGCGCTGCGCCGTCGACCGTAGGATCGTGCGCCGTGCTGCTTCATGTGGCGAATCTCCTGCTCCTTGGGTGTTACCTCGTGCGCGACATCCTTCTGTTGCGCGTGGCAGCGGTCATCGCGAGCGGCTGCTTCATCGCCTACTTCCTGCTGCTCGATGTCCCCAACAGGGAAGCGGCGGCCTGGAATGTGGTCTATGTCGTCGTCAATGCCGTGCAGATCGCCCTGCTTGTTCGTGAGCGCATGCGCGGAAAGCTCACGCCAGCCGACGCCGCGCTCCGCGAGCGGGTGTTCCCGTGGACGCCCGCGCACAAGTTTGCGATCCTCGTCCGGCATGCAACACGCATGCGCGTCGTGCCCGGTGATCCCGCGCTTGTGGAGCGTGGCCATGCAGTGACATCGTTGTGGCTTGTCGAAAGCGGAGAGTTTGAGGTCATCGTGGATGGCCGTCTCGTGGCGACCTGCATCCCTGATGACTTCGTGGGCGAAATGGCCTTCGTCGATCGCGCCGCGGCGTCGGCCACGGTGCGTGCATGCACGCCGAGCACGCTCATGGTGTGGGATGCGCAGCGCCTGCACGAGCTGCTCGCCGACGAACCCGAGATCCAGCGTGGCTTCCATGCTGCGCTGGGCACGAACATGTCGCAGAAACTCCGTCGCAAGGCGAGTCAAGACCGCACTGGCCCGGTCTGATCACGGCGTTCAGGGATCGGTCCTCTGGTCGTCGTTCGGATCGCGCGGCGGTTCGCGGGGTTCGGCCGTCGGTGCGGGTTCGCGCGCTGCGCGCCGAGCCGCTTCAGCCTCGTCCTCCTGAATCTTCAGGTCCTTCTCGCTGGTCACCATGAGCACGATGCCGCGATCGATGACGAGGTAGTCGTTCTGCTCCCGTGCGATGTGGCCGCGGATGACGCCGGTTCCGAGCGCACGATCGCCCGCCTTCGCGTCATGGAACTGCGCATCGGTGATCGCGATGAGCGCACCACTGGGCAGTTCGATCACCAGGCTCGGCGAGCCCAGTCCAAGATCGACCGAAGGTTTGACGACGCCGATGCCCACCAGCGGCGCGCCGGCATCGTCACCGAATCCACCCGCAATCAGTTGCGCGGCCTTGTCGATGGCCTCGGCGTTGTTCGTCCGCGAGAAGGCCGTGATCGAGTCGAACGCATCGGTCAGGACCTTGGTGGCGGCGGCGTTCTTCGCGAGCTCATCCGGGCATCCGGCCATGGCCAGCACCAGGGCATCGAGCCGCTGCATGATGAGTTCGTGCTTCGCCGAGCCTGTGCCCTTGCAGGTGGAGCAGGCATCTTGCTCGTGATAGATCTGACCCTTCGCGAAGAGCCGTTCGGCCTTGCGGGTGCGTTGCCGCACGACGACGCCATCGCCGCCGCAGGCTTCGCACTGCATGCTGCGTCGCAGTGACCGCGCGGCCTGCGCGACCTGTGTCGGTGTCGTCGATTTGACCTTGGCTTGCGGGGGGAGCGCGGTGTGGTCCGCGACTGCGGCCGTCCCTTCGGGCGCCGCGTCCTGCGCGACCACCGTGGCGGTCAGGCTCATCGCGCAGCACGCGACAGCAAGCATCGTTCTCAGGATCGAGTTCATGGGGCCACCTGCTCGTTCGGCTCCGCAGCGGGGGGTGCTTCAGTGGGAACCACGATTTCCTCGGTGATCTCTTCGATGACGACCGCTCCCTCTGGCGCGGGTTCCGGCGCCCACTCCACCCATGAACCGCTCGCGTCGAAGTCGGGTCGCAGGATGCCTGACTCGACCATCTGGTCAGTCAGCGATTGCCATCGGCGCGCGTCCATGCTGCCCAGTTGCGCGGTGGTCATGCCCTCGGGCATGATCAGGGGTCGCTGCGCCTTCGCGCAGAGTTCCATCGCTTGCTCGTCCATCGCGCGATTGAGCTTCATCATGCGCGTGTGGTAGGGGGTCGGATTGGCGAGGTACGCGGCCCAGCCCTCGCGCACGCACGCGACAAAGTTCTTCACGCCGTTGGGGTCGGCATCCACACGACTGGAGGTGGTGATGAGCACGGTCGAGTACGGATCGAATCCACAGTCGCTGATCATGAGGCACTTGGTCTGGATGCCTTGGCGCAGAAGCGTGATCGGTTCGCTGCTGCACCAGCACACGACGCCGAGCTTCAGGTCGCGTTCAAAGGTGGCCACGCCGGGCGATCGGCTCACGAGCGTCACGCCATGGTCGCCGAGCATGTCGTTCAGATGGCGCACAAACGGCAGGCCGGGTTCGATCTCGATCGTCAGCCCGCTTGTCCACGCTTGTGCCAGCGTTTGCGCTGGGTTCGAGTCGTGCAGCATGATCGCCGTCGGCGCGTGTTGAAAGGTCGCGAACAATCCAACGACATCCTGCCCACTGGCGCGCGCCAACAGGATCTGGTCTGCCTGCGCGACTGAGTAGTCGCAGGTCCCCGCGGCAACGAGCGTGCAGGTCGGCGTGCCGCCGGCGCCCTGAAGCAGCGTGACCATGTACCCGGCGCGCTCAAAGATGCCATCCTCGACGGCGGCGAACAACCCGCCGAACTCTGGTTCGGCAACCCAGTTCAGTTGCAGCGTGATCGGAATGAGCGATGGTGGCTCGGGCGCCGCTTGCGAAGATGGCTGGTCACCAGCCTGTGCAACGAGCGAGCATGCGAGCAGGATCGGCGTGATGGCCATGCGGTGAGCGTACCGCAATCACTGTGGGCACTGACCCCAAGCGACCAGCATGATGCCCAGGTCTCCGCCGCCGACCAGGCCATCGTCATCAAGGTCCGCCGCAGCATCGGCGGTGCCCCACGCGGTGAGCAGAATGCCCAGGTCTCCGCCGCCGACCGAGCCATCGCCATCGAGGTCGGATGCACAGGCGGGCGCTCCGATGTCCAGTTCGGTCACACCGATTTGCTGGCCCGTGCCATCGGCATCCTGATCATTCCACTGTCCGTTCGATCCGAGGAGTTCCGTGAAGTCCTCAGCGCCGCCGCTGTTGTTGGGCTCGCCTTGGTTCCAATTCGTGAAGCTTGGCGGCGTGCCATCAGTCCACTCAAACTGTCCCTCGACCTGAACATCGTTGAAGCCGATCCAAAGACGGCGGTCCACACCACCGAAGTTGGCGATGTTGGCACGCACCCATTCGTTCTCTTGGGCATCGTCGATCGAGACGAGGTGCCCGCCCAATTGCACGGCCGTGGCCTCGGCACTCTGCCAAGTGGTCGCTGCATACGCCACATAGCGCTTGCCCGTCTCGGGGCGCGTGACCTCGAAGAGTGCGCCATCAGAGATCGTCAGCGTGCCGGTTCCGCTCGCCGCGCTGGCATCGCTCGCTCCGTACCCGCCGATGCGGACCAAGTACTGCTGGCCAGCTGCTGCGGCGATGGTGACGCGCGACTGCGAGAAGCAGTCATCGTCACTGCACGCCAGGATCGAGGTTCCGGTGGCCGCGCAGTCACAGCCTGCATAGACGGCGAGCTTGGTGTCCCAGGTCGCACCCCCGCAGGTCGCGAAAGTGACCAGACCTGACACGGAAGGAGTCCAGCAGAACCAGACATCCTTCCAGACCTGTGCTTGGCTGAAGAAGTTGCACTGGGCGTGGAGCGGGCCGTCGGTCGTTGCGTCCACGCTCGTGAAGGCGAACGAGCCCAGACCGGCGATCGGTTCTGCGCTCACGCACGCGTCATTGGCGGGAGGAAGCCCCATGGCGGAGGCCGCGAGCGCATGAACGATGAGTGCAGTGGTCATGGTGGCTCCTGGTCGGGAGAGTGTGCCCCCATCCGGGCTCGGGGCCAAGGACGAGATCGTCGAACTCCGCGTGGTCCGACGCGGGGGGAGCACATGGCGCGATCGGCCGTCGTTCGTTACGGTGCACTCATGCACTCGATCCCTCTTGCGATCCTGCTCGGTGCGGCCGCGGGCTGCCAAGCACCCGCTGTGGTCCCCGAGCAGCCGGTGACCCCGGTGGTCGCGACCACTCCGCAGCAGCCCGCACGCGACACGCCCGCGCAGGTCGTGCCGTCGACCGACGCGGCTGCCGAGCCCGCGACTGAGCCCGCCAAGGAGCCCGCTCGATCCAAGCAGCCCGAGTGCCGATTCTTGTTCCCAGAGTCCGTCGATCTCACCGCGCTCGTGGAAGCGCCTCCCAAGCCAGCGTCGGCCGAGCACGCCAAGGACGAAGCGATCTTGGTGTGGCTGCAGGACCGTCGCACGCGCGAAGACGAATCGCGCGCTTGGCGCAGCCTCAGTTTCGATCTGACCTGGTTCGACGAAGCGCTCGACGCACGGCTGGACTCGACGTGGTACCCGCTGCTGTTCAAGACCTTCAACGAGGTCCGCAACGATCTGAGCCTGCTGCTTCTGGACCTGCCCGATTCCTTCAAGCGTGAGCGTCCGCACGCCAACCCCGCGATCCTGCCGTGCCTGCCGCGCGAGGACGCGATCACCGTCAGCGGCAAGGTCACGCTCGCCAACGGCTACCCCTGCGGACCGGCGCTGCGCGCCACCGTGTTTGCTGCGCTCCTCGCCAACGCGTTCGAGGATCGCAAGGATGCGCTGATGGAACGGGCAAGAGAGGTCGGCTTCGCGCGCACGCTCGGCGGCGTGAACTTCCCATCGGATGTTCGCGCGGCCGAGCAGCTCGGCACGGCGTTGGCGCGACAGATCATCGCGGGCGATGCGTGGTGCAAGCGCAAGGTCGAGTTGCAGGATGAGTTCGCCGCGATCGCGCAGCAGCGAGGTCGCCGACCCAAGCCGGATGAGCCGGAGCCCGCAGCAGATGCAAGCGCGCCCGCGAAGCCGCAGGCTGGCAGCGGGAGCTCCAAGTGACCCACGGGGTCGGGGCGATCGGCATCAGCGTGGTCACGCCGATGCATGATGAAGAGGATTGCGTGCTGGAATTCCTGCGGCGGACCGACGCTGTGCTTGCTGCGATCCCGGGCGATCACGAAGTCGTGATCGTCGATGATGGGTCGACGGATCGAACGCCGGCGCTTCTCGACGGCGCGCTCACGCACATGATGCGACTGCGCGTGATCACGCTCGCTAGGAATGTGGGGCAGTGCAGCGCGCTCATGGCTGGCCTTCAGTCGAGCCGGGGGCAGGTGGTCGTCGTCATGGACGGTGACCTTCAGAATGCACCCGAGGACATTCCGATGCTCGCAGCGGAACTCGCGCGCGGGCACGACCTCGTCAGCGGGTTCCGAGGTGGCCGCGTCGAGGGGCCGATCCGACGCATTCCGAGCCGGCTCGCCAATTGGCTGTTGCGTCGCGTCAGTGGCTGCGAGGTGCGCGACATGGGCGGCTACAAGATCCTGCGCGGCGAGGTCGCGCGCTCGCTGCGATTGCGACCCGGGCAACATCGCCTGCTGCCGGCGATCGTGCACATGCGCGGAGGCTCCACGAGCGAAGTCACCGTGCAGCATCATGCGCGCTTTGCAGGTCGAAGCCACTACGGTCTCGCTCGTACGCTCGATGTCCTCATCGACATCGTGCTGCTCTGGATGCAGGGCTCGTTCAAGAGTCGGCCGATGTATCTCTTCGGCCGCGTGGGGATCGCGCTCATCGCGATCGACTGCGTGATCATGCCGTGGCTCCTCTACGAGAAGTTCGCGATGGACAAGGACATGGGCACCCGCCCGCCATTCCTGGTGGCGATCATGCTCTTCTTGAGCGCGCTCTTCATTTTCGCAGCGGGATTCATGCTCGAACTGCTCAGCGAGGCCAACAACACGGTCGGCGGCGTCCAGCCCTACTTGATTCGCAGCATCCGGCAGGGACAGGCGAACTAGCGACGCGCTCGCCTTCGTGACCGTGGTCCCCGCGACTACGCTTCGTGCATGCACCAGATCGTTCGCTGCGTGGTCTTGGCCCTCTTCACCATCACGGCCATGACGGTCCCGGCGCACGCCGAGTCCATGACGCCCGGTTGCGGGAAGGCGCTTGAACTCGCAGGACCAAACCGCGTGGAACTTGAGTCCGCGCTCGCGCAGGCGAGCCCTGCGTTGCGTCCGCATCTGGAGTGGCTCATCGCGCACATGCCCGAAGCGGACTTGCGCACGGTGAAGGGTGGGTTTCTCGTGCTCGATGCGCAGCAGGCTCTCGACGCATGGCAGTCTTCCCCGTGGCGCGCGCAGGTGAGCGAGGACCTGTTTCGCGATGCGATCCTTCCCTATGCATGCGTCGATGAAACGCGCGAGCCGTGGCGCGAGCGACTGCGCGCCATCGCGCTGCAACTCGTCGGCGATCGCACTTCACTCGCCGCAGCAGCGACGGCGGTGAACCGTGGCCTGTGGCCAGTCGTCAAGGTGCAGTACTCGACCAAGCGTCGCAAGGCGAACCAGAGCCCATCCGAGTCGATGGAGACGGGACTCGCTTCGTGCACGGGACTGAGCATCTTGCTGGTCGATGCCTGCCGAAGCGTTGGGATTCCAGCGCGTTTCGTCGGCGTTCCGATGTGGATGGACGGTTCCGGCAACCACTCGTGGGTTGAAGTGTGGGACGGCTCCGCGTGGCGCTTCACCGGCGCGGCCGAAGCGACCGGCGAGTCACTCGATCAGGGCTGGTTCACGGCGCGCGCCGCGGAGCAGTCCAGCGATGATCCTCAGCACGGCATCTATGCCGTCACCTGGCAGGACTCACCGCTTGCGTTCCCCATGGTTTGGAATGCAGCGGGTCCCGTCTCGCGCGCTCGCGATGTGACGGGTCGCTACCGCACACTCAGTACGGCTGTGCCGGCAGGGCAGGTGCGCGTGTACATCACGGTTGTGCGCGATGAGCAGCGCACGGCGGAGCCTGTCGTTGTGAGCGATGCGCACGGTCGGGAACTTGGACGCGGGACGACGAAGGACGAGCGATTCGACGCGAACGATCACTTCTCCTTGCTCGTGCCCGAAGGCACCGCGGTGCTCGTCTCGGTCAACGGTGGCGAAGCCACGATGTCGATGACGGCCACGAAGGATCCGACGACGGCACACTTCGTGCTCAAGTCTTCGGCCCTGCCTGCCCCCGGCGCGGTCGGCGACGATGCCCAGGGCGCTGCGGATGATCCACGTCCCTCTGCGGACGATTCCAAGCGCTCCGCCGGTGGCACCGCCGACAAGTCGCTGACCAAGGCAGCGGCCGAAAAGCTCAAGCGATCGCTTTGGAGCGCGTATGCATCGAAGAACAAGAAGGCTGCGAAGGCGGAACTTGAGTCTGGCGCGCTCCAGGCCGATGGCGCGACGATGCCGATCTGGTTCGCGATCCACGGAGCGAAGCCCAAGGGCGGCCGAAGCCTGTGGATCAGCATGCACGGTGGCGGCGGCGCACCCAAGGAGGTCAACGATCAGCAGTGGGAGAATCAGAAGCACCTCTACGACATGCCTGGCAAGGGCTTCGTCGCGGGCGAGGGCGTGTATGTGGCCCCGCGCGCACCGACCGACACTTGGAACCTGTGGCATCAAAGTCACATCGATGCGCTCTTCGCCAAGCTCATCCGCGACATGATCCTGGTGCATGATGTGAACCCCGACCGGGTGTACATCACCGGCTACAGCGCGGGCGGCGATGGCACCTACCAGCTTGCTCCGCGCATGGCCGATTGGTTCGCTGGTGCAGGCATGATGGCCGGGCATCCCAACGAAACGCAGCCGGATGGGCTGCGCAATCTGGCGTTCACGCTGCATGTGGGCGGTGACGACGGGAACTTCAATCGCAACGGCATCGCTCGCGAATGGTCGACGCGCCTGGACGAACTCGCCGCGAAAGATCCCGGCGGCTATCCCCACTTTGTCAAGGTGCACGAGGGCAAGGGACACTGGATGGACCGGGAGGATGCAGAGGGCATCGTGTGGATGTCCGAGCACACGCGTGTCGATCGCCCCACGAAGATCGTCTGGTTGCAAGATGATGTCACGCACGACCGCTTCTACTGGCTGAAGGTGAGCGCGCCGAAGCAAGGCAGTCGCGTCGTGGTCACGCGCACAGGCAACACAATCACGATCGAGTCTTGGCGCGATCTGAGTGAGCTCACGATTCGTCTGGACGACACGATGGTGGATCTGGACGAACCCGTCGTGGTGCGCACGCCCACAACGGTGCTCCACGATGGTCCCGTCGCGCGCAGTCGCAAGGTCATGGAGACCACGCTCGCCGAACGCGGCGATCCCACGGGCATCTACCCCGCAGAGCTCACCGTCACGCTCCCGGCGACGACCTCTGATCCCGCGCCCTGATCCTGCGCCCTGACGCGGGCCGTCGGCTCGGCGGACACGAAAAAGCGGAGTCCGAGTCCGGCTTCGGCGCACTTGCCGTCGTGGCCTACACTTACTCGTCTTCCAAGGAGACCAGCTCGTGAACCCAGCCATCATGCCCGACGCCGCCGCATCAACCTGCAACGCCACCTTCACCGCCGCCGAGAAGGCGAAGCTTGAAGCGGATGTCGAGGCCTACTGCCAGGAGATCCGCCCGATCGAGGAGATCGCGTACCTCGAGCGCCGCTTCAACCCGGCCATCTGCGACCTTGCGAAGAAGCACAATCTGCTCGGCATGAGCATGCCCAAGCAGTACGGCGGGCGCGGCGCGGACAGCCTGACCTACATGCGCGCGCTCGTGCGCATCAACAAGGAAGGCACCGGCGTGCGCACCTTCTTCAGCGGCCACTGCTCGATCGGCCAATACCCGGTTCTGAAGTACGGCACCGAAGACCAGAAGCAGCGCTACCTGCCCAAATCCTGTCGTGGCGAATGCACGATGGCCTTTGGCCTGACCGAGCCCGATGCCGGCTCGAATCCGCTTGAAGGCACATGCACCTACCGCCGCGAAGGCGACAAGTTCATGCTGAACGGCGTCAAGTACCTGATCTCGAACGGATCCGTGGCCGAAGCGGTCATCGTCTTTGCGTTCCCCGAAGACAAGACCGGTGCTGAGCGGCGGATGAGCGCGTTCATCGTTGACACCGCTGGCGACACCTTCGAGAAGGAGCAGCTGCACTCGAAGCCCGGCATGTACACCAGCGACACCGCCATGTTCCAGATGAACGACCACCCGGTCGAGAGTCGGAACTTGCTCGGCAAGGAAGGCGAGGGCTTCCGCATCGCCATGCACACGCTCGTCTCGGGCCGCCTGAGCGTGGCCGCAGGCTGCTTGGGCACGATCGAAGACCTGATCGACGAATGCGTGCGCTACTGCAAGGAGCGTCACCAGCACGGCAAGGAGATCGGCAAGCACCAGCTGGTGCAGGATCACTTGGCCCGCATCGAGATCATGCGCGCGACCTCGGATGCCGTGATCGAACGCGCCGCGATCGCCAAGCAGGTCAGCGACGAGAACCCCGGCAACAAGGAACTCCTCGCGAAGGCTGACTTCCTTGTGGCGCAGGCCAAGTACTGGGCGAGCAACGCCGCCTGGGAAGCCGCCGACCGTGCGGTGCAGATCTTTGGCGGCCGCGGATGGAGCGAGCTCTACCGTCCGTTCCGTCACCTGCAGGATGTGCGCGTGTGCCGCATCTACGAAGGCACCGACGAGATCATGAAGCTCAAGTTCGGTGCCGCGCTGCTCGGCAAGGACTTCGAAGCGTTCAAGTGATCTTCATTCGGCGCTCGGCCGATGACCAAGCCACTCCACGCGGGCCCCGGATTCCGGGGCCCGTTGTTCTTCCGGCACGCGTCTGACTCACGGCTCGCACGAACCGAAGGCCGTGAGCATCAGGCCGAGGTCAGCA
>VGXL01000007.1 GCA_016873315.1 Phycisphaerae bacterium | reverse complement strand
GGAGGTCCGACGATGCGTACTGAACCACAACATGTCGTGCACAGGATCCTGACGGGACTCGTGACGATTCCATGCGCCCTGCTCCTGACCGCTGCAACCCATGCCCAATGCCCGGCTGACCTGACGGACGACGGCATGGTGGGCGGGATGGACCTGAGCGTCTTGATGGCGGCATGGGCAACTGACGGCTCGCAACAGCCGGGATCGGACATCAACGGGGATGGTGTTGTCGGGGGCGCGGATCTGGCGGCCCTGCTTGGTGCATGGGGGCCATGCGTCACCACGCCAGCGTGGGCCACGCTCATCGAGGCGTGGCCTGATCCTTCGGTAGTGACCAATGCCAACCTCCGAGCTGCCATCACGGCGACCGGCTTGGCCTGGCGCGTGAAGGACACAGCCACGCAGATCGAGTTCGTGCTGATTCCGCCGGGCTCGTTCCAGATGGGCTGCAGCGCGTCGCAGTGGTTCCCCTGCAACCCTGATGAGAGCCCTGTCCACACGGTGACCCTGACCAACGCGTTCTACATGGGCCGGTACGAAGTGACGCAGGCGCAGTGGCAGGCGCGGATGGGATTGAACCCGAGCTACTTCCAGAGCGTGAGCGAAGAGGTGTCTGCCACCGAAGTCCCCAACCGCCCGGTGGAGCGGGTGAGTTGGGACATGATCCAGGGATTCCTCACCCCTGGCATGCGGCTTCCCACGGAAGCCGAGTGGGAGTACGCGTACCGGGCGGGCACCACGACGGCGTTCCATGGATTCGCGGGCAGTCTCAACGGTACGAACGACGACAGCCAACTGGTGAACATCGCGTGGTACGCGGCCAATGAGGGCACCCAGACCCGACCGGTGGGTGGCAAGTTCGGCAACGGCTACGGCCTGCACGACATGTCGGGGAATGTGATTGAGTGGGTGAGTGACCAGTACGACATGAACTACTACGGGAGCAGTCCGCAGAACAATCCCCCGGGGCCGGACAAGGGCTCCACACGCGTCGTCCGGGGCGGATGCTTTGAAACCCGATTCGACAGCACCAACACCTGTCGCGCGTCGTACCGGGCCGCCCTTGCCCCAGAGAACTCCCCCGGCACCGTGGGATTCCGCGTGGCCAGGACTCCGTGACGCGTGTTGACCGTGCTGCCCCCGGCGAACGACCTGAGCGTCCTGCCCAGCCGTCGCGTTCAGAACGGCGTCTGGCACTCGACCAGCATGCGCTCACCGGTGGCCGGGTGCGTGAAGCCCACGGAGCGTGCGTGCAGGCAGAGTCGCGGTGCCATCGCGCGCACCGCCGGCAGCGCGTAGAGGTCATCGCCGAGGATCGGGTGACCGAGCTCGCGGCAGTGCACGCGCAGTTGATGGCTGCGTCCGGTGCGCGGCAGGAGTTCCAGCCTCGTGGTGTCGCGCGCAGCATCGCGTGACAGCACGCGCCAGCCCGTCTGCGCGGGCCGACCGTGCACATGGTCAACGACCTGCAGTGGTGCGTTGACGAGGTCCTTGCGCAGCGGCAGGTCGATCAGGCCCTCGTCGCCGGTCACGATGCCGTGGACCAGGGCCTCGTAGACCTTGCCGACCGTCCGTTCCTGGAACTGCACGCTGAGTTCGCGGTGCGTCCGGGCATCGAGCGCCATGACGATGCAGCCGCTGGTGTCGCGGTCGAGCCGATGCACGATGCGCACCCCCGGGAAGCACCGGGCTGCGCGGCTGGCAAGGCAATCGGCCTTGTCCGAGCCGATGCCCGGCACGCTGAGCAGGCCGCTGTCCTTGTCCAACACGAGCAGCCAGCGGTCATGCCAAAGGACACGGAAGCCGATGCCTTCGGGAAGGGGCTGATCTACACTTGCGCGCTGCACCACGGCACCCATTGCACCATGAACCGATCGATCATGCTTCTTGCACCTGCCTTGCTTGCCGCCTGCGTGGGCACCAGCACCGGGTCCGTGCGGGAGGTCGTATCGATCCAATCAACGGGCTCTGCTGCGCCGGTCGTCGCGCACGGCGGCTCCACGAACTCGGCCGATGTCCCCTCGACCAGGGTCTCGTTGGACTCGCCAACCGACTGGGCCGCCGCCGAGGCACCGATCTTGACCAACGCCGTGCAACTCACCTTCGGTCGCGACTGGGTGCGCGCGGGCGAGAACTACATCGACCCGTGGGGCAAGCGCGTGCTCTTCCAGGGCGTGCCCCAGCCCGAAGCAGGCAAGGCGCCCGGTGACCATTACGCGATGGTGCTCGCGGATCTCGTCACGGACGCCGAGGGCAAGCCAGCACTCGCGAACAGTTGGATCATCAGCCCCAAGGGAAGCGCGAACACCTGCGGTTGGTTTGATCCCAAGGACCCCAATCGCATCATCTTTGCGACCACGCTCGTGGCTCCGACGGCAAGCAACTCGCCGGGTTACCAGCGCGGCACAGGGCGGTATCGCTGGAGCTTCCCGCCCGAAATGCGCATCGTGTCCCTTGATCTCACGGGGCGCACCAAGGGCAGCGAGATCGTTCCCGCAGACCTGAAGACGCTTGTTGGCGACGGCAGCGCCTATGTGGCCGAGGGCGACCTGAGCGCCGATGGCCGTCATCTCATCTACTGCTCGTTGGCGACCGGGCAAGGCGATCTGTACTCCCTCGACCTTCAGACGGGAGAGACCACCCCACTCGTGCGGGAGCCTGGCTACGACGGCGGTCCGTTCTTCAGCCCGGATTCGAGCCGAATCTGCTTTCGAAGCGACCGCACCGGCGATGGACACCTGCAGCTGTATGTTGGGGATCTGGGGCGAACGGACGACGGGCGAATTCTTGGTGTGCAGCGTGTGCACCAGCTCACGATGGGCGACACCGTCAACTGGGGGCCATTCTGGCACCCAACTTCGACGGCCATGGCGTACGCCACGAGCGAACTCGGCCATCAAAACTACGAGGTCTTCCTGATTGACAGTGCGCGCTGGACGACCGAGACCGGGATGCCGATGCTGCGTGATGGCACGACGAGGGTCCGCGTGACGCACGCAGCAGGTGCTGATGTGCTGCCTGCCTTCAGCGCAGATGGGCGACGCATGATCTGGACCAGCAAGCGCGGTCCCGAGAACACGAGCCAAGTGTGGCTTGCGGACTTCGCCATGCCGGCCGTGTTCGAGCCTGTTCGGGCGAGCGTCGCGCCGACCGCAACCCAGCCGTCCAACGCCGGGACCGGATCCCCGAACCACTCGCCGTGACGGCTCTTGCGATCCAGCGTCGGCACCTGATCCCGTTCCGCAGTTCGCTGCTGCCGCAGATCTTCACGGACACGCTCGTCGTCGGCAGCGGTGTCGCGGGGCTTCGTTGCGCGATCGAGGCCTCGACGGCAGGCGATGTGATCGTGCTGGCGAAGGAGTCGCTCGACCTCTCAAGCACGAACTGGGCGCAGGGCGGCATCGCCACGGTCCTCAGTGCGGACGACAGCATCGCGCAGCATGAATCCGACACGCTCGAGTCCGGCGCTGGACTCTGCGATCCAGAGGCCGTTTCGGTGCTGGTCCGCGAGGGACCCGACGAGGTTGAACAGATGATCGCGTGGGGGATGCGGGTCGATCGCGAGGCCGACGGCTCGGTGAGCCTTGGACGCGAAGGTGGTCATCGTCAGGACCGCATCGTGCATGCCGATGGTGACGCGACCGGCGCTGCGTTGGCAGCGGCGCTCATCGCCAAAGTTCGTGGGATCGGGTCGGTGCGGATGTTCAATCGCTGCTTCGCGCTTGATGTGCTGACCAGTGACGATGCTGGTCATCGCCGGGCGGCAGGCGTGCTCACCTGGCATTCGCGATTCGGACTGCAGATCGTGTGGGCCAGGGCCATCGTGCTGGCATGCGGTGGAGCGGGTCAGGTCTACCGTGAGACGACCAACCCGAAGGTGGCCACCGGTGACGCGGTCGCCATGGCGTGGCGCGCGGGAGCGACGGTCGCCGATCTTGAGTTCATGCAGTTCCACCCGACGAGCCTGTATGTCGCTGGTGCGCCACGGCACCTCATCAGCGAGGCAGTGCGCGGCGAGGGAGCGTGGTTGGTCGATGCTGCTGGGTCCCGTTTCATGCAGAGCGTGCATCCGATGGGCGAGCTCGCGCCGCGGGACATCGTCAGCCGCGGCATCGTTGAACATCTGGCGCGGACGGGGCAGAGCCACGCGTTCCTCGACTGCCGCCATCTTGGTGGCGGCCAACCCGGTGCCTTCGCGCGGCGATTCCCAGGGCTCGATCGCATGCTGGCCGGCTTCGGGCTCGATGCGTCACGCGAGCTGATCCCTGTGAACCCTGCCGCGCACTACACGATCGGCGGCGTGCTCACGGATCTTTCGGGCAGGACCAGCCTGCGCGGCCTCTACGCATGCGGCGAGAGCGCGTCCAACGGCGTGCATGGTGCCAATCGGCTGGCCAGCAACAGCCTGCTCGAGGGTCTGGTCTTCGGTCGTCGCGTGGCACACGCCATCGCGGCCGATGCGCTTCCAGATCCGGCGCCCGTGCACACCGAGAGTCGCATCGATGTTCCGGAGCGCGGGGATCTTGATGTGGCCGACATCCGCGCGAGCCTGCGCAGTGCGATGTGGCGCAATGTGGGCGTGCAGCGATCCGCCACGCGCCTTGCAGATGTCCTCAAGATGATCGAGTTCTGGGGGCGATACGGACTGCACGCGGTGTTCGAGCGTCCATCGGGTTGGGAAGCGCAGAATCTGCTGACGGTGTCGCACCTCATGGCACGCGCCGCGCTCGAACGAGTCGAGAGCCGCGGCACGCACTGGCGCAGCGACGCACCTGAACCCGATCCCCGATGGCGCGTGCGATTGGCGTGGACGCCTGGACATGATCGACCGATTCGCGTGGCTTTGCCGGCGGAAACGCACGGATGAAGCGGACGGCGCTTGCCTTGGCGATCATGGCCGCCGCGTGCGCGTCCGAACGCGTCGAGTACCGCTATCGCAATCCGCTCAGCGACCGCGCCAAGGACGAGGTGGACCACACGCTGCCGGATGGCACGAGGGTCGTCTATCGCGATCGTCGCCCCGTCGCCGAAGGCGCCTTCGCCCAAACCGAGGTCGCTGCGCCGACCGACGCGCAATCCACGCAACATGTTGGTGCGACCGATGGAAGCGGTCCGGCCCTTGAGTTGCGGATCGAACACCCGGATGGGTCGATCGAGTTGCGCGCGTTCTCACCGTCGCAGGTCATCGCCCACTTGCAGCATGCAATCCGCAATCGCGAGTATCCGCCGTTCTACACGCAGATGCTCACGAAGGAAGCACGAAAGGAGTGGGATGCGCGCGGCGGGGAAGCGGCCTTCGCCACCTGGATGGACGAGCAGCGCAACGCCGTCATGGAGTTCCTCAACAGGACCAGTTACGGCATGTTCAGTTCGGATGTCATCACGCGCGCCACGGGCCCGAGGACGATCGAACTGAAACTCACGCCGCAGCTGCACGGCCAATTCAAGTTCGAGGCGATCGAGTTCGAGCGTCAGCAGGGCGGCATGAAGTTGCGCGGCCTGCGTTGACGATTCGGCCGGACCAGATTTGGGCTCACTCGAACCGGCCGCGGTTGAGGATGTCGAACTCGTTGAGCTTCAAGAGCTGCTTGGGCGACAGCGAGTCGATGGCCATGAGTCGCTCGACGAGCCGGGACGGCTTCGCCAGACCCAGCGAGCCCAGCAGGCCGAACTTCGCATTGAGGATCCCGCGCAGGTCGGCGGTCGTGTTGCGAGCGTGGCCCGCCGGGTACATCACGAGGCCGCTGTCGAGCGTCCGGCCATCGGTGGTCTCGATCACCACCGAAGTGGGGATGCCGTCGGGGTAGCGTCGGTCGTACTCGTCGCCGCCGTGGGCGAAGTCGATCTTCGCCATGAGCGCTCGCGTGACGGGGTTCTTGATCGCGTCGGCCGAGTAGTCATGCGGCCCGAGCATCAGGCGCTTCCACCAATCGTCGTTGGCGGCACCGATCGACTCGGCGCCGTCCTGCGCGGCGGCCTCGATCGCCTTTCGCAGCAGCGTGCTGACGATGTAGACCATGCTGTGGTCGGCGCTCTGGCGGGTCTTCGGATCGCGCTTGGCCGGATCGCCGATGATGCCATAGGCCGGCTCGTACGCAACGATGCGAATCGCCTTGATGGTGCCGGGATCCCGAAGGATGTCGTGATTGGCGAAGGCAAGGTCGATGATCGCCTGGAGCGCGCCCGCGCTCTGGTGCTCGTAGAGCCCGAGCTTGAAGTGCATGCCCATGACGGCGAAATCGTCGCCGGAACTGCGCAGCACGAGATCGAACGGGCTGTCGCCCTGCGTCTTGATGAACTGACGGAACATGCTCTCGGGATTGCGGAAGATGTCGCGCGGCCCGAGGAAGCCCTGCATGCTGCGGCGCATGCACAGGATCGCGGCCTCGGTGCTGATCGCCGCGCTTGCGCCCTTGGAATCGCTGAGCTGCTTGCCGGCTCGGATCGCGCGCCAGGGAATGTGGTGGGCGACGAACATGCCGATCGCACTTTCGATCTGTTCAGCGGTTGCGCCCATCATGGCGCCGTAGGTCGCCGCACTGGCGATCGCACCATGCACGACATGGTCGATCTTGTAGGTCTTGAGGCTGAAGACCTCGGCGAGCCGGCCGCGGATCTCGTCGAGGCAGACCATGCCACGCAGCGCCGTCGCGCCATGCAGCCCCATGATCTGCGCTGCAGCAATCGGCACGGGATAGAAGTCGTTGTGGCCGAATTCACCGGCCGTGTGGCCCAGACCTGGGTTGAAGCCGAAGTTGGTGCCGTTGGAATCCCACTCGCGCACCGCGGCGCTGTTGGCGACGATCGCCTTCTCGGGCTGCACGCGCTTGGAGCTGCCGAAGACTGTCGCGCCATGCTTCTTGTTTCGGTAGCGCAGTGCTTCCTCGCGCAGGAGGACCGGAGCGTTCGTGCCCAGTGCGATCGCGCTCACGCCGCAGAGAACGGCGTCGGCGTGGAAGAGCTTGGTGCGCGTGAGGACTGATTCGGCGGGTTCGCCCGACTTCATGAAGTCGATGGCGTACTGACCGATGCCGAGGGCTTGATTCGTGTTCCGGGGCAGGTTGACGGTGGACATGGGCCGCAAAGTGTAGCGGTGCTACTCGGTGCAACTCAGTCACTCAGTGCAAACGGTGGGCGCGCGGTCCGTCGCGACGACCGACTGGATCGGCCAGTGCCGTTGCGTCGCGCGGCGTCAGTGCGCGCTCGAACTGGTGCTTCTGATGTCGGCGACCACGTGGTAGCAGGTCGGGTCGACGCCTCGAGCAAGTTCAATAACCCGCTTGGAACCGCGGCTCCGCGTTTCGATGAAGAGCATCTGCACCGGGCCGTCGCGCCCGCGGCCATCGAAGACCGTGACGGTGATGCCCTGATCGCGCAAGGCGGCCGCCATCTCGTCACCCTTGCGCGAGAAGACGCGCACCACCGTGTGCCCGCTGCCGAGGCGCGCCACGACGACCATGCCCAGCCAGTTGCCGAGCGCGAATCCGAGCGCGTATGGAATCGCGTACCACGGGTGTTCCTGCACGGTCAGAATGACCCTGCTCACCATGAGCACCCAGATGAGCACCTCGAAGAACGCGAGCGCAAAGGCGCGTCCGCGGTGGCCCTGGACGATCGCCACGGTTCGCACCACGCCGATCGAGACATCGAGCAGGCGCGCAGCGATGATGCCCAAGCTGATGAGCAGGGGGGTCAGCACGATGGTTCCTTCACTTCTGCCGCGGACTCACGCGGCAAGCAACGCCTCGTAGAGTTCGACGATGCCCTTGCCCTGCGTCGCGATCGTTTCCAGGATCCGACGCCCCGACGCGATGTCGAGTAGTTCACGGACCAGTTTCGCTTCGCCGGCGTGATCGGCCTTGTTGGCCACGAAGAGATCAGCGATCTCCAGGATGCCTGCCTTGTCCATCTGGACTGCATCGCCCATGCCCGGCACGACGACGACCGCTGTGCGGTCCACATGCTCTCGGATGGCGACATCGTTTTGACCGGCGCCGACGGTCTCAACGATCAAGGTGTCGAACCCCGCCGCACCGACGAGCCCCGTGATCTGCGGCAAGCTTCGGTAATCCTCGCCGACGATGGCCAGGCTTCGGTAGAAGACCTTCTCGTCGACGATGTTGAAGTCCACGCGCAAGCGATCGCCCAGCAGCGCGCCACCGGTGATCGGGCTCATGGGATCAAACGCCACGACGGCCACGCGCTCGCCACGACGAACGGCTTCAGCGGCCAAGGCCGCGACGAGCGTGCTCTTCCCCGCGCCGGGCGAACCCGTGATGCCCACCACGCGCGCGGGGCGACGGAGCGCAGTCCCCGGGGTGAGCGAACCGGCGTGCGCCAGGCTGATCTGTCGAGCAAGGATGGCGTGAGGCGAGTGCGATTGGAGCGGCGCGTACGCACGAACGCACTCGCGCACGCTCTGCACGATCTCCTCCATGCCAGTTCCAGTGTGGTAGATGCGACGAACGCCCGCGGACAGCAGCGTCGGAACATCTTCCTGCGGAAGGATGCCGCCGACATTGATGGGCATGTCCGGGCGTCCGAGCGCGCGGCACTCCTCGATCAACCTTGGCACGAGCACCAAGTGGGAATTGCTCATCATGCTGCAGGCGATGACATCAGCGTCTTCGTCGCGCGCTCCGATCGCGAGGCTGCGCGGGGTTTGCCAGAGTCCGCTGTAGATCACATGCACGCCCGCGTCGCGAAGCACGCGCGCAATCAACTTCACGCCGCGGTCGTGTCCATCCAACCCCAACTTGCCGAGCAGCACACGGGGGCGGTGCGGAAGGTCGCTGCATCGGTCGCGCTTCTCGATGGCGCTCGTGGGATCCTGAAGTGTCCGAACGCTCATTCCGACAGCTCCCTCGTCGGAGCCTCCTTGGTCAGGCCGCTGGTGCTGTCGTCGCCGTCCCTGTCCTCGTTGACGGGCCGCGCCTTGTCGGTCCATTCGCCCGGGTGGAAGCGGCGGCAGAGTTCAACGACGATCAAGTCGGTGTTCTTCCACTTGTAGTCATCAAGTGGATACCGCCGACCCTCTTCGTCTATCACCGTGGCGATCGACTTGCTCATCCACTTGGACATGTCGATGTCGGCGATGCGTTCGGCAGCGATCGTGCCCTCGGGCGTGTCGAGTGAGCCGTCCTCGTGCAAGGTCCACCGCTTCCGCGCGGCACCGATGAGCAGCCACGCGCACCAAGGGAAGCCGACGAGCCCGCAGCCAATCACATAGCCCCAGAGCTGGAACGGCTTGTCGAATCCCGACGGCGGGGTCGGTGGTTCGGCGAACTCGGTGGTCAGTCGGGCCTTGGCTGCCTCGTACTCCTTGGTTTCGTCTTCGGTGAGCGCGCGCCCCTGCGAGGCGGTCGTGAGCTCGTCCTGGCGATTCTTGAGGCGCGTGTAGTCGCGCGCCGAGGCCTCGAGCGCGGGGTACTTGACCCAATAGTCGTACGCGCCCCAGGCCCCGAAGACCAGGCAGAGGATCGTGTAGAGCAGCATCCAAAGGCGGTAGCGCGGCTGCAGTCGAGTGGTGATCGTCATAGGGGTTTCGGAAGTCTAGCGCGGGGCGAGAATCGCCTCGCAGTTGGAATGAGGAGGCCAATCGGACGGGCGAGATGACGGCTGTGGGATGAAAAGGGCCCGCCGCAGCGCGGGCCAATCGGACGGGCGAGATGACGGCTGTGGGATGAAAAGGGCCCGCCGCAGCTGGTGGGTCTGCGGCGGGCCGGGAGGAACAGGGCCCTGCGGCCCTGGGTTGTGGCAAGTGCGATGGGGGAGTGCCTCCGAGGACGGCCACACCTGCTCGGGGATGAGCCCGCTCAGGGGGTCAGACGCCACCGTTCCGTGCTTGTCTGACCAGTGCTTAGAGGATCCGTTCTTTGCCGACCGCTTGGTCTCCTTGGGGCAACTGCCCCCATCGCTGTCTGCCGGGCGTCGTCGGAGCGATGCGCCCAGCATGGTTGGTGGTGACCGGAACGACCGGTCACCGGTGGTTCGATCAGCTGCAGCCCTGGCTGGCGCCGCAGTTGAAACATCGGTAGCAGGTGCCGTTGCGTACGGTGATCGCACCGCACACGCTGCACGGAGGGGCATCACCCATGGCGGACGCGGCCTGGGCGTCGAGCGCGTTGGTCATCATTCTCGCGCCGTTCGAGTTCGTCACGCTCCCAGCGGGCGATGCGGCGTGTTTGCACGAGCCGGAATCCCCATCGCAGCAGGCCGACGAATCGGACATGCCACTCGTCCCGTTGAAGGTCGTCCCGTTGATCCGATCGCCCAGAGTTAGATCGCTCGAAGCGGTGTGGCCCGGGGCGCGGGAAGCGTGCGACGGTGCAGTCCGGTCGTTCCATGAGTCCTCCTTGACGTGATCCCGCGCGCCGCCAGCCAAGGCGGGAGCGTGGGAGCCGGCATCCATGCCGGTGCGGTGCGGGGCGTTCTGTTCACGGTAACCCTGGATGAACTCCATGCCCATCCAACGGAAGATGTAGTCCACGAGACTCTTCGCGATGGGAATGTCGCGGTTCTGCGTCATGCCCATGGGTTCGAAGCGCTGGTGCGCGAACTTGTTCACCAAGCTCTGCAGCGGCACGCCGTACTGCAGAGCGACGCTGATGGCCGTGCCGAGCGAGTCCATCAGACCACCGATGGTCGAACCTTCCTTGGCCATCGTGATGAAGAGCTCGCCGGGCATGCCGTCTTCGTAGAGGCCGACGACGAGGTAGCCCTCGTGGCCAGCGACATTGAACTTGTGCGTGATGCTCTGGCGCGTGTCGCTGAGTCGACGGCGCGACGGGCGTTCGATGACGCGTTCGACGATGCGCTCGACGACGCGCTCGATGATCAGCGGCTGCCCATCGGCCGACGGGACCTTGGCCTCTTCGGGCAGGCCATCGAGGTCGGCTTCCTCGGCATGATCGGCCGCATCGCTCTTGGTCGCCAGCGGCTGGCTCAGCTTGCAGCCGTCGCGATAGAGGGCGTTGGCCTTGAGTCCAAGTTCCCAGGACAGGCGGTACGCCTTGCCGATCTCGTCGGCGCTCGCCTCGTTGGGGAGGTTGATCGTCTTCGAGATGGCGCCCGAGATGAATGGCTGGGCAGCGGCCATCATGCGGATGTGTCCCTCGGCGGCGATGAATCGCTTGCCAAGGGCGCCACACTTGTTGGCGCAGTCGAAGACCGGCAGGTGCGCATCCTTCAGGTGCGGTGCGCCTTCGATCGTGCCCGTTCCGCAGATGACGCGGTTGAGTGCATCGATCTGGCGACGATTCAGGCCAAGTGATCGCAGGCCGTTGAAGCCCTGGTCGGCTTTGGCGCGCTCAGCGTCGACGCCGGCCTTCCGCAGCACGCGCTCGGGCATGCTCCACGCCGTGAACGCGAAGCCGATCTCAAAGCACGACGGCAAACCATTTTCGAGGGCGATGAGTTCTTCATTGGTGAAGCCGGCCTCGATCAAGAACGATCGGAACGAGGGCTGGCTCGCCGAGATCGTGCCGCGCTCGTCGGCCATCGGTACATCGAGGCTCAGAGTGCCCATGACAGACGCGACGATGTCGTCGGTTTGCGCGTTCGTGTAACCGAGCGACCGCAGCGCCGGGCGCAGCGACTGGTTCGCGATCTTGAAGTAACCGCCGCCGGCGAGCTTCTTGAACTTGGTGAGCGCGAAGTCCGGTTCGACACCGGTGGTATCGCAATCCATGAGCAGTCCGATCGTGCCCGTGGGGGCGATCACTGTGACCTGCGCATTGCGGAACCCGTGCTCGGTGCCTAGTTCGAGGGCCAGATCCCACGCGGCGCTCGATGCCGCGAGCATGGCTTCGGCGTTGGCCACATTGATGCGGCCGCTGCGGAAGAGCGCATGATCGATGGGGACCGGCGCGATGCGGAGCTGCTCGTAGGTGCCCGAGTCACGCGCAGCGCCGTGCGCGGCGGCGCGGTGGTTGCGCATGACGCGCAGCATGTGCTCGCGGTTCTCCTGGTAGCCAGCGAAGGCGCCGTGTTCACCGGCCATGCGGGCGCTGGTGGCGTATGAGCGACCGGTCATGATCGAGGTGATCGCGCCGCAGATCGCGCGACCCTCGTCGCTGTCGTACGGAATGCCCGCCTGCATCAGCATGGCGCCGAGGTTGGCGTAGCCCAGACCGAGCGTGCGGTACTTCCAGCTGAGTTCAGCGATCTCGCGGCTGGGGAAGCTCGCCATGAGCACGCTGATTTCAAGGACCATCGTCCAGACATCGATCGCGTGTTCGAAGCCAGCGATGTCGAAGGTCCTGGACTCGGCGTCGTAGAACTTCATCAAGTTGATCGACGCCAGATTGCAGGCCGTGTTGTCGAGGAACATGTACTCGCTGCACGGATTGCTGGCGTTGATGCGCCCGCCCTCGGGGCAGGTGTGCCACGAGTTGATGGTGGTGTCGTACTGCAGGCCTGGGTCGGCACAGCGCCATGCGGCGTAGCAGATCTGGTTCCACAGCGAGGACGCCTTCAGCGTCTTGGCTGCCTTGCCATCCATGCGACGCGTGAGCGACCAGTCGGCGTCGGCATCCACGGCATCGAAGAACGCATCCGACAAGCGAATGGAGTTGTTCGAGTTCTGGCCACTGACGGTGGCGTAAGCCTCGCCGTTGAAGTCGTAGTCGAGCTTCAGGCCCATGCCCTTGGCCAGATCCTGCTGGTCCTTGGCCAGGTGCTTCATGCCCTCGGCGAGCGCGGCGACCTTGACTTCTTCGCGGACCTTCCAGTTGACGAACGCTTCGATGTCCGGGTGATCGACATCGAGGCAGACCATCTTGGCCGCACGGCGCGTGGTGCCGCCGGACTTGATCGCGCCCGCGGCACGGTCGCCGATCTTGAGGAAGCTCATCAGGCCTGAGCTGCGACCGCCGCCAGAGAGCGGCTCGTTTTCGCCGCGCAGTCGGCTGAAGTTGGTGCCGGTGCCGGAGCCATACTTGAACAGGCGAGCCTCGCGGACCCACAGGTCCATGATGCCACCTTCATTGACCAGGTCATCGCTGACCGACTGAATGAAGCACGCGTGGGGCTGCGGGTGCGTGTACGCATCTTTCGCCAGCGACAGCGCGCCGGTGAGGTGGTCGGCGACCCAGTGGCCCTGGGCCGGGCTGTTGATGCCATACGCCCAGTTCAGGCCAGTGTTGAACCACTGCGGGCTGTTGGGAGCAGCCATCTGCGTGATCAGCATGTAGCTGAGTTCGTCGTAGAAGGCCTGCGCATCCTCGGCGGAGTCGAAGTAGCCGTGCTCTTGGCCCCAATGCGCCCAGCAACCTGCGAGGCGGTGCACCACTTGGCGCGCGCTCTTCTCAGGGCCGAACACCGGCTTGCCGTCCTTCACGACCGGGACGCCGTCTAGGTCGAACTGGGGAACGCCAGCCTTGCGGAAGTACTTGCTGACCACGATGTCGGTGGCGAGCTGGCTCCACTCCTTTGGGATCTCGGCGTCGTTCATCTCGAACACGACCGACCCGTCGGCATTGTGAATCTTGCTGGTGCGCGTGGTCCACTCGATGGTGCTGAACACATCGCGCTTGCCGTCCGTGAATCGTCGATTGATCTTCATAGCTTCGTACCTTGCGTCCGTGCGCTGCTGGAACCGTGCAATCCGTGCGTTGATGCTGAATCGTGAGGCGTGACGTCCTTGGGCTGGCAGTGCCGGCCGACGGAACCTGAATTCAATGGCCCTGGAAGGGGAGACCGTCGACTCGGGGCAGCGTCAAGCCGCCCTGATCTTGGTACTTGCCGCCCTTGTCGGCATACGACACCGCGCAGACCCGATCGGCCTTGATGAAGATCATCTGAGCGATGCCTTCGTTGGCGTAGATCTTGGCGGGAAGGGGAGTTGTGTTGGAAATCTCGATGGTGACCTTGCCGCGCCATTCAGGCTCGAGCGGAGTCACATTGACGATGATGCCGCACCGCGCGTAGGTGCTCTTGCCGACGCAGATCGCCAGCACATCGCGCGGCACATCGAACACCTCGATCGTCTCGGCGAGCGCAAACGAGTTCGGCGGGATCAGGATGTGATCCTTGCCGGTCTGCGCCGTGTCGATCGTGATGAAGAGGTCGTTGGTGAAGTTCTTGGGATCGACGATCGCTACGCCGCCTGATGTGGCGTTCGTGAAGATCTTGAACCTGGTGCCGACGCGAACGTCGTAGCCGTAACTGGAGACGCCGTACGAAACGGTTCCGGGGCGCTTGACGTTCTCGGCGAACGGCTCGATGGGAACGCATTCCCGAATCTGGGTGTCACAGAGCACTGCCATGGGTCTTCTCTGTTCCTCCTGCACCACCCGACGACGGGCAGCGGCCGATGGCATGGCATCGACGACCTTGGCTGAAGTCACCCAGCCTGTGCAGCCGTCTCCGATGAGGGAGACGGCTGGTCTCCATCGTGTTCGCGGCCGAGTTTGGTCGGCGCGCCCACGATCCACCAGCCCATCGTCGCCTGAGTTGGACGCCGGATTTCCACAAAGGCCGGCACCAAGCGGGATGGGTTGAATGCGGCGTCGAAATGTGGTCCGAGAACCAGCTTTCTCCGAAGCATTCTGGTCATCAAGGGGAACCACCACCTTGATCACCGAAGCGCACGATAGCCCTACATGTAGTGGTTGCAAGGGTGCGAATCACAAAATATCGCGCTTTTGGGAGCGGAATCCTAAGTCACGACTTTGTCGAGACTTGCTCGTCGAGCCTCGCGCGGCTTGCGGCGTGAAGGTGCCACCGAACGGTGGACAAGTTGCCGGGGAAGGCGCAAGGCACCTCCTAGACTCGCCCCATGGTCACGGACGGCCCCTGGCTTGACGGTCTCACCCCGGCGCAGCGCGCTGCGGTCGTGCATCCTGCCACGCCGCTGCTCGTTCTTGCAGGTCCAGGATCAGGCAAGACGCGTGTGATCACGCGTCGCATCGCGCACTTGGTCGCGCAAGGTGCCGCGCCGTGGACGATCCTTGCGCTCACCTTCACGAACAAGGCTGCAGGCGAAATGAAGGAACGCGTTCACGCGTTGCTCGACGAGGATGGCGCTGGATCGCGCGGTCTACAGGTCAGCACCTTCCACTCCTTCTGCGCCACGCTCTTGCGGCGCTACGGATCCAGTCCAGCGGCAGCCGCGAGCGACGGCACACCGCTCGCGCCGGGCTTCTCCATCTTCGACACCGACGACGCACGCGACGCCGCCAAGCGAGCGATCGCTTCTGCTGGTTTCGACAGCAAAAACTGGCCTGCGGCGATCGTGCTCTCGCGGATCAGCGATGCGAAGAACAAGCTGCTCGACGCTGCGGCCTACGCGGCGCAAGCGGGCGACTTCACGAGCCGATCGCTCGCCAAGATCTATCGCGCGTACGAGGCCGAGCTCGCCAAGTGCAATGCAGTGGACTTCGACGATCTGCTCCTGCGCGTGGCGCGCCTGGTCAAGCAGGACGCTTCGGTGCGCGAGGAACTGCAGCAGCGCTACCGGCATGTCCTCATCGATGAGTACCAAGACACGAACCATGCGCAGTTCGTGATTGCAGGTGCGATCGCCCAGGCGCACGGCAGCCTCACCGTCGTGGGCGACCCGGACCAGTCGATCTATGCCTGGCGCGGGGCGGACATCACGAACATCCTTGAATTCGAACTGCATTTCCCGGGCGCGGCGGTGATTCCGCTCGGGCAGAACTTCCGTTCGACGGCCCACATCGTGGCCGCGGCGGATGGGCTCATCCGCCACAACACGCGACGCAAACACAAGGACCTGACGACCGAGCTCGAAGCCGGCGCGATGCCTTCGGTCATTCGCGCGATCGATGAGCGGCATGAGGCGCGCGTGGTCGTCGACGAGATGGTCCGCCAGCACGAGGGTGGCGTGCCGTGGAAGGGGATGGCGGCGCTGTACCGCATGAACGCGCTCAGCCGCGTGATCGAGGATGAACTGCGTCGGCGCTCGATTCCCTATGTCGTCGTGCGCGGCACGGCCTTCTACGAACGACGAGAAATCAAAGACGCGCTCGCGTACCTGCGCACGCTTGCCAATCCAAGCGACGAGGTTGCGCTGCGTCGGATCATCAATGTCCCCGCGCGCGGGATCGGCGCGACCACGATCGCGCGCGCTGACGCCCTTGCCGCAGCGCATGGACTCGCGTTCGAGGCAGCGCTCGCCGCGACCGATGGATTGACCGCGCGCGCTCGCAAGGCGATCGGCGGTTTCCTCGCCAATGTGGCGCAGTGGCGCGCGGACCTCATGCAGGGTGCGCCGCATGAAGTCGACGACGAAGACCTACCGCAGATGCTCGGTGGCATGCTCGGCGGCTACGTCGCGCGCGTGCTGACCGAGAGCGGCTTCGAGGCCGCTGCCGGCGAGGGCAGCGCGGACGCCGAAGAAGCCGCCGAACGCCGCGCGAATGTGGCGGAACTCGTGACGGCCGCGTCGGAGTTCCGCATGGCCGCGCAGGAACCGGGGGCGGCGCGTCCGCAACTTGTCGATGTGCTCCGCGCGTTCCTCGAGCGCGTGGCGCTTGTCGCGGACTCCGATGCCTTCGATCCGCAGGCCGGCGCCGTGACGCTGATGTCCCTGCACGCAGCGAAGGGACTCGAGTTCCCCTTCGTCGCGGTCATCGCTTGTGAGGAAGGCATCCTTCCGCACAGTCGAGTCCAGGCCGATCCGGCGCAACTTGAAGAAGAACGCCGGCTGCTCTTCGTGGGGATCACGCGAGCCGAGCGACAGTTGGTTCTCTCGAGCGCCGCCATGCGCACGCTGCGCGGGATTCGCGAGGCCACGATGGAAAGCCAGTTCCTTGAGGAATTGCCAGCGGATCGCATCGCACGGCGTGACCTAGCTGGTGGCTCGCGGGGCGCGTCGATCGATCCGGATGCGCCGGCTTGGGAGCCCGACCTTGACGAACGCCAGGGTTGGAAGGCCGGCATGCGCGTGCGTCACCGCCAGTTCGGCATGGGACAGATCGAAGCCGTGCTCCGTCAGGGAAGCGTGACCACGCTGCGCGTGGCGTTCCGCACGGTCGGCGTGAAGAGCCTGGTCGCTGAGTACGCGCGGCTTGAGATCGTGACCTGACGGAATCGCGTGCTCAGCGGCAGCAGCCCGTCTGCGACATGATGAACGACCATCGGTCGACCGCGTCGCGCACACGCAGCGACAGCGGTTTGCCTTGGCCGTGACCGCCGTCGCGATCGACCCACAGCAGAATCGGGTCAGCGTCGTGGTCGTTGGCGGCCATGGCCTGCAGGCGCGCAGCCATCTTGCGAGCGTGCAACGGATGGACGCGCGAGTCGTTTTCGCCTGCCGTGATGAGCATCGCGGGATAGCGCTGACCCTGCTTGATGTTGTGGTACGGGCTGTACGCGCGCAGCCACTTGAACTGCTCGGCATCTTCGCTGCTGCCGTACTCCGGCACCCAGAAGCGCGCCATCAGGAACTGCTGGTAGCGCAGCATGTCCAGCAGCGGCACTTGGCAGACCACGCACGACCACAGGTCGGGGCGCTGCGTGATCGCCACGCCCGTGAGCAAGCCACCATTCGATCCACCCATGACCGCGAGCCGATCGGCCTTGGTGTAGCCGTTGGCGGCAAGCCACCCAGCGACCGCGTAGAGATCGTCGAACACATTCTGCTTTCGATCGCGCATGCCCGCTTGGTGCCAGGACTCGCCGTACTCGCCGCCGCCTCGCAGATTCGCAAGCGCGTACACGCCGCCCGCCTCAAACCACGGCCAATTCGTGGCGTTGAACCCAGGCTCCATGCTCACATTGAATCCGCCGTACCCGTAGAGCAGGCACGGATTGGAACCGTCCAGTTTGAGACCCTTGCGGTGCACGATGAAAACCGGCACCTTGGTCCCATCCTTGCTCGGCACGAAGCGCTGGCTGACCTCGACCATCGAAGGATCGACGGGCACTTCGGGGCGCGCCCACAACGCGAGTGCAGAGGAGGGGCCATCGAGCACCGTTCGGTAGATCGAGCGCGGCTCGTTGAAGCTCTCGTAGGTCACGAACGCTTCGTCGCGGTCCTCTTCGGTGGAAAGGCCTGCATTGCCCAGACCGGGCAGCGCGATCTCACCGACGCTCGATCCCGAGCGGCGGAAGAGTTCGATGCGCGTGATGACATCCTTCTTCCACAAGGCCACGAGCCAGGACGCCGTCGGCGAGACGCCATCGAGCACCGCATCCTTGCGCTCTGCGATCACCGTGCGCCAACGATCCTTCGTGGGCTCGGTCAGGTCGATGGCCAGAAGCCGGCCGTTGGGGCTCTCGAAGGTGGTTGTCGCATACAGCGTCGTGCCCTCGATCGCGATCGGATCGAAGCGCCCGTCGAGCCCGACCGCGATGGGGACGAACTGGATCTGACCGGTTCGGTGCCACGCATCGACGCTCGCCACGAACAGGTCGTTGCGCTGCCAGCCCTCGCTGATGCCCAGCGTGATCCACCTTCCGTCGCGGCTCAGTCCCGCGCCAGGCACGCGCGACGGCTCCTTCTGCACGAAGAGCACCGGATCGTTGCGCTCATGCATCCCCAGCATGTGCCACTTCACGGTGCGCGAGTAGGGATCCTTGGGATCGGACAGCCGCGAGTACAGGAACTGTCGGCCATCGGGAGCCCAGCCGCCGAAGTCGGTCTTGCCGGGAATCGTGTCGGCCAGCCATGAGCCGCCGGCCGTGGCGAGCACATGCAACTGGCTCATTTCGTCGCCCGCGCGCGAGAGTCCGAAGGCCACGAACTGCCCATCGGGGCTTGGTACGAACCAATCCAGGCTCGTCAGACCCTTCTCGTCGATCGCGTTCACATCAAGCAGCGTGCGAGGCGCACCATCGAAGCCGCTGCGGATCTTGAGGACGGGTTGGTTCTGCGTGCCAGAACGCTCGGAATAGAAGTAGAAGTGGCCGCGCATCGCGGGTGCCGAGATGCCGCCGATCTGCATGAGCGGCGTGAGCGCCTTCTCAAGCGAAGCTCGGCAGGGCAGTGCATCGAGCACGCGACGCGTGTGATCGTTCTGCAGCGTGGTCCAGGCAGCGACTTCGCTGCTGTCCGCTTCGAGCGCTTCGAGCCATCGGTACTCATCGGTGAACGACTCGCCGTGGAGCGTGTCGGTGACCGGGCGCACTTCGGTCGGCGGCGGAGCGAGGGCAACAGAGAGGATGAGGACTGCGTGAAGGAGCATCCCCGGATCCTAGGCTGCGCGATGCCTCTGCTTGGGCCGGGCAGCGAGCGGAAGCGGTCGATCGCGCTCGGAATCTCCTCAGGCGCGCGTGAGCCGCATGCGGACCGTTTCGGGCAGCGCCGACAGCGCGCGCACGATGCCATCTCCCTCGAAGGGGTCGACATCCAAGATCACATAGCTCGTGTGAGGATCCGACTGCAGGTACTCGGCGTTGATGTTCACTGACTCACGCGCGAAGTGCCCGTGCATCGTGCTCAGGACGCCAGGTACATTGCGGTGCACATGCATGATCCTGACTTGACCCGCGCGAAGGCGTGGCAGGTCGACCTCGGGAAAGTTCACGGCGCTGGCCGTCGATCCGCATGTCCAGTGGCGCACGAGCTTTTCAGCGACTTCGATGGCGATCGACTCCTGCGCCTCTTCGGTACTGCCGCCGATGTGCGGGGTCAGGATCACATTGCCAAGCCCACGGAGCGCGCTCTCGAAAGGCTCTTTGCCGCTCGCTGGTTCCTGCGGGAAGACATCGAGCGCGGCACCCGACAGATGTCCTGACCGCAAGGCCGCGGCGAGCGCACTGATGTCGACCACGCTGCCACGCGCATTGTTGATGAGCGCCGCGCCGCGCTTCATGCGTGCGAGCTGAGGGGCGCCGATCATGCGTTCGGTCGCTGGCGTGCTCGGCACATGCAGCGTGACCAAGTCTGACTCTGCCAGCAGCGCATCGAGCGAAGGGCGAGGCTGCGCGTTGCCCAGGGGCAGTTTGCGAATGATGTCGTGGAAGATCACGCGCATGCCCATCGACTCAGCGAGCACGCTCACTTGGCTGCCGATGTGTCCGTAGCCCACGATGCCCAGTGTGCGGCCGCGCACCTCGTGCGCGTCCTTCGCGCTCTTGTCCCAGGTCCCCGCGTGAAGCAGCGTGCTCTTTTCGAACAGGCGTCGCGCCAAGCACACCGCCTCGGCCACGGTCATTTCGGCCACGCTGCGCGTGTTGCTGAAGGGGCTGTTGAAGACTGGGATTCCCGCGCGACTTGCGGGTGCCAGATCGACCTGATCGGTTCCGATGCAGAAGCATCCGATCGCAGCCGGGCGACCCGCGGTCAGCGCGGCCTCGCGAACTGTGGTCTTGGAACGAATGCCGAGCACCGTGGCGCGTGCGAGCGCGGCCTTCAGCGCGTCACCTTCCAGTGCGCCGGCATGCCGTTCAAGCGCGAAGCCGGCCTCGCGAAGGATGGGATCTGCTGCGGCGTGCACATTCTCGGCAAGGATCGCGATCGGTTGCATGTCAAGTTCCAACGATGTCGGGCAAGTCGAACAGTCCAGCTGTCAGGTTGACAGGGCCACCGGCCGTGATGAGCACATCGGCTTCGTGGTGAACGCTCAACGAGCCGTCGGCGGTGTAGATCGGCCAAGCCGATCCGTCGGAACGCGTCTCGGTTGTGCCCACGGCGATCATGGGCTCGACGGCGACCAGCATGCCCGGACGCCAGAGCGACCACGCCTCGCTCCACTCGCCCGGATAGGTCGGGACGGTGTTGGCCACATACGGCGCGGCGTGCAGTGACCGGCCATAGCCATGACCACCCAGCCCGCGAACCAAACAGAATCCGCAGCGTTTTTCAACATGCTGCTGCACCGCCTTGGCCCAGTCGACCAGCGGCCGCCCTGGCTGCATCGCTTCGATGCCCAGACGCAAGCTGTCGCGCCCCGCAGCCATCAGTTCTGCGGCGAGCTTGTCGCAGCCCTTGATGGCGTAGGTCCACGCGGCATCACCGATCCAGCCCTTGTGCTTCACGCCGATGTCGACGCTGAGCAGGTCGCCGTCCACGAGCGACCTTTCGCTCATGTCGTGCGTGCCGTGCACGACGCAGTCGTTCACGCTCAGGCACGAGTGGCTTGGAAACGGCGGATGTCCGCGCACCTTGTAGCCCTTGAAGCACGATGTGCACGACAGGTCGGCGAGTTGCTTGGCGACGAACGCGTCAATCTGCGCCAACGTGATCCCCGGACGGAGTTCGTCGACGAGCCGACGATGGATCGTCACCACGCACGCCGCCGCTGCCGTCGCGGCATCTTGATCCTTGGGTTCGATCATGCCGAGGCCTCGAATCCTGGTTCACCCGGATTCACCGCACGACCGGCATGGAGCACCAAGCCAGGCGCTCCAGCGGGCAGTCCATGAACGAGCGCATCCTCGTTGGTTTCGTGCAACAACAGAAGGTCGGCGCGCTTGCCAGGTTCGATCGATCCCACCGTTCCGGCGACACCAAGCAGGTGCGCCGCATTCGTGATCGACGCTCGAAGGATTTCGGCCGTGCTCAGTCCCATGAATCGCGCCGCGAGCTGCATGGCGAAGGGCAGGCCGAGTCCGGGCGCGCTGCCGGGGTTTGCATTGCTCGCGATCACGAGCGTGCCGCCCTCGTCGAGCAGTCGTCGCGCATCCATGAAACGCATATCGAGTGCGAAACCGGTTGCCGGCAGCGCGACTGCGAAGGTACCGCTGTGGGCGACGGTCGTCAGGTCGCTGGCGCTCGACGCCTCAAGGTGGTCCACGCTGCGCACACCCACGCCGATCAAGTCGGCCAGCAGCCCCGATCGCGTGAACTGGTCGACATGCGCTCGCACGGGGCAGCCGAGCGCGAGCGAGGTGGTCACGAACCGCATCGCATCGTCACCGGTCCACGCGCCTTGCTCGATGTACAGATCCATCGTGGTGCGTGGCTGCGACGCGGCGATGGTTGGAAGCGTTTCGCGGATCGTGCGCTCGAGGAAGTCCGGGCAATCTGCGTCGATGGCGTGGCCCGCGAGGCAGGTCGTGACGGTGGCGATCCGCTCAGCGCACACGGCCGCCGCGTCGTGGATCGCGCCGAGCATGCGCAGTTCCGCTTCGGCAGTCAGCCCGTAGCCGCTCTTTACTTCGCAGGTCCCGGTGCCCAGCGGAGCCATGCGCTGGAGCCTGAGTGCGGTCGCGCGAGCAAGGTCCTGGCGACTCGTGCCGCGCACCGACCGAACGGTGCTCATGATGCCGCCGCCCGACTTCAAAATCGAGAGATACGGTTCGCCAGCACGCTTTCGCGACCACTCGCTCCATCGATCGCCGGTCCAGCAGGCGTGTGTATGGGCGTCGATCAGCGCGGGCATCAGGACTCGGCCCCGGGCATCGATTCGCGTCGGAGCAGCGGGGGGCGTGCCGGCGCCAACTGCGCTCACGAGCCCATCATCACCGACGAGCACCCAGCCCCGGTCGATCGTGCCGAGCTCGCGCATCGCCGCACCGCGGGCCGGTTCACGGCCCACGGGCATGGTCAGCACGCGCGCATCATGGATCAGGAGCGGCACGGCCGAAGCCTACCCGAGCCCGCAGACGCTTCGGTGCTTCGGATAGAGTCCGTTCGTCATGACACCGCAGAGCAAGAAGACCGCGCTCCTCGAGATCACCTTTGACGGCAGCATCATGATCGTGAAGCCCGCGGGGCCCAATGTGGGTCAGCGCGAGGCCCCGATCATGAAGGCGGACATCGACCCCGAAGTCAAGGCCGCAGGCAAGGCGTTGAAGATCATGGTGATGGATCTCTCGAGCGTGCAGTTCATGAGCAGCATGGGCTTGGGCATGATCATCGACATGCGCAACGCTGCTGCACAGCTGGGCGCGACGGCTGTCCTCTTCGGAGTCAACAAGGACCTGCGCTCGCTTCTGGCGATGATGAAGATCGAGAAGCTCTACAAGTTCGCCGACACGGCCGCGCAACTTCAGTCGCTCTGCGGCCGATGACCTTGGGCTGAGCGTCAGTGCGCGACGCGATGCGTCCTCGCGATCGGCGCGAACAGCCGAGCGGGCCGTTGCGGGCAGAAGGTCAGTCCGGCGTGAGCCCTTCGCCGACCTGCACCACGACATCGCCTCGTCCACGATCCTCTGCAGTCAATCCGTCGGCGGCTTCCCGGGAGAGTGCCACCACGAAGACGCTCGTGCCGGGCCGTCGCGCCATGATCTCGAGCGCTGTCCCGCCCAGAAAATCGCTGTGGAAGCAGCCCACAAGCAACACGGCGCGCGGACTCGAATCGAGCGCTTGCGCGACGCTGGCACCCATCGTTGCGTCCCACACGCGCTGACTGCGCAGCATGCGATTGACCTGATCGTCGGGCACGGGCGCATCGGTGCCACGCATCCCCTTCATGAGTTCGGCCAGACGATGCCGGTACGCGCCCACATCGGGCGCGATCGGAAGGTCGAACATCGCGCGTTCATCGGTCGGCATTGCATTCAGGGCGTCGTAGCCTTCCTTGTTGGCACGCGACACGATCGGTCGTGGCGCATTCGCAGCCACGATCGACGCGCCACTCGCGCGAGCTAGATCAAGGCATGGTTGGTAGAAGGCGATCCAACTGTTGGGCTGTCCCGACCAGGTCCTGCTCCCAGTCTGGTCGATCAACTGGTCGGTGGTCAGTTCTCCGCGCGCCCAGGCATCGACGATGGGCTGCTCGTGCCGTTCCAGCATCTCCAGGCAGAGCGCAGTGCGCGGCTCGCTCTCCAACAGCCGCGCGTAGATCGCCTGCTGCGTCGCGTGCGCGTCTGGATTGTCGTGATACTCGCCGAGCAGCACGACATCCGCGCGGGCGGCGCGACGGACGGCCTCGTCCAGATCAATCCGGTCGCCTGTCAACCCGTCGCGGATCACGAGCGCCGACGCGACGGCATCGCGTTGGGCAGGCGTGAGCACGCGAGCTGAGCGTGGGGAGGCACAGGCCGCGAAGCACAGCACCATGGCGGCGACGGTGAGAATGCGCATGGACCTACGCTAGTCTCGTGGACTGCATGGAAGCAACCCACGGGAGATTCGGCTCGACGGAGCGTCCGCGATGAGCGTGCAGGTTGCCGCCTTGCTCGGTGAAGCCGGCGCGATCGCTCGACGACTTCCAGGATTCGAGCCGCGGCCCCAGCAACTTCAGATGGCTTCGGCGGTCGAGGAGTGCCTGGCCCGAAGCGGTCGGCTGATGGTGGAGGCCGGCACCGGAACGGGCAAGAGCTTCGCGTACCTCGTGCCGGCCATCCAGCGGATCCTGTCGCACCGCGAGCGCGTGGTCGTGTGCACCAATACGATCGCCTTGCAGGAACAACTCATCGACAAGGACATTCCGCTCCTGAATGCGGTGATCCCCGACGAATTCAGCGCGGTGCTCGTGAAGGGCCGCGGCAACTATGTGAGCCTGCGCCGACTGCGCTTGGCGAGCGAACGCGCCGATCGGCTGCTCGGCGGGGAAGAGGAACGACACTCGCTCGAGCTGATCGAGGATTGGGCGTACCGCACGACCGACGGCACGCGCAGCACGCTGCCGCAATTGCCGCGCGAGCAGGTCTGGGAGCACGCTCAATCCGATGCTGGCAACTGTCTGGGTCGCCGCTGCCCCAACCACGATGCGTGCTTCTATCAGGCGGCGCGTCGGCGCATGGAGAACGGTGATCTGCTGGTCTGCAACCATGCGCTCTTCTTCAGCGACCTTGCGCTTCGCCGAATCGGTCGCGGGTTCCTTCCCGACTACCGGCATGTGATCCTGGACGAGGCCCACGCGATTGAAGATGTCGCGGGCGAGCACTTCGGCGCGCGGCTCGCCGAGTCCCGCGTGCTGCATCTGCTGCGCACCTTGCACGACGCCCGCCAGCACAAGGGTGGTCTGTGGACCGTTCGCGTTCAGGATGGTGGCGAGGGAACCATTCAGCAGGCGATCCTGGCCGTGGATCGCTGTCGCGAAGCAAGTGAGGCGTTCTTCGGTGATCTCTGGCGTTGGCACCAATCGGCCGGCGGGGCGGGGCGCGTGCGCGAGGCGGGCATCGTGGGCAATGCGCTCACGCCCGCGCTTTCGGAACTCGCGGCCCTGCTCGCACTCGTTCGCGAGCGCGCATCGAGCGATGGGGATGCGGCGGAAGTCAACGCCTGGCAACAACGCACCGCCGACATGGCCGCTGCCGCCGACGCGCTCGTTGCCCAGTCGCTTGCGGGCTGCGTGTATTGGGTCGAGGCAGGTGGTCGTCGCAAGGCACACGGTGGCGCACGCCCCGATGTCGCGCTCGTGAGCGCGGCAGTCGATGTCGGACCAGTGCTGCGCGAAAACCTCTTCGGCCGCGAGGTGTCGGTCGTCATGACCAGCGCCACGCTGAGCACACGACCAGGTGACTTTCGCCACACGGCCGTCGCGCTGGGCTGCGACGATCCATCCACGCTGCATGTCGGCAGCCCATTCGACTACGCGAACCAAGTCGAGCTCTACCTCGATGTGTCGATGCCCGAGCCATCGAGCCCCTCGTATGTCGAGGCCCTGGCGGATCGCGTGCTGCGACACATCGACGAGACCGATGGCGGTGCATTCGTGCTCTTCACAAGCATCGACACGATGCACAACGTGGCTGAACTCGCGTCGCATGAACTCATCACGCGCGGACATCCGCTGCATGTGCAGGGGCTGGGCGTACCGAACCGATTGCTCATCGAGCGATTTCGTCAGGACGAACGCAGCGTGCTCTTCGGTGTCAGCAGTTTCTGGCAGGGGATCGATGTGCGCGGCCGGGCCTTGCGCAACGTCATCATCACGCGCTTGCCCTTCGAGGTGCCCGACTTGCCGCTGGTGCAGGCGCGTCAGGAGCTCGTGCAGTCTCGTGGCGGCAACGCCTTCATGGACGACCAGTTGCCGCGCGCAATCCTTCGCTTCAAGCAGGGCTTTGGGCGACTGGTGCGCAGTGCCGACGACGCTGGACGGGTGGTCGTGCTTGATCCGCGCATCGCCACCAAGCGCTACGGCCGGATGTTCCTCGACGCACTGCCCGAAGGGATCGAACCACGAATCATCCGAGCACCCGAGGAAGAGCGATTCGACGAGGGACCGTCGTACGACGGCCCATCGTCGGACTGAGCGATCGCGATCAACGCCGCGCGGGCCCCGGTTTCACTTCTTCGCCGCGTCGAGCTTGGCGAAGGCAGCGATCGGATCGGCCTTGGCCTTGGCCGCGCACTTGTCGCAGCAGGTGCGGACCAGGCGGCTGCCGATGACGGTGTCGACCGCGTCATCGCCGAGCTTTTCGCCGCTGATGACGCATGTGTCCAGCGGGTAACCGGGCTTCTGTGCAGCAACGACCTGCGCCACCACCTTCGTCACCCAGGTGTCGGGGTCAGCCCGCACCTTCTTCACGCACTTGCCGCAGCAGAGGCGCACGAGTTGGTTCCGCACGACGATGTTCTTGGCTTCCATCGCGTCGGCGCCGCGGGGATCGGGGAGCTTGTCGTCGGGCATCACCATGCACGAACCGTCGGGGTACCACTTCAGTTGCTCGGTGATCATGGCTTCGTCGACCTTCTTCAGGAAGGTCGCCTGGTCGCTCTTGAACTTCTTGGCGCACTTCGAGCAGCAGACCTTGATCTCGCGGCCGTCGTTGATCTTGCTCGAGGCGTCTTCGACCACGATCGTCACGGTGTCCTTCCCAAGGGGTTCGCCGCTGACGGCGCAGGTGGTCAGGCAGTAGGGCGATCCCTTCGAGGTGGCTTCGGGAGCTCGGAAGGCCAAGCCAGAGGCGATGAGTGCAATGAACGACAAGATGGCGGTGGTTTTCATGGTGGGTCCTGCGAAAAAGACTAGCCCAGACGGTCCCGGCGGGGGACGGCGGGGTTACACTCCATCCGTTCATCCTTATGGACGGATGAAGCAACCGAACTCTAGGAGCACCCGTGACCACTGCGACCGTGACGCCCATGACCAACCCGTTCCTCGCCAGCCGACTCTCGACCACTGAGTTCTTGCCCTTCAAGGTCAAGGATCTTTCACCCGAGACCGTGCGGTTCGGCCGCAAGGAAATCGAACTCGCCGAAGTCGAGATGCCCGGACTGATGGCGCTGCGCGCCGAATACAAGGGCAAGTTCCCGCTCAAGGGCGCGCGCATCATCGGCAGCCTGCACATGACCATCCAGACCGCGGTCCTGATCGAGACCCTGGTCGAACTCGGCGCCGAAGTCCGCTGGTGCAGCTGCAACATCTTCAGCACACAAGATCACGCCGCGGCCGCGGTCGCCGTCGGTCCGACCGGCACGCCCGAGCAACCCAAGGGCATCCCTGTCTTCGCGTGGAAGGGCGAGACGCTCGATGAGTACTGGTGGTGCACCTGGCAGGCGCTGCACTTCACCGACGGCAAGGGTCCGAACATGATTCTCGATGACGGTGGCGATGCCACGCTGCTCATCCACAAGGGACTCGCCTTCGAAGCCGACGGCAGCGTGCCGACGGCGACCACCGAGGACAGCGAGGAGTACTGCGTCATCCTCAACCTGCTCAGCGCACTCCAGCAGAAGCACCCTGGCTACTGGACCAAGACCGCGCCGAACATCAAGGGCGTGACCGAAGAAACCACAACCGGCGTGCATCGCCTCTACCAGATGCAGGAACTGGGCCAGTTGCTCTTCCCCGCGATCAACGTGAACGACGCGGTCACCAAGAGCAAGTTCGACAACCTCTACGGTTGTCGCCACTCGCTCGTCGACGGCATCATGCGCGCGACCGATGTCATGCTCGCCGGCAAGGTGGCCGTGGTGTTCGGCTACGGCGATGTTGGCAAGGGCTGCTGCCAGAGCCTGCGCGGCCAAGGCTGCCGCGTGAAGGTCACCGAGATCGACCCGATCTGCGCGCTCCAGGCGTGCATGGAGGGCTACGAGGTCGTGACCCTTGAAGACGCCGTCGAGACGGCTGACCTGTTCATCACCGCGACGGGCAACAAGGACATCATCCGAGCCCAAGACATGCTGCGGATGAAGCACAACGCCATCGTGGGCAACATCGGCCACTTCGACAACGAGATCGACATGGCCGGCCTGAAGAAGGTGCCCGGCGCGAAGTGCGTCAACATCAAGCCGCAGGTCGACGAGTGGAAGCTCCCCAATGGCAAGAGCATCATCATGCTCGCGGAAGGCCGACTGCTCAATCTCGGCTGTGCGACTGGCCACCCGAGCTTCGTCATGAGCTCGAGCTTCACCAACCAGGTGATCGCGCAGATCGAAATCTTCACGAACGCCAAGCGTTACGAGAAGAAGGTCTACACCCTGCCCAAGAAGCTCGATGAGAAGGTCGCGCGCCTTCACCTGAAGCAGCTCGGCGCGAAGCTGACCGAGATGCGCAAGGAACAGGCCGAGTACATCGGCGTTCCGCAGGACGGGCCGTACAAGCCTGATCACTACCGCTATTGATCCTGCCCCGGCCACGCGCCGGAGCACATCGCATGCAGCCTCGGGGGCGTGGAGCATTACACTCCGCGCCCCCGATGGCTTCCACGACATCCAAGCGTTCTCCATCTCGCGCGCAACGCGCCGTCAAGCAGTGGTTCAGCGCCCGCACGGCGGATCCGCACCACCTGTACGAGTTGGCGGTCCAGCAGCCCGAGGCTGAGTGCGACTTCCTCGACGCGACCTACCGCAAGAAGGTCGGCAAGCTCCCCGCGACCCTCCGTGAAGACTTCTGCGCATCGCACGCGGTCTGCCGCGAATGGGTCACGCGCCGACGCACCAATCGCGCATTCGGGATCGACCTCGACTCCTCCACGCTCGATTGGGGTCGCGCGCGCCAGCAATCCACGCTCACGCCGGCTCAACGCTCGCGCATCGCGTTGGCCAACGCCGATGTCCTGACCGCTCGTCGCGCACCCGTTGACATCACGGTCGCGATGAACTTCTCGTACTGCGTCTTCAAGACCCGCGAGCTCATGCTGCGCTACCTGAAGGCCGCGTACAAGGGGACGCGGCCCGGCGGCATGTTCGCCTGCGACGCGTACGGCGGATCGGGCAGCTACCTCGAGCAGGAAGAAGAGCGCGACCTTGACGGATTCACCTATGTCTGGGACCAGCATGTCTACAACCCGATCACGGGCGAAGTGCTGAACCACATCCACTTCCGATTCCCCGATCGCACGGAAATGAAGAAGGCCTTCACCTACGACTGGCGCCTGTGGACCCTGCCGGAACTGCAGGAACTGCTGATCGAAGCGGGCTTCCGCGAACCGGTCGTGCATTGGGAGGGCACTGCCAAGGATGGGACCGGCGACGGCGTCTTCACGCCCAGCCGCCGCGGCGAGGCGTGCGAGGCCTGGATCGCGTACATCTCTGCGTGGCGACCATGAGCATTCTGCGCTTTGACAAGATCGCTGCGCTCGACCAGGCGGAACCGCTGGCGGAGACGATCCGCGCGGAGCTCCTTCAGGTCACGGCGGTCTTCGACACTCAGCTCGAAAGCGACCAGCCCTGCGTGAACGCGCTCGCGCGCCACATCGAGCACTATCGGGGCAAGATGCTTCGCCCGATGCTCGTTCTCTTGTCCGCTGCCGCAACGGATCGTTGGCCAGCGGGGCTCGCGCGCATTCAGCCCGGTCACCGCGTGCTCGCGGCGACGGTCGAGATGATCCACATGGCCACGCTCGTGCACGACGATGTGCTCGACGAAGCTGAACTTCGCCGCAAGGGCCGCACGATCAACGCGCTCTCGGGCAACGAGGCGGCGGTGATGCTTGGCGATTACCTCATCTCGAATGCCTTCCACCTCTGCAGCAGTTTGGGCGATCCGCGACTGAACTTGGCCCTGGGCAAGGTCACGAACACGCTCTGCGAGGGCGAACTCGTGCAGCTCTCCAATCGCGGCAACTGGGATTTGGACGAGCCGACCTACTTCGAGATCGTCCGCCGCAAGACGGCGTCGCTCGTGGGCGCAAGTTGTGAGCTCGGTGCTGAGCTCGCTGGAGCGAACGATCAGGTCAGCAGGGCACTTGGTCGCTTCGGCCAGGATCTGGGAATTGCCTTCCAAATCCAGGACGATGTGCTCGACCTGATGGGGACCGACGACGAAGTCGGCAAGTCGACTGGCCGAGATCTGGCGAAGGGCAAGCTCACGCTGCCGGTCGTCAAGCTCTTGCGCGGCGAGTGTTCGATCAACCGAGCGCGCGCGCTCGATCTGATTCAATCGAACGATGCCGTCGGCCTGCGTGCACAGGTCGTCGAGTCCGGTTCACTCGAGGCTTCGCGCAGGGTCGCGCTTGGGCTCGTCCAACAGGCCAAGGTGCAACTCGAGTGCGTGCTGCCAGGGCCCGTGCGCGAACTTCTGCACACGATGGCGGATGCAGTCGTCGATCGATCGGCGTGATCGACGCGGCAGGCGCGCCCCGATTGACTTCAGTCCTTCGATTTCGCACCCTTGATGGGACGGTCCGGCGCGTCCTTGAGCGCCTTGGCCCAGCGCCCGTCCTTCATGGTCGCGCTCACCTTTGCAAACCACTCGGCGTTCGCCTTGACGATGGGATCAAGCAGCGCGCTGTTGAGCCCATTCGGCTCGCCCTGCCAACGCACGATGCCATCGCTGGTCACGACGACGCACGCCGGGATCCCCTTGACCCCGTAGAAGCTCGACATCGCGCCGGATGGATCGCAGGCGATCGCGTAGTTCATGCGCAGATTCTTGGCTCTCATGTTGCTCATGCAGGCGTTGGCCGGTTCACTCGAGACGCCGACCACCGTGACCTGGTCGCCATAGTGCTGCACCAGGTCGTTCATGTGTGGGATCGCCGCCACACAGGGAACGCACCATGTGGCCCAAAAGTCGATGACCAGCACCCGTCCGGTTGGATCAGGTGTTGGTGTGACCCATGACTCGACATAAAACGTCGGAGCCTGTTGCCCGCGTCGATCCTGCACGAAGCGTGGATCGACGACATCCGTCGGCGTGGGCAGGTCGGCCTGCGCCGGCCCAGCTGCCACGGCGGGTCGCGGCTGGGGCTGGCGTGCGCCGGCCGATTCCGCGCACACTTCCTTGATCGCGGACTTGAGTCCGCTGGCCGTGAGTCCAGCGAAACGCACGGTGCCATCGCGATCGATGAGCACATTGACGGGCGCTCGGAAGACGCCGAGCGCATCGCACATCACGCCGGTCGAGTCCACGAGCGTTGGCGCAGCAGGCTTGCGAAGCACCTTCGCCGCGTCTTGGGCGCCCTCGGGAGTGTGCAATCCGATGAGCACCACATCGCCGGCGGCGATCGCTTGCTTGGCGGCGGTCGCTGCCTTGCCAAGCATCGACTTTGACGAGTCCGCGGTCGTGAAGGACTGGATGAGGACGACTTTGCCCTTCAGCGCTTCAGCATCGGGCGCGACGCCGAGCCAAGTCCCATCCTTCGGCAGGGCAGGCATGCGCCAGCCACGGACCGCTTCAAGCGCCGCGCGATCGAGCGGATCGAGTTTCTCAAGCCACTTGTCGGGAACCGATGGCAGGTTGATCGGCTCTGCCGCAGGCTTCGTCGCGGGTGCACTCGGCGCGCCACCAGTTGCACCACCAGTTGCACCACCTGGCACAGCGGGGGGTTGCTTCGCGGGCGGTGCTGCGGGCGGCACGATGTCATCGGGGGCCGCGGCGACCAAGGAGAGGACGAAGCAGGCTGCGATGCGGAGCATGCAGAAATGCTAGCGAAACTCAGCGCCAGATCGGAAGAGCCATCGTGTCGATCAGTCGAATCGTGCCGAGCTTCGCGGCGATCAGGCCGCGCGTGGGGGCTTCAAAACCCTGCACGGGAAGCAGCGCATGCGCACTGCGGACGACCGCGTACTGCACCTCGAGCCCATGTTCCTCAAGCGTGCCGTGCATGAGCGCCTCGGCGGTCCCGGGATGCTGAGCAGCGCACGCCACCTGCAGTGCGCGACTGAGTCCTCGCGCGGCCTCGATCTGATCTGGCGCGAGATAGCGATTGCGACTGCTCATCGCGAGTCCGTTGTCCAAACGAACAGTCGGCTCGGGCACGATCCGCAACCCGTCGAACTGGGTCGGGTGCATCGCCACCATCTCGGTGATCACGCGCAGTTGCTGCCAGTCCTTCTCGCCAAAGTGCGCCACCGACGGTCGAACCAACTCGAAGAGTCTGGTGACCACCTGCACCACACCAGCGAAATGCCCAGGCCGGCAGGCATCTTCGAGACGGGGCTGCGTGGCGACGGCGGGCAGTGCAAGACGCTCCGCTTCCTCGCGCGCGACGGCGATCCCGCGTGGGTACATCGCATCGACCGAAGGCACGAACACTGCGGCGGCACCAGCAGCAGCGCAGGTCACGAGGTCCGCTTCGAGCGACCGCGGATAGCGCGAAAAGTCCTCGTTGGGACCGAACTGCGTCGGATTCACGAAGATGCTCACGACGGCCGGTCGACCGCTGCGGGCCGCCGCGCGAATCAACGACGCGTGGCCTTCGTGCAACGCACCCATCGTGGGCACGAATGCGCAACCTGCCCAAGGTGCGAGCGACGACTCGTCTTCAATGAGGATCGGCGTCATCGTTCGATCCGGGCAGTCGTGCGCTGAGCATCGATGAGCGCGATCAGCATCACGCCAGTCGGCCAGAGCAACCACCACGCGCTGTCCTGAAGGATGCCCAGCTCCGCACCCAGTCCAGCAAGGACGACGGCCACCACGCCCTTGCCAAAGCGCCAACCCGCGCGGGCCGCCAGCAGCACGATCGGAAAGACCACACCGTACATCGCCAACCAGCGGAGGTAGCCCGTTTCACCCGGGAAGTACCAGGCGAATGGCGACGCCGGGGCCACAGCCTGCACGACGAGTCCGATCGCCGTGACCACGCCCACGATCACCAGCGCGCGCAGCAGGCTGTCCCCCGGCCGCGGGCCCGCGAGCACAAGGTCAGGTCCTCGCTCGGGGCGAACATCCAGCGAACCGTGGCGAAGGATGGTGGCCAGCTCGCGCAGATGCGCGAGCGCGGTGAACGGAAGCTGCACGCACCACACGCAGAGCATCGCCACGCCCGGAGCAGCGGTCGTGCCATCCCACTGCATGGCCACGCCGATGATCGTCAGGCCAAACGAAAGTCCAAAGAACGCAAACGCGCGCGGCGACTCGACCGACTGCCGAGCTCGGTGAAAGGTCAAGTCCAACGCGGGGCACGCGAAGAAACCCGCGATGATGATTGGTGCTAAAAGCACGAGATCGCGCCGTGGCAGCGTGCCTTCGCTCGGCCAGTCGCTCATGGGAGTGACGGGGACGAGCCAGAGCAGTGCGATCGAACCCAGCGTGGCCACGCTCGCGACGGCGATCCATGCGGCGTCCTTTCGCCACCAGGTGCCGACGATGGCGATCGTCGCGAGTCCGAGCGCCATCGCCGTCATCGTGCCCGCGCCGGTGGCGCAACCTGGCTCGTCGACGAATCCCGCCATCACCGGCAGCATCCAGATGAGGAAAGCCACTTGGTACGCAGCGGTGACCGCGCTGAAGGCCGCGAGCACCTTCATGTGTCGCGCACAGAAGGCGCGGCTCGATTGGGGCGTGAACCACCAGCCAAAGAGCGTGCATCCGAGCACATTCGGCACGAGGAAGAGCCAGAATCCCGGCCAACCATGCAGCCTCAGCATGAGGAACGGCAGGAAGGTGCCGATGCACCAAGTCCAACTGCTTGCGCAGAAGAGTCCCCATCCAAGATCGCGCAGGAAGCGTGGCATGGCGTGTTCAGTCTGCACCAATCGTGTCCGGCCCCGAGCCAGCCGTGCGCCGGTAGCGGCCGTCCCCGTCCTTCTCAAACTTGGCGAACCCGAGCCGCTTGAGATTGCTGTCCCCGAAGCGCTGCGAATCGCTGTTGGTCGTGAACTGTGGCGGCACGGGAACCCTTCGGACGGGCAGCCCAGACTCCGGGTGGTGCGCGAGCGCAGGTTCGCTCATGCGCTGGAACACTTCGAAGTGCTCGCCGTCGGAGCCGTCGGGCATCACGACGGCGTAAAGGTAGGTCGGCATGCGTCTTGATCCTATGCGTTCACTCAAGATCCGCGCCGCACCACGAGCGAAGGCGCTCGAGGGCAACGCGCACATCGCCTGATCGGGCCGCGCCAGCCTCTCGTTCGATGATCAGATCAAGTGGGCGACTGAGATCGCGCAGGGCGCCGATGAAGTCTGGCCACCGAACCGCACCCGTGCCGACCTGGACCTCTTGGCCCCAGTCGCCGGCGCGCGGCGCAGGCAGAGCATCCTTGATGTGGACTTGGCGGATCCACGGTCCGAGCGTGGTGACCGCCGCGACCGGATCCCCCATGCCATACAAGATCATGTTGGCAGGATCGAAGTTCACGCCGACGGCCGGGTGGTCGATCTCCCTGAGCGCATCAGCGAGCGTGGCGGCCGACTCCTGTCCGGTCTCGAAGGCCACGGCCACGCCAACTGCCTGGAAGAGATCGGCCACCTCGCGAAGGCGAGCGACCATCTTCGAGCGCTCGGGCCCCGCGTCATGTGGAAGAAACCCGGCGTGGAAGGTCACGAGTCCGATCGACTCGCGACCCGCATGGGCTGCGACACTCGCCGCGAGCGATCGCGTCGCTGGCCAAGTGGCGTCGGGGCGGACGCCGCCCGTCTTCGCGATCGTGTCAATCGTGGAGTAGTCCTCGCCCACCGTGGCCAACATGCCGCTGGCGATCGTCAGGCCGCGCGCGCGCAGCGTGGCGACCGCGTCGCGCCAGGGGGCGGACTCGACACAGGGAACCAAGGCCAATTGCACGCGCGTGAGCCCGATTGGAGCGAGCAACTCAAGAAGGTGCTCGGGGTGCTCGGGACGCAGGCTCCAACTGCATACACCAGCGCGGAGTCGTTGCGGTTCCATGGGGGAGCGATGCTACTATTCGCCCCCTCCCTGACCAGGCCCCAGCGTGACGTCCGCACCCACCAACGAGCCCATCACCCAAGAGCCGCCTCGATCGTGGCTCGATCGGGCTGAGTCGTGGCTGAGCCGGATGAGCACGAAGAACAACTTCTGGCACCGACTCTGTTCGATGGTGTGGCTGCCGTACGCCTTCACCAGCGGCATCAGCATGCGGCGCATCGACAAGGATCGCTTCACGGCCGTGCTGCCGTTCAGCCGCGTGAATCGCAATTGGTACAACGCGATGGCCGGTGCGGCGCTTCTCGGCAACAGCGAGGTTGCTGGCGGCATGTACCTCTTCGCCGAGTGCGGCGGCGACTATGTCGTGGTCTGCAAGGAGATGAAGTACCGCTTCCTTCGTCCGTGCCTGGGACCGGCTGTCTACCGCGTCGTGAACAACGATGATGTGACGGCGCTCATCAATGCTGGCGGCGAGTTCAATGTCAACCTCGTCATGGAAGTGGCGCAGTTGGTCAGCGGCAAGGGCAGCGACCGCAAGGTCGGAGAATGCGACATCACCTTCCACTGCACCCCCAAGGCCATGGTCAAGGCCAAGTTGAGTCGGCTGAAGGCCCTCGAAACCGCGCGCGCGCGCGTGACCACCTGAATCAGGGTCCGTACGATCCGGGCGTGCCTCCTCGCCTCGCCGAACTCCGTGCGTTGCTGCACCGGGCGAACTCTGCCTACTACGTCGATGCCGCGCCGTTCATGTCCGATGGCGAGTACGACCGCTTGTTGGCCGAACTCGTGGCGCTCGAAGCGGAGCACGGCTGCGACGATCCCAACAGCCCAACCCAACGGCTCGGCGACGCCGCCACAGGATTCGCCAAGGTGGCGCACGCCGTGCCGATGCTCTCGATCGAGAACACCTACACGCTGGAGACCTTCAACGCATGGCATGCACGATGCGTCGCAGCGCTCGGGACCGAGCCGATGCTCGTGTGCGAACCGAAGGTCGACGGTCTGGCGATCAGCCTGCGATATGAGGATGGTGCGCTGGTCCAGGCCGCCACGCGCGGCGACGGTGAGCACGGCGACGAGGTCACCGGCAACGCTCGCGCGGTCCGCGCCATTCCCACGAAGCTCCGCGGATCGTTTCCTTCGTTGCTCGAAGTCCGCGGCGAGATTTTCATGCCCAATGAGAGCTTCGAGCGGATCAACGCCGAACGCCAGCGTGCGAACGAAGTGCTCTTCGTCAATGCGCGCAATGCGACCTCGGGCACGCTGAAGAGCCTCGACCCGAAGTTGGTGGCCTCGCGCGGGCTGTCGTTCGTCGCGCACGGTCGCGGTGCATGCGAAGGGGATCCTTCGCGCGGACACTGGGAGTTCCTTGCGAATCTCCGAGCATGGGGCGTACCCACGAACGATGATGCATCACGCTGCGCGAGCGCCGACGACGCGCGAGAGTGCATTGAGTCGTTCAAGAATCGTCGTTCTGGGCTGCCGTACGGCGTCGATGGCATGGTGGTCCGCGTCGATGCGTTCGCGCAACAGGCTGAACTCGGAGCTGCCAGCAGGGCACCGCGTTGGATCATTGCGTTCAAGTACCCCGCCGAGCGCCGCGAGACACAGCTTCTGCGCGTGGACTGGCAGGTCGGCAAGGGCGGCACGCTCACGCCGCGAGCCACGATGAAGCCAGTCTTCGTCGGGGGCACCACCGTGAGTCACGCCACGCTCCACAACATCGACGAGATCCGCCGCAAGGACTTGCGGATCGGCGATGTCGTGCTGGTGGAGAAGGCCGGCGAAGTCATCCCCCAAGTCGTGGAGTCGCTCCACGAACGGCGCGACGGCTCTGAGCAGACCATCGATCCCCCGACGGTGTGTCCGTCCTGCGCGAGTGCTGTGGAGCAGGACGGACCGAAGCTCTACTGCGTGAATGCCGCGTGCCCGGCGCAGTTCCGCGAGCGGCTCAAGTGGTTCGTGGGCCGTGATCAGATGGACATCGACGGGCTCGGCGACAAGATCATCGATCAACTGGTCGAAGCTGGGCTCGTGAACCACTTTGCCGATGTCTTTGCGCTCGATCCCGCTCGCCTTGCCGCGCTGGAAAAGTCCGAGTCGTCGGGGCAGGGCAAGGTGCGCAAGGACGGCTCCTTGGCCGAGGTCGCGCGGATCGGTGCGAAGACAGCCGAGCGCATCGTGCGAAGTGCCGACGCCGCTCGTGGTCGAGGGCTGCAACGGCTGCTGGCGTCGCTGGGCGTACGACACTTGGGCGAAGCCGCCAGCAAGACGCTCGCCCGCGCGTTCCCCAACCTCGACGCCGTGCTCGGTGCGAATGTTGCAACGCTCGAAGCGCTTCCTGACTTTGGATCCATCACTGCCGAGAGCCTGGTGCGCGACTTCTCGGCGCCAACCTTGCGGGACGAGATCGAGCGACTGCGCGCGGCGGGCGTGGACCTGAGCAGCCAGAGCCATCGTCCCGAAGGCGCCAGTGCCGCCGGTCCGCTTGCGGGCAAGGTCGTCGTGCTCACGGGCGAGTTGCCTGGATGGGATCGACGCAGTTTGACTGCAGCGGTCGAAGCGCTTGGTGCCAAGGTCTCGGGCAGCGTGTCGAAGAAGACGGATCTGGTCATCGCGGGCGCCGCCGCCGGAAGCAAACTCACGAAGGCTCGCGAACTCGGCGTCATCGTGTGGGAGGGCGACGAGGCGCTGCGCGAACTTGCGGCGCTCGGCGCAGCGGTCAAGGCGTAGTCGCTCCGCAGTTCCCGCGGCGCTCGGCGCAGCGGTCAAGGCGTCGCTGGGACGGCCTGCTCGGCTTCGCCGGGCGTCGGTTGCCTCACGCCGAATTGCGGGGCGCCGCGGAGCGTGCCGATCATCATGTCTCGGTCCTCGACTTCCCGCGTCGTCACGGCACGATCGCGATCGATCTGTGCGACCCACCACTGCGTCGCACCGTCGCGCGTTTCAACTTCAAGCCCAATGAGGACGCCGCCGTCGTGCACCAGCGGTCCCCAAATGCTGCGCCATCGACCGTCGATGCCCAGCGTCAATCGTTCCTCGTCGCCGTCCGGCAGTGTGTGCAAGAGTTCCCATCGCACGGGCTCAGGCGTGGTGCCGTGACCAATCACCCTGAAGTGGTAGTCATCGCCCATCCACTCGAAGGACGGGAAGTTCACGGTCTGGCGACCGGGAAACAGGCTGCCACCGAGGTACCACGCCAACGCCGTGGCGAGCGCCACGAAGATCGCGATGTTGATCGCGAGGGCGCGAAGACCCAAGGTGAGCTGCGACAGCGGACTGGACATCGATGGAGGGTACCGTCAGAGACTCATTCGGCCGGTCCACAGCATCCAGCCGACCAAAGCTGCCAAACCGACGCGCCAGAGTCCGCACCACAGGAACCCGCCTCGCCCGATGAAGGCCACGAGCCACGAGATCGCGAACGCGGCGCTCACCGCGGCGACGATGATGCCGACGGCGACCGGCATGATGCCGCCCAGCAGCTCGATGCCGCCGTCCTGCTGAAGCAGCTTCATCAGTTTGTACGCGCAGGCGGCGCCGAGTGTGGGCAGGCCAAGCAGGAAGCTGAACTCCGCGGCCGCGCGCGGCCGAAGTCCGACGGCCAGTCCGCCGAAGATCGACATCATCGAGCGACTCGTCCCGGGCCACATCGCCACGCACTGCATGAGTCCGATGAGCACGGCCTGCACGACCGTGAGCGAACTGCCATCGACCTCCGTGCCGCGTTCGTCGGCGGCCCGCTCGCGGACCCATCGATCCATCAAGACGAGCGCGACGCCACCAAGCGCCAGCGCGAGCACGATCGGCAGCGGTTTGAAGAGCCGAGTCTCGAGCCAGTCATCGAGCATGAGCCCGAAGACTGCTGCTGGTACGAAGGCCGCCGCCAGATTGCGCAGCAGTCGAAGCGCCTGACGATGGTCGGCAGCCTTGCGGACGAACCCGGTGACGGCGACGCACGCGTGCGCCATGCCCCGCACCTTGTTCCAGTAGAGGCCAGCGACTGCAAGAATCGCGCCGCCCTGGATCACGATCGAGAAGGCATCGACCGCAAGGCGTTGCTGCTCGTTCGAACGAAGTCCCAGCCACTGTGCCGTGAGCAGCAGGTGACCGGTCGAACTGATCGGGAGGTACTCCGTCAGTCCCTCGACCAGCCCAAGGATCACGGCATCGAACAGCGTCATCGACGATTCTCCTGGGTGAGCCACGGCATCATGTCGCGCACGGTACGCCCTGCGGCCTCAAGCGGCATGGCCGCGGCGGCCGCGCGACCCCCGACCAGCCGCTTGCCGCCCGCGCGTTGATCAGCCAGAAGCGCCTCGAAAAAACTGCCATCACGAATGCGCGCAAGCAGACCGTGCATGGCCGCGCGTGTCCGATCGTCGACGACAACTGGTCCGGATTCGTCGATGCCGAACGCAGCGGTCGGAGAGATGCGATCGCGCATCCCAGCGATCCCATGTTCGTAGACCAGGTCGGCGACCTGCTTCAGTTCGTGGATGCACTCGATGTACGCAATCTCGGGCGGGTACCCAGCCGCAACGAGCGTCTCGTAGGCGGCCTGCATCAAGTGGGCCATGCCGCCGCACAACACGACTTGTTCACCGAAAAGGTCCGTCTCGGCCTCGACGGCCGCGGTCGATTCGATCACGCCAGCCCGACCGCAGCCAATCCCCGCCGCCCACGCAAAGGCCAGGGCCCGCGTTCGTTCAGGCTGTGCGCCTGCGGCGTGCACGGCGAGCAGCGCAGGAATGCCTTGCCCCATCGCATAGCGCATGCGCAGCGTGGCGCCGGGTCCCTTGGGAGCGACCATCACGATGCCGCGTTCGGCTGGTGCAGACACAAGGCCGAATCTGAGCGGTGCACCGCAGACGAAGCCTGCCACGGCGTCCGCGCGCATGGCCGGCGCCACGGTCGCCCACACATCACCTGCCACATGATCGGGCACGCAGATCGCCACGAGCGCGGCCCTCGACGCAGCATCGGCAGCGTCGAATTGCTGGAAACCCTCATCGGACGCTGACTTGCGTGAAGTGGAACCAGCTCGGCCGCCGACCACGACCGCGATCCCGCTCTCGCGCAGGTTCAGCGCATGGGCCCGGCCCTGATTGCCGAACCCGATGACGGCCACGGTCTCGCCGCGCAGCGGTTCCAACCAGAGTCCAGCGGAATCCCTCAGAACTTGGCACTCGGGGTGACCCATGGCAGCCCACGGAACATAGCCGTCAGGGCAGGATTGGGTTGGAAAAGGAAGAAACCATGGCAGGATCAGGATGGGTCCGGCGTTTCAACGACTGAACCCTTCAAGGACACCTGCTCCATCAACCGATAACGACCCCATGACCGCTCTCGCCGAACAACGAACCACCGAACGATACGGAGTGAACGCTCCGTACACGGCGGTCCGCGTGGAGCCGCGCAACGGCGTTGGCGTTCCGCTCGAGGGCCATGCCTACGATGTTTCGGCGACCGGCCTGCGGTTCGAACTCGACGAAGCTTTGAAGGTCGGCGAGCCCCTGAGCCTTGAACTGCTCCTTCCTGGTGCGGGCGGTTGGGTGCGCTTGGCTGGTCGCGTCGTTCGACTGTTCGACGAGGCTGACGATCCGGGGCCGCGCCGCATGGCGGTGCATGTCGACTCGTTTGAGAACGAGCTTCATCGAGAGCGGCTCCTCGGTCACCTCGACCGTGGCTATCTGATGATGGCCTGAGCCCCGAGCGAGCCGTCCATGCCATCGAAGCGATCGTCGACAGCGTCCTCCACGGGCAAGGTGTCTGGTCCGAAGAAGAAGACCGCGCGCAAGCCCGCGGCCAAACGACCGCGTGCAGGTGCGACTGGGCCTGCGCGTGGGTCGGATCCGAAACTTCACGATGAGCGCTTCGTCCTGATCGGGCATGTCTTCAGTGATCCGGCGTTGATGCAGCTCGCGCTGACGCACGCGTCGGTGAGCGACACGCGCATGGTGAGCAACGAACGCCTTGAGTTTCTTGGCGACGCCGTGCTCGGACAGATCATCTGCGAGCATCTGTACCAGCGCTATCCCGACCGACTCGAAGGGGACCTGACGAAGCTCAAGTCGCACTTGGTCAGCCGGGACATGTGCGCGCAGTTGGTTCGCGACGCGGGGTTCCATCGCCTGATGTCAATCGGCAAGGGCATGATCAGCGTGGAGGCGCTTCCCAAGAGCGTGCTCGCAGGGCTCTTCGAGAGCCTGGTCGGTGCGATCTTCTTGGACGGGGGCGGTGACGCCGCTCGCGCGTTCGTGATGCGCCACATGGAGCCGCACATCGAACGCACGCTCCAATCAGGACATCAAGAGAACTACAAGAGCGTGCTGCAGCAACTTGCGCAGCAAGCCGGTCTGGGATCGCCGACCTATTCCGTTTTGGACGAGCGTGGCCCCGATCACGAAAAGAACTTCGAGATCCGCGCGCAGATCGGCGATCGAGCCTTCGCCAGTTGCTGGGGCATGAGCAAGAAGGCCGCAGAACAAGGCGCTGCGCTGCATGCGCTCCGCGAGCTTGGATTCGTCATCGACGGACCGTCGGGCCCGCAGGTGCAGGTGCCTCAGCCGATCGCTGAAACGATGCCCTGAGCGATCTCGCTTGGGTTGCGAGCGCCCGTGTCGACGACCGTCTCCGCAAGACTCTCGTAGGTCGACCACCGACGCGTGCGGATCTGGGCCACTTCCTGATCAGGCAAGGCGCCCGTCAGGCTCGGTCGAGTCCCGGGCGATCGACGGATTCGTTCCGCGAGCACCTCGTCTGTTGCATTGAGCAACACGATCCGCCAGCCATCAGCGCGAGCCGTTCGAAGCGTGGCTTCCGCACCGGGTGCCATCGGGGTTCCGCCGCCGAGCGCGATCACGGAGATCGAAGGCGACCGCAGAGCATCGGCGAGAGCTCGGGCTTCGAGCGTGCGAAACGCCGGTTCGCCCAGCGACACGAACGCCTCGTGCGCTGACGAAGCACCAGCAGCTTGTGACACGGCGTCATCCAGATCCAGAAAGGTGCCGCCGCACAAGCGGACCAGTTCCCGACCGACCGACGACTTGCCGGTGGCGCGGAGTCCGATCAGGATGATGCGGTGCATGCGGGTGGACGGCGCGTTGCGCCATGCATGCGGCGGGGGCGCGAGCGCTTAGCGCACGCGGATGGCACGACCCACGCGACGCTTGCGGTTGATGATCTTGCGGCCTTTGCGCGTGCTCATGCGGCTGCGGAAACCGACCGAGCGGACCTTCTTCGTACGGCTGATCTTGTGGGGATAGTGCATGGCGATCTCGGTGTTTGGCGCGGCAGGGCGAGCCACACAGGCTAGCGGAGCGATCGACGAAGGGCAAGCGGCTCGTTTCGTCCCGACTGTGGTTATCAGGAGAGGATTGGTCGGGGCCTGCTCGCCGGTCTGGGCGGGTTCACGAAGGAGCGTGGCGGGAGAGCTGGCCCTCGACCAGGAAGATCACTTCCGTGGCGACCGAGGCTGCCAAGTCCGCGATGCGCTCGAAGCGCTGGGCCATGGCCATGATTTCTAGGTCGGCCTCGACCCACTCCGGGTGGGCCGGCATCTGCTGCCGTGCCCACAGGAGGATGGCCTTGTGAATGTCGTCGACGCGGCGGTCGCTGCTGCGCACATGGCGGCCGAGCGTGGCGTCCTCGTTGCCCAGCGCCACCAGAACATCGGTGAGCATCGTGCGCGCGGCGAACGCGATGTCGATCAAGTCCGAGGGCAGTTCGTCGTGCTCGATCTCTGCGAGCCGCAGGATGCGCTTGGAGATCCCGCGCGCCATGTCCGCCATGCGCTCGAAGTCCGTGTTGATGCGCATGACCGCGAGCACAAGTCGAAGGTCGCCGGCGACGGGGTGGGCTAGTGCCAGCAGGCGCATGGCGTGCTCCTCGATCATGGTCTCCATGCGGTCGATTTCGTCGTCGCCGCCGCGGACTTCGTGCGCGGCGTCAAGATCTTGGTTGACCAAGGCGTCGATCACACGAGTCAGACGGCGCTCGACCATGGCACCCATGGTGAGCAGGTCACGACGAAGGCTAGTGAGTTCGCTTTGTAGTTCGATCGGCATGTGTTCCCTCCTGGAGTCAGCCGAAGCGGCCGGTGACGTAGTCCTCGGTCTGCTTGGATTTTGGGTTGGTGAATAGGGTTTCGGTCTGGCCAGCTTCGATCAGCGAGCCCTCGAAGAAAAAGGCCGTCCGGTCGCTCACGCGCGAGGCTTGCTGCATGTTGTGCGTGACGATCACGATCGTGTACGCGGTGCGGAGTTGGCGGATCAGGTCCTCGACGCTCGCGGTCGACTTTGGATCAAGCGCCGAGCATGGTTCGTCCATGAGCAGCACTTCGGGGCCGCCGGCGATCGCGCGGGCAATGCACAGTCGCTGCTGCTGGCCACCCGACAGTCCGAGCGCGCTCGCGTGGAGCCGATCCTTGACTTCGTTCCAGAGCGCCGCTGATCGCAGGCTCTGCTCGACCAGATCCTCAAGGTCTGCTCGGCTGTGGCGCCAGTGCAGCCGCGGCCCAAACGCCACATTGTCGAAGATCGACTTTGGAAATGGGTTGGGTCGTTGAAACACCATCCCGACTCGTCGGCGCAGGTCGACCACATCGACGGAGCGCGCGAGGATGTCCTCGCCGTCGAGCGTGAGCGTGCCGCTGGCGCGCGCGCTGGCGATCGTGTCGTTCATGCGGTTCATCCAGCGCAGGAATGTGCTCTTGCCGCAGCCGCTTGGCCCGATGAATGCCGTGACTTGGTTGCGCGGGATGTCGAGCGAGATCGACTTGAGCGCTTGGAACGATCCGTAGAAGCCATCGAAACCAGCTGCACGGATCGAGATCGGCGCATCGGCGCCGGGCGTCGTGGCCGTGGTCGGATTGGTGTGCGTCGAGGTCATGGTCGTCATTGGAGTGGTGCCTGAAGTCGCTGGCGCACAAGGATGGCGAGCGCGTTGAAGGACATGAGCACGGTGAGCTGCACGATGATCGCTGCTGCAGCGATCTCCTGGAAGGACGCCTTGGCGCGGCCGGCCCAGTTGAAGATCTGCATCGGAAGCACGGTGAACTCGGACATCAAGTTGGCAGGGGTTTCAAGCACCAAGAGTGGCGCGCCGAGCACCAAGATCGGTGCGGCCTCGCCGATCGCGCGGCTCATCGCCAAGATCGCGCCGGTCATCACCATCGGCAGGCTGGCTGGCAGCGTGATGCGCCACACCATCTGCCAGCGCGTGCTGCCCAGCGCGAGTGCGCCCTGACGCAGCGAGTTGGGCACGGCGCGGATCGCCTCTTGGCTCGCGACGATCACGATCGGCAGCACAACGAGCGCCAGCGTCAGGCCGCCAGCAAGGACGCTCGATCCGAACGGCAGTCGCAGATACAGCAACGATTCTGGGCTGCCAAACTCGATGGGTTCTGCGCCGGAACGCCAACCGAAGAATCGACTGAACGCGGTGAGTCCGATGATGCCGTACACGATGCTCGGCACACCCGACAGGTTGCTGATGTTGATGCGAATGAACTCGGTGAGTCGTCCTCGCTTGGCAAACTCCTCGAGGTAGATCGCTGTGCCCACGCCGACCGGCAACGCCGTGAGTGCGCAGATCGCGCACACCCAGATGCTGCCGACGAGCGGTGCACGGATCCCGGCCAAGTCGGGCTTGCGCGACGCGAAGTTGGTGATGAAGTCAGGGCTCAGGCGATGCACGCCGTCGAGCACGATGCTCACGATCAGAACCGCGAGCACGCAGACCGCAAGCCCGGTGCACAGGACGCACGCGGCCAAAAACATCCTGTTGGCCAGGAGCCGGCGCGCGACGGGCACATGCGGAGCGTCGGTCACTCGTACTCCTCCCGGAACCGCTTCAAGATCGCCGTGCCCGCAAGCGTGAGCGCCAGCGTCATCACAAAGAGCGTGGCGGCGACCGCGTAACTCGACGCGTACTCCACGCTGTTGGCTTGGGCGTCGCCGGTGAAGATTGCGACGATGAAACCAGTCATCGTTTGCACCTGGCTGGCCGGATTCATGGTCATCTGCGCCAGCCCGCCTGCGGCGAGCGCGACGATCATCGTTTCACCGATCGCACGCGTGAGCGCGAGCAGGAAGCTCGCCATGATTCCGCTGAGCGCGGCCGGCAGCACGACCTTGACCGAGGTGTCGAACTTGGTGCCACCGAGTGCGGAACTTCCGTCGCGAAGGCTCTGCGGCACGGCGCGCAACGCATCCTCGCTCAGCGAGCAGACGATCGGAAGGATCATGATTCCCACGGCCAATCCAGCACTGAGCGCGTTGTAGGTGCCGAACGCATCGCTCACGCGCTGCAACGCTGGCGTGATCACCGCGAGCGCGAAGAAGCCGTAGACGACCGTCGGCACGCCCGCCAAGACTTCGAGCGCGGACTTGAGCACCATGCGCAGTCGTGGCGGCGCGTACTCCGAGAGGAAGATCGCGGTGACGAGTCCGACGGGGAGCGCGAACGCGCCAGCGATGACCGTCACGAGCAGGGTTCCGCAGACCAGCGGCAGCACGCCGAACTTCTGCTCGCCGCCGAGCAGGGGGCTCCACTCGGTGCCCGTCAGGAACGGCACGAGGCCGATGCCCGGCTTGTCGGGGAATCCGGTGAAGAATCCCCACGCCTCGATGCCCAAGACCGCCACGATCGAAAAGGTGGTGACGACGGACAGCAGTGCAAACGACAGCAGGACCGACTTCACTAGTCGCTCGCTGCGATCACGCGACGATCGGGTGATCGGCGTGCCGCGGGAAGCAGAGGAGGTCGCGGCTGCAGCGTGCGACATGCGTGATTCCTCGGGGCGGGTCTGATCGGAAGAATGCAATCGAGGACCGGATGCGAGCAGAGCTCAGCGATAGACCGAGCGGAACGGACCGTGGATCTCCTTGCCATCAGCATCGACGAACTGCGTTCCTGTGCGGCGGGCGACCCAATTGGCTCGCACCATCGACTGCAGATCCGCGGGGAACTTGATGTAGCCCACTTCCGGCGCGAGTTCAGGGGTCTTCTCGATGAGGTAGTCGACGAAGGCCACGACCTGAGGCTTGCTCAGCGACGCTGCGTTGA
>VGXL01000006.1 GCA_016873315.1 Phycisphaerae bacterium | reverse complement strand
CTTGGCAGCCGATGATGTGCCACGCTGCCCCCCGCCAACGGAATCGATGGGGCGGAGTGGGCCATGGGGCATCGGTGGCATGGGATGCCGCCGTGATGCGCTCAGCCTGCGGCCACAAGCATGATGGCTCGCTCGCAAGCGCGTGCACGGGAGCATGGGTCGGATCCGCACCACGCATGCTGTCCGTATCACGCATGCTGTCAATGCCATGCATGCCGACGGCCTGCAGGGTGCTGGAACCGTCAAGTCCATCTTGGTTGCCTTCGATGGCGGCATCGATCGCCACCGCACTCTCGTGCCAGGCATGACGACGCACGGCGCGCACGCTGGGCACACACACCGCGCCCGCTCCGAACCGTTCGCGCAGACTGTCGAGCCAGAGCGCACCATGTTCCCCCGTGTGACGCGTGCCATGCAGGCCGCCCTGCACAGGTGCCACGCGCCGCAAGCTCCGCGCGATCACCTGCACCGCTTCCACGCCATGCCCAAGCGGAAGATCCTGCAGGGAAGGCAGGACGAGTGGCCGCACGGCATGCCACGATTGGATGGGCTGCGTGCAGCGGATGGTCCAGCCATGCCGTGGAAGATCACTGCACTGCACCCGCACCATGAAGGCGCGTGCGCCACGGCCACGATCCTGCAACTGCGCGCAGGCCTGCTCGAAGCAGGACTGCACAGCCTGACAGAGTGCCTCGACCTGCGGGCATGGGCCGTCGAAGATGATGTGCCCCTGCACATCGGGCACGCAGCGGATGGCCCGGAATGGCTCGAGCACCAATCCCTGGATGGCATCAAGTTGATCGAGCAATCGTTGGCCGAAGCGCGCGGCGATCTGGGCGCGCTGCACCTGCCGAAGGTCATCGATCGTGCGCACATTGACTTCATGCAGCATGGCCACGAGTTCACGATCGATCCGCAGAGCGTCGACCGGGCAGGCACGCGTGCGCCAACGCTCCTCGCCATGCTTGATGATGCCATCGTGGCCGCTCGGTGCAGCCTGACCGGCGGCGCTGGCAGCCGCCTGCGTGGACGCCGTCCAGAGGGTGCACTCGACCCTCATGCGATCCATGTGCGCGCGCAGTCGTGCTAGCAGGCGATCCTCGCCACGGTGCACACGCTCCAGGCCCGTCAGGTCGATGACGAGTGCGGCGTGGTCATCATCGTGCACAAGCTGGACCAAGGGCGAGATCCGTTGGCACCAGCGTGCCAAGGTGTACAGAGCACGACGGTCGGCGGCGGGATCGTGCTCCATGTCGTGCGATTCGCACCGCATGAGCGCCTTGGCCTGGGCGAGCGGCATGTCGCACTGCACACCATCGGCGCGAGCAAGTCTGCTTGCTGCATGCACGATGAGCGCGCCCTTGCGGCGGACCACCACCACGACAGGCTGCTGCACCAAGCGCGCGCGTGCCGTGACCGACCAGTGCGGCAGCGTGATGACAAGGAAGCGTTGCATGGCGCACACCGCATCAGGAAGCGATGGCCGACGGCATACCGCGTGCGCCGACGCCGGACTCGCGCAGCATGCCGCGTGCGGTCTGGTGATCCAGAGTGCCGCGTCGATCGCGAACCGCCTGAATGCACCATGCAGGCCGCGCGTGGTCCGTGGTTGGATCGTGCACGGGCTGCACCAACCAGCGCGTGGTGCAGGCGCTGCGGACCGCCGCTTCATGCTGCGGACGCCACGCCAAGGCCAGGACCGGCGTGCGCTCAGGCTGCCAGGCGCTGGCGAGTTGGGCGCGACGCACCATCGCGGCGTTCCATCCGCTGGCATCCACAACGATGGCGACGCAACGACCCGATCGAGCGGCCTCTTCGAAGGCCCAGAGTCGTTCGGTGGGCGTGCGCGCACCGGGAACTCGAACATGATGGCGAAGATCCATGCCCCATCGGTGCATGACCACGGCCGATGGCATGACCGCTTGACCAATCCAGGCCACGAACGATCCCGAGGCATCGGGACCCTGCGAAGCTCTATCAGCATGCGAAACCCCATCAGCATGCGAAGCCCCCTCAGCATGCGAAACCCCATCAGCATGCGATGCATGACGACCGCACGCCGCGGACACCAAGTCGAGGAACGCATGCATGGGCGGTTGGTCGATGGGGCCATCGAGCACCCATTCGTGCACCCCGTGCAACGGCACATGCCACGGTGCCGCCAGCGTGGGAGCGTGGTGCTGCCAAGGATCCTGCATGAGTGCGAGGCGTTCGAGGAGTTCAGGTGCAAGCATGACGGGCCTTCTGGAGAGCGTTGCCTTGCGCTGATGTACGGTGTTTGTTAGGGTACTATCCCGAACGGACGGCGCTAGCCACCGTGACGCGGATCTGTCCTGATCGCGGTTCGGCTCAGGGCTCACGAGCGAGCGTGATGACGGAGCGTCGGTGCAGAAAAACGGCCCGGCGCTGAGGCCGGGCCGCTCATGCCGGTGACAGGAATCGAACCTGCACTCCTTTAGGGGGAAACGGATTTTGAATCCGTCGCGTCTGCCAGTTCCGCCACACCGGCGCTTGGCGGCAAGGACGCCGCCAGCACGATCCTACACGCTCATCCGCCGTCGACGCCGCCACGCGAGTAGTTCGGAGCCTCACGCGTGATCTGGATGCTGTGAGGATGGTTTTCCACGATGGTCGCCGACGAGATCCTCACAAACCGCGCATCACGCCTGAACTCCTCAAGGTTCGCGCAGCCGCAGTAGCCCATCGCCGAGCGGACACCGCCCACCATCTGGAAGACAAACTCGGAGAGCGGGCCGCGATAGGGAACCATCCCCTCGACGCCTTCAGGGACGAATTTCGTGCTTCCGCCCTGCGCGTAGCGATCCGCACTGCCGGCGGCCATGGCGCCTTCGCTGCCCATCCCGCGATAGGTCTTGAAGCGGCGGCCTCGATGCAGCACCTGTTCTCCGGGGCTCTCGTCCAAACCTGCGAAGAGCCCGCCAAGCATCACGCAGTGCGCGCCAGCCGCGAGCGCCTTGGCGATGTCGCCGGACTGGCGGATCCCGCCGTCTGCGATGACCGGGATGCCCGCGCTCGCCGCAGCCGACACGGCGTTCATGACGGCCGTGATCTGTGGCATGCCCACACCGGTCACCACGCGGGTCGTGCAGATCGAGCCCGGACCGATCCCGACCTTCACCGCATCGGCGCCCGCGTCGATGAGCGCCTTGGCCGCGTCAGCGGTGCCAACATTGCCAGCGACAACGGGGATGTCGAATCGCTTCTTGACCAGACGCACGGTCTCGATGACGTTGGCACTGTGCCCATGCGCCGTGTCGATCCCGATCACATCAACACCAGCAGCCATGAGCGCCTCGACCCGATCGAGTTGGTTCACACCGACGGCGGCGCCAACGCGCAGGCGCCCGCGCGCGTCTCGATTGGCGTTTGGATACCTGCGCGTGTTGTCGATGTCACGCATCGTCACCAAGCCCGCAAGCCGTCCGTCATCATGCAGGAGCAGCAGCTTCTCGACGCGCGCTTTGGTCATCAGTCGCCCCGCGTCTTCGAGTCCCACATCGTGACGGGCGGTGACCAACGACGAACTCATGATGTCGCTGACTTTGGTGACCCCAGGCGCGCCGGCGATGAACTTCATGTCGCGTCGAGTGACGATCCCGACCGGCTTTCCCGAGGCATCGACCACGGGGAAACCGCTCACTCCTTGCTCCTTCATCAGAGCCATCGCGCGCTCGACGGTGTCGCCGGCGCCAAGCGTCACCGGGTCGGTGATCACACCATTCTCGCTGCGCTTGACCTTGGCGACCTCGCGCGCCTGCGCGGCAATCGCCATGTTCTTGTGGATGAAACCGATGCCGCCTTCTTGCGCCAAGGCGCGTGCCATCGCACCCTCGGTGACGGTGTCCATCGGCGCCGAGATCAACGGGATGTTGAGTCGAATCGAGCGCGTGAGTTGGGTGGATGTGTCGGCGCGGTCCGGAGTGACGGAACTTGCACGAGGGATCAAGAGGACATCGTCGAAGGTGATGCCGTCCTGGATGATCTTGCCTTCCATGCCGGAATATCGCCACCTCGGGCGGACCTGTCAAACCGTCGGGCGTGCGACCAAGCGCAACTCTGCCACGGCACCGTGCGAATCCTGTGTTACCCTCTCCGACCTGCCCAAAGGCAGCCCACGACCCCCCCGGAGCGATCTCGTGTCTATCTCGCGCAACCAACTCCTCGTCCCAGTCAGCACCAAGAACCGCGGCACCACGCCCGGTGAAGGCAAGAAGGCATGGATGAGCTGGATGGCGTCCATCATCCAACTCGACGGCAGTGACCTGATCGTCAAGACCGGACTTCCGCCGCGCATCCGCCACCGTGGCGCCCTGAGAGATTTGGCGACACCGGCCTGCAGCGAGGACCTGATGTTCCAGGTCGCGAAGGACATCCTCGACCCGAACCAGCTCGACCACTTCGAGCGCATGGGGTCGGTCGACTTCGCGTACGACTTCGAGAAGGGCCGCCGCTTCCGCGTGAACATGTTCATGGCGCGCGGCAAGCCGGCACTCGCGGCGCGCCTGATCACCAGCAAGATCAAGAAGTTCGAGGATCTGTTCCTTCCGCCCTCGCTCGGCGATGTCGCCATGGCGGCGCAGGGACTGATTCTCTTCAGCGGGGTGACGGGTTCCGGCAAGAGCACCAGCATCGCCAGCATGCTCGACTACGTGAACGAGCGCAAGAAGGTCCACATCATCACGATCGAGGACCCGATCGAGTACATCTTCGAGGACAAGAAGGCGACGATCAATCAACGCGAGATCGGCATCGACTGCACGAACTTCAACGACGCGTTGCGCGCGCTCGTCCGTGAAAACCCCGACGTCGTGCTGGTCGGTGAAATGCGCGACTACGAGACCTTCGAAGCCGCGATCCGCGCGGCCGAAACCGGCCACTTGGTGTTCGGAACGATTCACGCCTCGAGCGCATGGCAGACCTTCGGCCGCATTTACGACCTGTTCCCTGAACAGGAACGCGAACAGATCCGAAAGCTCATGGCCTACAACTTGCGCGCCATCATCTACCAGAAGCTCCTGCCCACGCTGCACGCCAACATCGGCCGCATCCCCGCGATCGAAATCCTGATCAACACGCCCGGCGTGCAGAAGTACATCCTCGAAGGCCGCGAGGGTGAACTGCTCGAGATCATCAAGAAGAGCCACCACGAAGGCATGCTGGACTTCACGAGCAGCCTCGTCGGCCTGGTCGAGAGCGAGTATGTCCACCAGAATGTCGCACTGCAGGCGACGCCCAAGCCCGAAGAACTCAAGATGCGCCTGAAGGGCATCCGGTGAGCCACCCACGGGATTCACGATGAACAGCCCACGATGAGCCTGACCACCATGAACACTGCCCTTCTGGCCGTCGGCGACGCGGCGATCCTGCTGAACCCGGTCACTCCGGTGCTCACGCTTGCCGCGTACGCACCCTATGCATGGCTGATCTCGTCAAAGATCGAGAAGGATGCGACGGCATACAACCTCAACCGGGGCGGCTACGGCTGGATCAATCCCTTGCTCATGGCCGGGGGCATCGTCGCGGTCGCGCTGGGCTTGCTCGTTCCGTTCGCGGGCTGGCTGATCACGCTGCTGCTCGAGGCCGGCATCCTGATGGCCTACTGGCGCTGGCGCGACAAGCAGGTCCCACCTGGCAAGCAGTTCCAGCTCTCGATGCTCTCGCAGCTCAAGGAACGGGTCGAGGAGCGCAAGGCGCAGAAGAATGCTGCTGCGGCCAATCTCGTCTTCCTCGTCGGACGCGCCGAAAAGGCCAAGGTCCCCGGCAAGGATGACCCGATGTTCGAGGTGCACCAAGCGGCCGAGCGAGTGATCGGTGAAGGGATCGCCGCGCGCGCGAGCCGGACCGAGTTGCGGACCGTCCAAGGCAGCATCGCGGTGGTCGATGTGGTCGATGCCATCCCCTCCAAGCGGGATCCGCTGACCACCGAACTTGGCGGGAAAGCCATCGATTACATCAAGTTGCACGCCGGGCTGGATGTTCAGGAGCGTCGGCGTCGGCAAGTGGGCAAGGTCACGGTGCAGACGAACCTTGGATCGAAGGAACTCACCGTCACCACCGCCGGGTCGTCGGCAGGCCAGTCGATGCGAATCGACTTCAATCGCGATGAACAACTCAAGCGCGACTTCGCCGACCTTGGGCTCACGAAGCAGCATCTGGCGTTGCTCGAGCCCACGCGCGATCCACCGGGTCGCGAGGGCATCATCCTGCTCTGCGCACCGACGGGCTTCGGTCTGACGACGATGGCCTACGCCATGTTGTCACGGCACGATGCGTTCACCAGCAGCGTGAAGACGCTCGAGCGCAGCGTCGATCTTCGGATCGACGGCGTGGACCAGTTGGAGTTCGATCCCGCCGCGCAATCTGATTTCGCGACCACCCTCAGGTCGATCATCCGCCGCGGGCCGGATGTCGTCTTCGCGTCCGACGTCGCGGAGCCAGGAACTGCCAAGGTCATCAGCGATACCGCCAGCAACCATGTGCTGACATATGTCGCCCTACCCGTCGACGGCGTTCAACTCGCTCTGGCGCAGTGGATCAAGGCCGTGGGCAGCGCGGGCGATGCAGCGCGCGGAGTCAAGGCCGTGGTGGCGCAGCGCCTGCTTCGCATCCCCTGCCCCGCGTGCAAGGTCATGGGACCGTGTTCGGCTGACCAGGCCAAGCGCCTTGGACTTCCTGCCGGCAAGACCATCGATTTGGCTCGCGCCAACGGCAAGGTCTTAGGCAAGAACGGTCGCGAGGAGCAGTGCGAAACCTGCCGTGGCACTGGCTACTTCGGACTGACCGGCATCCATGAAGTCATGCCGCTCGACGACGAAGCGCGCAAACTGCTTTCGCGCGGCGACATCGCCGGTGCGTACCAGCACGCTCGACGCAATCTGCGCATGATGTTGATGCAGGAATCGGCGCTCATGGCCGTCCGCGAAGGACGCAGCACCGTCGACGAGGTGGCGCGCGCGTTCGCGGTTGCCAAGCCGGTTTCTCCCGCCGCCGGAGGAGCGAAGCCCGCCGCGCCGACTGCGCCCGCGACTGGCGGCGCGAAGGCTGCGCCACCCACACCGAAGACGGGCAGCGCCAAGGCGCCACCGGCACCGCCGAAGCAGGCACCGAAGTCCTGATGCCTGAGGAACGACCATGGACACCTTCTCGATCATTCTCTGGGTCCTCATCGCGCTGATCGCTTACTGGTGGTCAGCTCAGGGCTTCTTCAGCAGTGTGCAGTTCTTCCTGTGCACGCTGTGCGCTGGTGCACTCGCACTCGCTTTCTGGGAGCCGGGCGCACACCTGATGCTTCGCGGCGGACTCATCGACAACTACGCGTGGGGGCTTTCGCTCGGCGGTCAGTTCACCGTCTACCTGGTGGTGGCGCGCGTGGTCACTGAGCGGTTCATCCCTGCCAACATGCGCTTTCACCCGCTGGTCGACAAGCTCGGCGGCGCCATCTTCGGCCTCGCGGCGGGCGTTCTGTGCATCGGCATGGCCGGCATTGCATGCGGCTTCATCCAGAGCACGAACGAGGTGATCGGCTACCGAGGCTTCGTGCGCGACCAAGCCAGCAGCGCGCAGCCGGGCCGCCTGAACTCGATGGACCCGCTCCCCGATCCGATGCGAGTCACCGAAGCGGTCTACAACACGCTCGGCGGCCGCGGCGGCATGGGTGCATTCCGTCCATTCTCGTCGCTCGGCCTTGCCAAGCTCCAGCCGAATGTGGCCGATGTGGCGTTCGGTCTGCATCGTGACACATGGAGTGGTGGTGTCGGTCGCACTGCCGTGGCGCCTTCGGGCGTCAAGCTCGATGGCTTCTGGTACGACGACAAGTACTCCGTCGCCGATGGTCAACCCGGGGCCTACGCGGTCGGGGTCACCTTCGACGCGAACACCTACGACGGAGGCGAGCAGTTCATCATGACCGGCGCGCAGGCTCGCCTGCTCTCGACGAAGAACCGCGCAGTGGCCTTCCCGCTTCAGTGGACACAAGATGGCGCCCAGTCAGGACGCGAACTCTTCCCGTTCGATGACACGGCAAACTATGTGACGAGCGCGCCAGGGACGCAGACCGCCAAGGTCGTCTTGGTCTTCCCGTCAGCCGCGTTTGGTGGTGAAACGCCCGACTATGTGTTCGTGAAGGGGCTTCGCATCCGCCTGCCCCAACCTGAAGGCAAGGCGATGGCTTCAGTGCTCGAAGTGGAAGGCGGTTCTTCCGCAAGCGCAGCCCCGATCGACTTCTCCAGCGCACGCGAGATTCCCGATGGTGCCGACGGCATCGACAATGTGAATTCGATCAGCCCGCTGCAATTGAACCTGAACAACATCGGAACCTTCGTTGCGTTCGAGGGCAAGAAGTCGAACTTCCTCAAGCAGGGCGATTACGAGTTCCCGAAGGGCGGCTTCTCCACCGCGTCGAAGAGCGGCGCCATCAAGGGGTTCTTCGCACCCGATGGCACCGCCATCGTTCGACTGAATGTGACACGAGGCAAGGCTGCGGTCGATCTCCACGAGCTCAAGCGACAGTTCAAGGACAAGCCGCTCGTGCTCGTTGACGCCAACGGGCGCACCTTCCAGCCGATCGGGTACTTCTGGCAGCAGAAGGACAAGGTTCGAGTCCGCATGGACGCAACGAAACCGATCACGAGGCTCGAGGATCTTCCGAGCGTGAGTTCATCCGGCGACCAGACGCTGCATCTGATCTTCGCGCCGACCTTGAACGCGGTCATCAAGGGCGTGAGCGTGGGCGACTCACCCGTCGGTTCGTGCAACTACACCGTCGTCGAGGGATACGGCTATTGATCGGGATGGAGCTTCGGACGGATCCGGAGCCGGCGTCCGAGATTCGGACAACGAACCTAGGTCGCTTGGCCGCGCTGCGATCGCGAAGCGGACCAACAGGACGACCGGGGGGGGACCCGACTGAGGAATTGATCCGGTTTCGAGATTCGGATTTGGATCCTGCCACTCTTGAGTTATGGTCACAAGTCCGCTCCGTACCGAGCGATTCCGTTCCCGTCGTCCGAGGACGACACCAACGCCCGATGTTTCGATCAGTATCGAGTCCGTTCAATCACACTTATGAGGAGACCAGAACGATGAAGCGCTTCCACTTCAGCATGCTCGCCAGCGCGGCGACGCTGCTTGCCTCGGCGAGCACCGCCTTGGCTCAGTGTCCCGCCGGCGAAATCCCCGACTGCAATGGCAACTGTTGCCCAGAAGGCTGGGTCGGCGACGGATACTGCGATGACGGCACCTACTCGTGGAACGGCATCCCCATCTTCCTGAACTGCGATCAGTACGGCAATGACGGCGGCGACTGCGGGACGACCAACTGCACGATTCCTGCCGGCACAAGCTCCGAGTCGGAAACTGCCTGCGGCGACGACATCAATGGCGGTTGCAACGGTGGCACCTACGACGCGACCGCGCTCGGTGCGCAAATCAGCGGCACCTTCTATGCCCTCGGCGGAACCCGTGACACCGACTGGTTCCAACTGACCTTGACCGAGGCCACGGAGATCAGCCTCGAGATCTACTCGAACATCCCCTGCTTCGCGGCGGTGGTCGACTCAGGGTGCGGCGGGATTGTTGGCGCTCCGACCAGCGGTGCCTGCCCGGGCACGGGCGCGGTGTGCGTTGCGCCTGGGACCTACTACATCGTGGCCCTGCCCAGCGTCTTCGACAGCTTCCCCTGCGGCGGAACGATCCCGAACGACTACACACTGAAGATCAATGGCATCGCGTGCGATGCAAACCCGCCCGCCAACGACACCTGCGCCAACGCAGCGGTTGCGGTCGAGGGCCCCAATGCCTTCGACAACACCTTTGCCAACACCGACTGGGGTGTCCCGAGCTGCGGCTTCAACGGCGCGCCCTTCACGAAGGAAGTCTTCTTCACCTTCACTCCCGCGACCACGGGCTTCTGGGCCCTTGAAACCTGCAGCGGTTCGGCTCCGTTCGACACCGGCATCGAAGTGTTCGACGGTTGCCCTGACGCGGGTGGAACGCAGATCGCGTGCAACGATGACGGTCCCGGCTGCACGGCCTTCGCCTCGAGCCTTGTGTTCGAAGGCACCGCGGGCGTGACCTACACCATCCTGGTCGGTGGCTGGAACGGCGCGACTGGCGCGACCGAACTCGTCATTGCCGCGTCGGCGGGTTCCTGCCCGGCCGGCCAGATCGAGGACTGCAACGGCAACTGCTGCCCCGAGACTTGGGTTGCCGACGGCTATTGCGATGACGGCACCTACTCCTACGGCGGCGTCGCGATTTGCCTGAACTGCGAACAGTTCGGCTTCGACGGCGGCGACTGCGCCGTCCAGGGCGACTGCAGTGGCGGCGGTGGTGGCGGCGGTTGCGGCAGCGGAGGCGACTGCTGCGTGGCGGGCACGGGCCCCGGCTGCGCCGATGTCGAATGCTGCACGGTGATTTGTGCGGCCGATGCGTACTGCTGCAACACACAGTGGGACCAGATCTGTGCCGATGCCGCGGTTGCCGGATGCGCCAACTGTGGCGGCGGTGGCGGCGGCGGCCCGCCTGCGAACGACAACTGCGCTGATGCGCAGTCGGTCGGTCTGGGCAACCATCCGTTCGACACAAACGGTGCGACCACCGACGGCAGCAACCCGACGGGTGCGCAGTGCGGCGCCTTCGGTGCAGGTTTCTACAACGACGTGTGGTTCAACTTCACTGCCCCCAGCGCTGGCAACTTCAAGGCCAGCACCTGCGGTCAGGCGACGTTCGACACCCGCATCGATGTGCTGGATGCCTGCGGCGGCAACATCATCGCGTGCAACGATGACGGCGCGGGTTGCGCCGGCTTCACCAGCGAGGTTGTCTTCGCGGCGACGGCTGGCCAAGTCGTGAAGATCCGTGTCGGCGCGTACGCCGCAACGGGCTTCGGCACCGGCACGCTGGCGATCACCGCTGAGGGCGGCGGCGGCGGCGGTGGCACCCCAGGCCTGACGTGCGCCAATGCCATCGCGATCCAGGCGGGCGACACGCCGTTCGACCGAGCGGGTGCAACCGAAGATCTGGATTACGCTGGCGTCTGCGACATGGGCCAGTTCGGCACCGACACCAACTTCAACGTGGTGTGGCACAAGTTCGCCCCGACCCAGAGCGGCACCTACACGGTGTCGACCTGCAACACGGCGAATCACGACACGCGCCTGTCGGTGCAGACCGGTTGCGCGGCCAGCACGGTCGTCGCCTGCAACGACGACGGCACGGGTTGCGCCGGCTTCACCAGCCTGCTCACCTTCGACGCGGTCTGCGGCCAGGAGTACTACATCCTGGTCGGTGGCTACAGCGCCACCACGGCCCTTGGCACGGGCACCATGTCGGTGACCACGGCCAACGGGACGAACTGCAGCACGCCGTGCCAGGGTGACTTCACCGGCGACGGCAACCGTGACGGTGCCGACCTTGGCGCCCTCCTGGCCGCCTTCGGCGTCAGCGCCGCAGGCGACATGAACGGCGACGGTGTGACGGACGGTGCCGACCTTGGCGCCTTCCTCGCAGTCTTCGGCCTGCCTTGCCAGTGATCGGGCGGACGGCCGCCTGACACCACCCTGGATCTTGATCCCCCCGGCCCCGGCCGGGGGGTTTCTTTTTTTGGACGGATCGCGCGGATCTTGTCTGGTTCGGTTGACCTCTGGCCCGCATGATCCGATAGTTGTCCCGTACGGTCCCCACGGCGGGATCTTGTCCGTTTGCAGGCCCACACGATGCGTTCCCCTCGTTCACTGTTGTTGCCCTTCATGACCCGCGCGTTGGCGCTCCTTGCCTTGTGCTGCATGGCATGGCTTGGCGCGTCGCGAGCGCAGGCTGTCGACTGCGTTGCGTCCAGCCAAGAGTGCTGCACGGCGGGCACAGCAGCTGGATGCGCGAATGTCGCATGTTGCAACGCGGTGTGCGCCCTCGATCCATTCTGCTGCGAGTCCCAGTGGGATGCAATCTGCGCCAACAAGGCGGTCGACATCTGCGAAGACTGCCGCTGCGGCAACGGTGACTGCTGCCAGCCGCACACTGGCTTGGGCTGCGACGACGCCGCCTGTTGCGGCACAGTGTGCACGAACGATCCCTACTGTTGCGAGTCCCAGTGGGACGGCGGCTGTGCCCTGTTGGCACGGTCACTGTGTGGTGCCGCGTGCTCGAACGACTGCACGCTGCCGGCGCACAACAAGACCGAGACCGAGGAGTGCCTGCAGGAGCTGAACGGGAGCTGCGGCAGTCCAGCGAATCAGGAACTCGTCGTGGGTGACGCGATCCTGGGATGCACCTGGGCGTTCCAACCTCAAGGCGGGGCCGCGCAGCGTGATACCGACTGGTACGAACTCTCCATCGCCACCGCGACCATGGTCAAGCTCGAGGTCTTCTCCGAGGCGCTGTGCTTCGCGGCGATCCTGCGGGAAGGCGATTGCAACAACCTGCTCATGGTGACGCAGTCGAGTGCCGAGACTGGCGAGTGCCCGTCGACCGGACAGGTCTGCCTTGCCCCTGGCTACTACCAGGTGTTCGTGGCGCCCGATGCTTTCACGGGGATTCCGTTCCCACCGTCTGCGTCGAGCCCATCGAATCAGTATGTGCTTCGACTCAGCGGGGAGCCATGCAATGCCAATCCACCACTGAACGACACATGCGGAGGCGCCACGCCGATCATCCTTCCCGACCAAGGTGACCCGAATCCGTCGGTGCTCATCCCCTTCTCGAATCGCTTTGCCCTGACGAACTTCCAGCAGGCATCCTGTGGATACGCCGGTGCGTCCTTCACCAAGGACGTGTACTTCCTCTTCCGTCCTCCCATCGGACTCGAGGGCGACTACCTGATCTCGACCTGTGAGCAGGGCGCGAGCGGCCCGTACTTCGACTCCGGAATCGAAGTTTGGCGCGGATGTCCGACCGCGGGTGGTTCGCCCATCGCCTGCAACGACGACGGAGACCAATGCAATCTCCAAACGGGCTCCGATCTGCAGTTCGCTTCGAGCCTGTATGTCAATCTTGGTTCCACGACTGCGGGTGAGCCGTACATCATTCGGGTTGGTGGCTGGGACGGTGCCATCGGCGAGGCCTCGCTCTTCGTGCAATTCGTGGGCACGCGTCCGAGTTGCGATGACCCAGGCGCGCTCGGCTGCTGCCTAGCGCACGAAGCTGGACAGCCCTTCTGCTCGGACACCGCATGCTGCGAGCGAGTCTGCGGCATCGACGCGTTCTGCTGCGCGATCACCTGGGACGCGATCTGCGCGTCCTTCGCGCGTTCCTACTGCGAAACTTGCGGCGGGTCGGGGGGATCGCTCGGCGGCAGCGACGAGTGCGCCACAGCAGTACCCGTCATCCTCGGGCAGTCGATCAACTTCTCGACCACGCTGGCTTCCGCCGAGACAACAGTGCCGACCTGCGATGGGATCACCATCGGCCGCGATGTCTTCTTCCTCTTCGTGCCGCCCCAGACCGGCGCGTACAACTTCGACACATGCGGCGGCGGCGGGACCGCTCCGTTCGACACCGTCATCGAGGCGTGGACCGCGTGCCCCAACGCTGGTGGCGTCTTGATTGCGTGCAACGACGATGGAAACGGATCGTCGTGCCTGCCGCTTCGCTCCAACCTCGTCGTCGAACTTCCCGCTGGAGTGCCTGTGACGATTCGAGTGGGTGGCATTGATTCATCGGCGGGCGAAGCCACGCTCAGGGTGAGCGAAGGACCCGTCGGGCGATCATGCACCGACCCCCAAACCATTGGGCTTGGCAGCACGCCCTTCAACCGCGCCGATGCGACGCACGACCTGGACCTTGCGGGGTCATGCGCGATCGGGTCGTCAGGCAATACGACCATCTGGAATGCCGTGTGGTTTGAGTACACCGCTGAGCGTGCCGGCGAGTGCACGGTGTCCACCTGCAACGCCGCGGATCACGATACGCGCTTGGCCGTGATGACCTCGTGCATGCCGTCGTCGACGATTGCCTGCAACGATGACGGCCCAGGCTGCGGCGGCTTCACGAGCAAGCTCACCTTCCCAGCCGTCTGCGGCCAGAAGTACCTGATCGCAGTGGGCGGCTTCAGTGCGGCCACCTATCAGGGCAGCGGACAGCTCACGCTGATCCAGAACGGTCCGACCTGCCCACCGCCAGTGCAGGGCGATCTGAATGGCGACGGTGTAGTCAATGGTGCTGACCTCGGCATCTTGCTGACCAGTTGGGCGACCGGTGGCGCAGGCGATCTCAACTCCGACGGCGTCGTCGACGGCGCCGACTTGGGCATCCTGCTCACTTCGTGGACGCCCTGAGCCATTCCCATGCCGCGTGCAGATCTGCTGATGATGCTTCTCGCTGCGGCTGTGTGCCTCGCACCGCGCACGGTGCTTGCGCAGAGTTGCCCCGCCAGCGGCGACTGCCTTGCGCCGCACACCACGCCCGGATGCAACGATCCATCCTGCTGCGCCAGCACCTGCGCGATCGACTCGACCTGCTGCACCGTGGCCTGGGATGCTGACTGCGCTCAGTTGGCGAACACCTTCTGTTCGATCTGCGGGGCATCGGGACTCGGCAGTTGCTTTCTGGCTCACACGACCTCGAAGTGCGACAACGCCGTGTGCTGCAGCACCGTGTGCCAATTCGATGCATACTGCTGCACGGTGCGTTGGGATTCAACCTGCGCGGTCTACGCGAGCGCATTCTGCGACGCCACGAACCCGGGAACCTGCGGCGATCCGACCTCCGGTGGATGCGATGTGCCACACGGCACGCCAGCCTGCGACAACGCTGACTGCTGCAACGCCGTCTGCGCGAAAGATCCGACCTGCTGCACCCAGGCATGGGACTCGCTGTGCGTGGCCTATGCGGCAGCGGCGTGCACTGCACAGTGCGAACCAGCTTGTCCGGCTGGCTCCGTGACGGAGAACGAGCAGTGCGGTCTCTACGCGAACGATGTGTGCATCGCGCCGGTGGCGGGTTCGCAACCGCAGGCACTGACGGGCGGCAAGGGATGCGGCTGGCTGACCTACGACGCGCTTGGGGGTCTTCAACGGGTCGATGTGGATGTGTGGTCGCTCACCGTGCCAGATCCCGACGGCGACGGACTTGCACGCGTCACGCTCGGTTTCACCTGCAACGCTGGGACCTTTGCGGCACTCGTTCCCGCTGGATCCTGCGCCATCGCTCAGGCACCCATTCACGCCCAGGTCTCCAGTTGCATCGAAGCGGTGAGCCAGGCGTGCATTCCCGCCGGTTCATGGTGGGTCATCTGCACATCGGGTGCATTTCCCCAGCAGCAAGCACCTAGTTCCTATCCGTGCCCTGGCCGTCCCTACTCGCTTCGGGTCGAGATCGATCAGGTCTGTGTCGCACCGTGCTCTTCGGACGGACCTTGCCTTTCGCCGCATCCGACACCGGGTTGTTCGGACGCGGAATGCTGCGCTGCGACCTGCGCGGTCGATCCATACTGCTGCGAGGCAGATTGGGATGCCTCCTGCGTGACCGAGGCAGTCCAGGCCTGCAACATCGCGCCGCCGCCGAATGACGACTGTGCTGGCGCGCTCGCTCTGGTGCCAGGCACGCCCCTGCTCGTGCAGACAGGGCCGGCCACGATCAGCGGTCTGCCATTCCCGCCGGGATGCGTGGGCACGGGCACGGTCGCCGGCAATGATGTCTGGTGCTCGATCGGACCACTTGACCGCGCCGCCACGGTGCTCGTGTCAACTTGTTCGGAGTCCACCCTGTTCGACACGCTGCTGGTCGCGTACCGCGGCGGGTGCGGCGCGCTGCAGGCTGCGGGTTGCAATGACACGGGGCTGTGTCCACCGCAGAGCAATGCCGAGCTCTCGATCGATGTGGCGTGTGGCGAAGTCGTCTTGCTCAGAGTCGTGGGCCGACAGGGACATCTGGGTCAGGCTCAGGTGCTTCTGACCGTGCCGGGCGCACCGCCCTGCCCTGGATCATGCCCCGCCGACCTGAACGGGAGCGGCACGGTCGATGGTGCGGATCTTGGGCTGCTCCTGAGCAGCTGGGGCAACATGGCTGGCGGCGATGTGAACGGCGACGGCATCACCGACGGCGCAGACCTTGGCGCGCTCCTGAGTGGGTGGGGCCCCTGCCAGTGATGCGACCCTGCTGATCTGGCGAATCGTCGCGCATTGATCTTGATGGCGTTCACGCTGGGGTGTTGATGCCAGGCGTTGTGGCAGAGAGCGCGCGCCGCATGACCTTGCCCGTTGGATTGCGCGGCATGGCGGACAGGACACGGAACTCGCGAGGAACCTTGTAGCCCGGCAACCGCTCGCGACACCACGATCGGACCGCCTGCTCGTTGAAGGCTGCGCCATCGTGCAGCTCGACGAACGCTAGCGGAACTTCGCCGCGTGACCCATCCGTCATTCCGATCACGGCGCTGACCTTGATCGACGGCTCGTGGTTCAGGACCTCCTCGATCTCGCGCGGGAAGACATTTTCGCCCGCGATGATGAGCATTTCCTTGATGCGGCCAGTGATCGAGAGATGGCCATCGCCGTCGAGCCGACCTTGGTCGCCGGTCCGGAACCAGCCGTCGGCATCGAAGGCAGCGGCTGATTCGTTGGGCAGATTGAAGTACCCCCGCATCACATTGGGGCCCTTGATCCTGATCTCGCCGTCGTGCCCATGCGGAACGGGTTGCCCATCCGCATCGGCGATCAAGAACTGCACATCCTGAAGCGGCCGACCGACGCTCTTCCATCGATACTCATGCGGCAGGCACCAGCTCACGACTGGGCTGGTCTCGGTCAGCCCATAGCCCTCGGAGATGCGCACGCCGAACGCGTCGTGAAAGCCGTCGCTCACGGCCTGGGGCAGCGGCTCGCCACCGCTCACGGCGAGCCGGAGTGACGAGAACGCATCCTTCGGCGCATCCTTCACGGCGCGCAGGGCGTTGTACATGCTCGGGATCGCCACGAGCACGGTCGGCCGATGAGCGGACGCCAGATCGACGATCCGCTTGGGCATGAATCGCGCGGTGTAGACCGTCTTGGCGCCGATCGAGAGCGGCATCATGGTCAGCACCGTGAAGCCGAAGCTGTGAAACTGCGGCAGCACACCCAGCACGACATCGTTGCTGTTGAACTTCGCCGAGTCTCGAACCTGTCGCACATTGGCCCACAGATTGTCTTCGGTGAGCATCACGCCTTTGGGTCGGCCGCTCGTTCCGCTGGTGTAGAGCAGCAACGCAAGGCGATCCTGGCGGCTTGGCATGCAGCAGCGTGGTCGCGGCACTCGCTTGACGGGCAGCTCTTCCATCCGCAACGCACGCACGCCTGACGGAAGCCCCTTCGTGAACTCGAGCATCGGGTCCACGGTGATGCAGCAGTCGACCGACGCATCACGGCACACATGCTCCATGTCCTGCGGCGTAAAGAGGTAGTTCAGCGGCACGCAGGTGCGGCCCGCCATCCAGGTTCCAAGCGCGGCGGCCGGGAACAGCCCCGAGGTCGGCAACATGATGCCCACGCGATCGGCTGAGGTCGTGCGTTCGATCGCCGCAGCGACATGGCACGCTGTCCACCACACTTGCCATGCCGGCCAACGGCGTTGATCATCCACGACGACGGTGCGGAACGGACGGAGCGCGAGTTGGCGAAGGATGGCGTTCCCGAGCTGCATGATGTGAGGTGTACAGTACGCCGCATGCCAAGGTGCCTCAACATTGCTGCGTTCATGCTTCTGTTGGTGGCGTTGGGTTGCGAAACGACAAAGCAAGTTGGCACGCCGCTCAACCGCGCGCGCGAGTACTACGAGGACGGTGATACGGACGATGCGTTCGACCTTGCCGTGCAGGCGGCTGCGTCGAGCGACGGCGTCACAGCGCAACGCGGCCAGCTCGTGGCCGGAATGTCAGCAATGGACCTGCAGCGCCCGGATGCTGAGTCGTGGTTGCTGAAGGCGTCGACGGGTCCTGATCGTGAGTGCGCGGGAACGGCGCTCGCCTCGATGGCAACGATTCAAGAGCGAAGTGGTCGCATCGAGACGGCAGCTCAGTCCATGCACCGCGCGAGCATGATGCTCTCGGGAAGTGAACAGGCGCGCGCTCGGGCCGAGGCACAGCGTCTCGCCGATGCAGTGCCTCCGAAGCCAAAGCCTGCCACGGCCGGTGCGCAGGCGTCCAGCGTCGGGCCACGATCAAGCGCGCAGAAAGCGGCCGGAACCAACAAGCCTGACGCTTCCCCAAGTGCGAGCAAGCCCGACCCCACGAGCAAGGACCATGCGTCGCTGGCCAGACCATCGACCGACAAGTGGACACTCCAGGCAGGCGCCTTCGAGTCGAAGAAGAAGGCGGATGTCCTTGCGGCCGAACTCGAGAAGGAAACGGACGCTCGAGGATTGCCGGTGCCCGAGGTTGTCTCAGTCAAGGTCCGCGGCAAGACCATGTACCGCGTTCAGGTTGGCATCTACGACTCGCGTGAACGCGCCAAGGCGGCCCTTGAATCGTGGGGGCGCAAGGGCATCCTGCTCGGGACCACGGACTGAGCGAGCGATCGTCGTCGTCGTTCACTTGGAGCCGCCACGGCGCACGCCGTCGCGCGCTGCCCACCAGACTCTCAGGTGTCTGAGTTCATCAGGACGGTCGCGGCGCGCTCGAAGTACGCCATCATGGCGGGGCGTTCGGCTTGCGGGATCGCTGCGTCCTCAAGTGCTGCGCGCATGACCTCGACCCAGTCATTGCGTTCCTGCAGTCCGATGCGGAACGGCATGTGTCGCATGCGCAACCGTGGGTGCCCCTTGCGCGCGTTGTACGCAGTCGGGCCGCCGAAGTACTGGATCAGGAACTCCGCCTGATTGCGGATCGCCTCATCGAGTTCCTGCGGGAACATGGGACGCAAGCGCGGATGCGCTTCGATGCGCGCGTAGAAGGCTCGGGCGATCGCCCAGAACGGTTCTGATCCGAGGCGGGCATGAAGGCTCTCTGGTCCGGTTCCTGCATTCGATGCATCGCTCATGGCGGCGGCGATGGTAGGGTGTCAGCATGCTCACCACGCTGGCGCTTGTGATCGGCTTGATGACGGTCCCGCCACCGGCGGCGACGCCCGCTGGCGTGGTCGTCCCTCCGCGGCTCGAGCAGAACAAGCCGATCCCCGCGTGTGTGCCCGGCACCGGTCCAAGCCTCTTCAGCACGCTGCACCAATCCAAGGTCACGGAGCAGGATGTTCCGATTCCCCCGGGCGTCAGCGATGCCGAGGCTCGCAAGGCGATTCAGCGTCTCTCGTCACGCAAGCCGGAGCTGCGTGAGGACGGCCTTCGCATGCTGCGAACCTTCACGACACCTGAGGGGCAGTGGGCGATCTACCACGCCAGCCGTGGAGCTGAAGGATCCATCACGATGCAGGTGCTCGAACATCTCGCGTCGCTCGGCCCATCAGGCCAGGCCGGGCTCACCTGGATCGCGATCCACGATCGTGATGCGGCGGTGCGAAACGAAGCTGCGCAACGGATCGAGCAGCCTCCATCGAATGATGCATTGGCGGTCCTTGAAGGCGCCCTGCGAAGCCCCAACCACATGGTCGTGAATCAGGCCGGACTGCTCGCCGGCCAGATCAACGCGATCAAGGCGATTCCACTGCTCATCGCGGCGCAGTTCGCTCAGGACCCTGTGCAGGACCAAGCTGATTTGGCGTGGATCGCCATCGGAACGCAGCGAAGCTATGTGGCGAATCTCATCCCGATCACGGGGAACTCGTCGGCCGGGTTCCAACCGGTGATCGGACAGATCTACGAAGGCGTCGTCCTGGCGATCGATGACGCTGCAGCCGTGGCCACGACCTATCGCCCAGGTGTGCATCAGTCGCTCATGGCGCTCGCCACGCTTGACTCGGGACAGAGCACCGCGCACCTTGGCTGGGATCTGAATGCGTGGGTGGCGTGGTACAACGACACATACCGCCCGATCCTCGCTGCACGCGCTGCCGATCCGGAGCCGAGCCGCGACCCCAAGTGAGCGATCACACGAAGACGGAGCGATCAGGGATCACGCGCGCCGATCGAGTGCGCGCATCGTGTCGATCAGCCGCTCGTACTGCCACGGTCGATTGTGTGGCGCAGCGCTGACTCGCAGCAGCCAATCGCCGTGCAACTCCATGCATGGCACTTCAACGGAGCCTTCCGACAGGAGGGCTGCCTGAAGGGCTTCGACTGATTCAAATCGAGTGCGCCATCGCGCATCCAACCTGCACGCGGCCATGGAGCCTCGCATCGAACCATCCATCGGCGAGATCGGCTCGAAGCACCCCGAGTCCACCATGCGTTGATGAGCCCATGCAGCAAGTTGTCGATTGTGCTCGATCACGGCGCGCGCACCGAAGGCGTCTACCCAGGCGATGGCATCGGTGATCGCCATCCATGCTCCCACATCACGAGTCCCCTGCCATCCGAATTCCTGATCCATGCCAGCGCCATAGTGATGACTGATCGAGGCGGGGTGGGTCTCGCCCGCACGCTTCGAGGACGCGTACAGGAACGCGCAGCCCTTGGGCGCGTACACCCACTTGTGCAGATTCCCGGTGTACCAATCGGCGCCGAGCTCATCGAGGTTGAAGGGCACCATGCCCGGGGCATGCGCACCGTCGATCATCACGGCGATGCCGTGCTCATGGCATGCCTTCACGATCAGCTTCACCGGCAGAACGAGCGCCGTCGGACTGGTGATGTGATCGACAAGGACCAGTCGCGTGCGCGTGGTCAGTGCGGCCGCGACGCGCGCCACGATGTCGTCGCTCGAACGGATCGGCAACGGGACGGGCACCTCGCGGAGCGTGATCCCGTGAAGGTCCCGCTCGCGGAACAGAGCCTGTCGGACCGCGCCGTACACATGACCAGTCGTCACGACCTCGTCACCCGGTTGCCAGGCGATGTTGCGGAGCACGGAAGCGATGCCTGCCGTGGCGTTCTCAACCAGCCCGATCCGCTCCGGCGGCGCGCCGATCATCCGCCCAAGCGCCTCCTTCGGGGCCCGGAGCAGGTCCGCCGCGCCCCGACCCAGCCGGGCGATCGGTTGGGCCTCGATGAAGCGCCGGTGCCGCTCAGCGGCCTCTGCGACGGCCACGGGCAGGCTGCCGAAGGATCCGTGGTTCAGGAAGACGACGGACGGGTCAAGGAGCCACCCCTGGTCGGTGCCGGGTAGCGGCTCGGGGGGGTGGATGGTCGGGTGGGACATTCTGGGAAACCTATCGCATGCCGGGTCACACCCTGTCACCCTGATCGTTCCCTACCATAGACCGAACAAAAGTTCGGGTCCCGGAAAGGACCTGTCCGATGCATACCTCCATGACCATCCTCACTCCCGACGAAGTCCACGCCATGCGCACCCGCGCCGCAGCACCCTTGGTGCAGTTGGGGCCTGGCGGCGACTTCACGCGCTATGTGGTCGAACAGGATGATGGCTTGGCCGTCATCAGCCACCGCCGGGCAGCGCTCACGCCGGTCGCCGAGCCGGTCGATCCGCCGACCATGCTCGATGAGCCGTGTACGGGCGCGGGCCTTGGCCTTCGCCGTGGCTCAGCAGTGATCAACGCGATCTTCGGTGCGCCCGCGAATGACCGCACCGAGGTCAGGCCCGGCCCGCTCACCGGCTGGCGCGGCGCACTGCGTGTGGCGCTCCAGCCCATCGATTGGCTTGACGACCTCCTGGGTCTCACGCGCATCGAACTTCCGCTTCAACCGATTCCAGTTCCCGTGTCCACTCGAACGCACGCCTCAGGATCCCACCATGAACCTCACTCCCAAGCAACTGCGCATCTACGACCTAGTCCGACAATGGCGGAACGACCGGGGCTATTCCCCCACGATGCAGGAACTGGCCGACGAACTCGGCGTCAGCAAAGTCACGGTGTTCGAGCATGTTCAGGCGCTTGTGGAGAAGGGCGTGCTCTCACGCAATCCGAACAAGGCGCGCTCTTTGGCGCTGACGGTCGATGACGACGCACCCATCGGTCGCGTGGCGCCAAGCACCGATGCACTGACGCTGCCCCTGCTCGGCCGCATTGCGGCCGGTCACCCGGTCGAGAAGTTTGAACAGGACGAAACCCTGAGCCTTGGCCAGGTCTTCGGTCCAGCCCGCGGTCGGCACAACGAAATGTTCGCGCTCCAGGTTGAAGGCATGAGCATGAAGGACGAGAGCATTCTTGATGGCGACTATGTCATCGTCGAGCGCCGTTCAACGGCACGCAATGGCGATCGCGTCGTGGCGCTCCTGCCCAACGGTGAGACCACGCTCAAGACCTTCTTTCGCGAGCGCGATGGGCGCATCCGGCTTCAACCAGCCAATCCCGAGTTCGAGCCGATCATCGTCGACGAGTGCCAAGTTCAGGGCATCGTCATCGGCGTCATGCGTCGCTACTGATCAATGCGATCGGCAGCGCACGTCAGACTCGTTCGGTTTGACAGGCTTCACGCAGCGGGGCGATGAACGTGGCAGCGCGTTCGTGCGCCGTGGCTGCGTCACCGTCCATGGCGCGGACCAAAGCACTGCCGACGATCGCGGCGTCAGCATGCTTGACCACCAGGCGGACATGTTCGGGGGTCGCGATGCCGAAGCCGACCGCGATGGGAAGATCAGTCTGCGCGCGAATCGCCGCGACGGTCCCGGCGACATCGGGTGGTGCATCGCTCGTGCCAGTCAGCCCCGCACGAGCGAGCGCATAGACGAAGCCACGGCAACGGCGGGTGATCGCACGAATTCGCTCGGGAGTCGAGGTCGGCGCAACCAGGAGCGCCAACCCCATCCCGAATCGGTCCACCGCCTCGAGCACCTGATCGGCCGCGTCAACATCCATGTCCGGCACGATCAACGCATCGAATCCAGCATCGTGGGCTTGCCGCACGAACGCTGCACCACCGTGGCGGTGGACGATGCTCATCGAGACCATCGCGATCAGGCCGCATTCCACGCTAGCCCGAACCGACTTGATTGCTGCCATCGTTCCGGCGACCGTCGTTCCCGAGCGGAGCGCCCGGTCCATGCTCGCAGCGATGACTGGTCCGTCCGCGATCGGATCGCTAAATGGGAAGCCGATTTCGAGTGCAGCGACACCCAGACGATCCAGGGCGCGGATCGTGTCGACCGTGGCCGCGATGGACGGCACGCCGGCGGTGACGAACGGCATCAGGCTTCCGCGTCCGGCTGTGCGATCCTGTCGAAGTCGGTGCGTGATGCGCTGCATGGAGGTCAAGGGTAGTAGCCCAGCTCGGATTCGAACCGAGGTCGTATCGATTATGAGTCGACTGCTCTGGACCGCTGAGCTACTGGGCCGGAATCGGGCGGGATCATCCTAGCGACAGCATCAACTGGGTTCCTTGAGTCGCCATGGGGCGCGGATGCTCACAGTCGCACTGGTTTCACGGGAAGCGCCGGTTTCACGGGAGCGCGAGTCCGCTCGCCGCACGAAATCCGACGCCCCGCAGTTGCAGGTCCGACCGTCACACGCCACACTACGGGACCGTGGTGACCGCCGCCATCATCCAAGTCCTCGTGCTCATGCTCACGCTCGCTGCGGCGAGCGGAGCAGCGCCCATGGCGGCTGCGCGCCTCGATGCCTGCGCGATGGTGGACGCAGCGAGCGCCGTCGCAGCACCATCGCACCGTCGATCGCTTGCTGGGTCCGCCGTCACGACGGCGCCCATGGCCGCCTGCCCAAGCGTGACCGCAGGTCGTGTGGTCGGCTGGGTTGACCAAGGCCGCGGTGCGATGCCTCCGCCGATGGCCTGAGTGCCGTCGAGCGTTGAATCCAAGCATTTCCTGACATCCAAACCCGTGACCCCGTCGCCGTGCGACGCGGTCCACGATCTCTGCAAAGGACACCCCCCATGGCCGTTCCCGTCATCAGTTCCGTCATGCGTTCGCTCTTCGGTACTCGCAACCAGCGCATGGTCAAGCGCTACTTGCGCATCGTTGACCAGGTGAACGCGCTTGAGCCATCGATCCGCGTGCTGACCGATGCGCAGTTGCGAGAGCGCACGGCGGAGTTCCGCGCGCGTGTGGCCAAGGGTGAGGATCCCCTGTCCTTCCGGCACGAGGTCTTCGCCGTGGCGCGCGAGGCGATGGATCGTTCGGTCGGGATCCGCAACATCCTCAATCCTGATCTCGCGTTCGACGCATCAACCTTGCCGGCAGAAGTTCGCGCGCTCTTCGAGACAGCTCGCGCCGAAGCTGCTGCCCTTCCCGACGCTGCGCCTGAGGGCGACCTGCTCGGATGCACCGCAGGGACCCCGGCATGGCTCACGATCGATCTGCCCAACTCGCTCTACGAGGCCGTTCGCGCGTTGCACGCGATGTCGAAGCCGCCCTTCCGCGCGCGTCCGTTCGATGTGCAGATCATCGGTGCCATCGTGCTGTCCGAGGGCAAGATCGCCGAAATGAAGACCGGCGAAGGGAAGACGATCGTCGCTCCGTTGGCGACCTATCTCGCCGCCGTGAGCGGACACCAAGTGCATGTCGTCACGGTCAACGACTACCTCGTGCAACGCGACCGTGACTGGACCTTCCCCTTCTTCCGCGCGCTCGGACTGACCGCAGGTGCGATCCACCCCATCCACATGCAGTCGACCGAGGCGAAGCAGGACGCCTATCGATGCGATGTCGTCTACGGAACGACCGCAGAATTCGGCTTCGATTACTTGCGCGACAACATGAAGCAGCGCGCCGAGGATCAGGTCCAGAAGCGTCGGGACTTTGTGATCGTCGACGAAGTCGACTCGATTCTGATCGACGAGGCCCGCACGCCGCTCATCATCAGCGGTCCAGCCTTCAACAAGGCGCCGCGGTACGACCTTGCGGATCGCTTGGCGCGCCATCTGGTCGATCGCCAACAGGCCTGGAACGAAGCGGAGGAAGCCGTGTCGAAGGCCCGCTCGACGGCCGCCGGTCTCGAGGGCGATCTTCGAAACGTCCGCGACGCATCGCAGAAGCCTGAGTTGCGGAAGAAGCTCGATGAGGCGCGTCGTTCGATCCCACGGCTCGAGGCCGAACGCGATCGGCATGCCCAGTTCTACGAAGTCGAGCTCGACAAGAAGCGCGCCACGATCACCAGCGCCGGCATCGCCGAGGCACAGCGAGTGTCTGGTATCGGGTCCTTCTATGTCGGCGAGAACATGGACATGCCACACCTGCTCGAGCAGTCGGTGCGTGCGCACACGGTCTATCAGCGCGACCGCGACTATGTGGTCGCCGGCGACGAGTCCGGCCAGCTCGGCGTGGTGATCGTCGACCAGAACACCGGTCGCAAGATGGTCGGTCGCCAGTGGTCCGACGGTTTGCACCAGGCCGTCGAGGCGAAGGAAGGCGTGACCATCAAGCAAGAAACGCAGACGATGGCCACGATCACGGTCCAGAACTACTTCAAACTCTACGGCCACCGCGCGGGCATGACGGGGACCGCCGACACCGAGGCCGAGGAGTTCCACGAGATCTACCGGCTCGATGTCGTGAGCATCCCGACGAATGTGCCCATTGCACGCGATGACCGCGATGACCAGGTCTATGTGAGCGTGAAGGACAAGTGGAGCGCCGTCATCGAAGAGATTCGCCGTCACCACGATCTCGGTCGCCCTGTGCTGGTCGGCACGACGAGCGTGGAGAAGAGCGAGTTCCTTGCGGCGGAACTCCGCAAGCGTCATGGGATCCGACACGAAGTGCTCAATGCGAAGCAGCACGAGCGCGAGGCGGAAATCGTCGCCGGTGCGGGGCAACTCGGTGCGGTGATGATCGCAACGAACATGGCCGGCCGTGGCACCGACATCAAGCTCGGCCGCATCACGCGCGCCGACCTCATCGAGCACTGGAAGCGCCGCAACATTTGTCCGCGCGAAGCAAGCGCTGACCAAGCTGACGAGGTCGTCCTGGATCTGTGCTGGCGACACCTTGCTTCAACGCAGGCCGGCGTCGAGCGCGCCGAGGCCGCGTCGCTTTCCATGGACGAGATCCAACTGCGAACGCTGCGCGCCTGGGCGATCGAGCACACCGGCATGAGCGAAGCTGATGCGCGCAAGGCAAAGCCTGCATCGCTCATGAAGGCGCTCGACGCGACGGGGTCGTTCCAACTGCACCGCATCTCGTTCCACGCGACGGTCGAAGCCATGGGCGGGCTGCACATCATCGGCACCGAGCGCCATGAAAGCCGCCGCATCGACAACCAGCTGCGTGGCCGCGCCGGTCGTCAGGGCGATGCAGGGTCGAGCCGGTTCTTGCTCTCGCTCGAAGACGATCTGATGAAGATGTTCGCTGGACCCGCCACGCTTCGCGCGTTGAGCGTGCTCGGTATGCGCGAAGGCGACGCGATCGAAGCTCCGATGCTGACCCGCGCTGTGGCGCGTGCCCAGAAGAAGGTCGAGGAGCGCAACTTCCAGATGCGCAAGAGCATCCTTGAGTACGACGAGCCGCTGAACGTGCAACGTGGCAAGTTCTACGGCCTGCGTCAGCGCATCCTCGAGGGCAAGGATCTGCGATCGATCGTGCTTGAGTCGATCGACTCCTCCGTCTCCGATGCCGTGTCCACCTATCTCGATCCGCTGCACGCCCCCCGTTGCGTGAGTGAGTGGGTCTGGGAGCACTACGGCGTCCATGTCGAGGCAGAGCGCTTCCGCGGCAAGGACCGCGACGGCATGCTGCGGGCCGTGCGGACCGACACGCACGAAGAGGCCTTGGCGTCGATTGACACGGCGCTGAATGAGTTCCTGCCCGATGAGGATGCGGAACACCTTGACCCTGCACTGCTGCGCGAGTGGGCACAGAAGACCTGGGGCTGCGAACTCACCGACGACGCGCTCAAGGCAGGTCGTCGCGAGGTCCGAGCGGAGCTTGAGGCCGCGATGCGCGCACGATTCGATGCGATCGACACTGCCGCGCTTGAGCCGATGGTCTCGGGCGAGTGGAGTCGCTCCGAACTCGCGCGTTGGTGCAGCGCGAAGTGGAACCGCCCCGTGACCACCTCGGATCTGGGCGCGAGCCCAAATCCCAAGGAAATCACGCTGACGCTTCAGCAACTCGCGCGCTCCATCTATGCCGAGCGCGAAGTGAGTTTCGCGATCGATGCATGGGTCGAGCGCACGGGCGCCATGCTGGCAGCGCAGCACCCCGATGCGCTCGAACACTTCTGCGCCTGGGCCCGCGATCGATATGGCGTGGACTGGACCCCTTCCACGCTCCCCTCGGCTGATCCGCGCGAGATCCGCGAACGCCTGGTCGCCATCTCACGCGAGCGCGCATCCAACGATCCCAAGCACCGCGAGGAGCTGACGAACTTTGAGCAGATGGTGCTCGTGCAGGTGCTCGATGCGACCTGGAAAGACCATCTTCACGCGATGGACCAACTGCGCGACTCGATCGGTTTCCGCAGCTTCAGCCAGAAGGACCCGCGCATCGAGTTCAAGCGCGAGTCGAGCCGGCTCTACGCTGAGATGGAACTGGCTGCACGCGATCGCGTGACCGATCTGGTGTTCAAGGGACGATTGCAGTTGGCCGTACCGCGCGCCCCGCAACCTGCTGCCGCGCCAACAGATGCTGCTGATGGCAACGCCGCGCCGCACGCTCCAGCTGCATCGGTGCCGGCGATCCCGCGCAAACCCGTCGAAGGTGCCGCAATCGTCGGGCGCAACGAGCCGTGCCCCTGCGGCAGCGGCAAGAAGTTCGGCAAGTGCTGCGGTGCTCGGCAGAAGGCCGAGGCCTGAGCTCTTCCATCGGTTGCCAACGGGGCGGGCAGTTCCTATACTTCCCGCCCCAACGCCTCGTTAGCTCAGTTGGTAGAGCAGCTGACTCTTAATCAGCGGGTCCAAGGTTCGAGTCCTTGACGAGGCATTTCCCGGCGCGCGCCGCTCACGAGCAGGCACGCAGCAACGGCAAGACCAACACGCCTAGGAGCACCAGCGCCAGCAGCACCCGATGCTGCTTTCGCACATGGTGCGCCACAGGGGGCTCGCGCAGTGGGCTGCCAGCGATCCAGTTGCCGCATCCCGGACAGACATCGGCATCCTCGGCGACCGACCGTCCACAGTCCGGGCAGAACCCCGGACGCGGCCGTTCGAGCCGACGGATGTCATCGTGCGAAGGTCCCTCGTCTGGATCGATGCGATGTGCCATGCAGCGCTCCGGGTACGACAACGCCCTCAATCGCGTAAACGATCGAGGGCGTTTGAACGAGGCGGACGGGACTCGAACCCGCAACCACCGGCGTGACAGGCCGGTACTCTAACCAATTGAGCTACCACCCCTAACCAGCGCCGAAGCGCCCCACCGCCATGGCTGGCCGTGGACGGGAAAGTGTAGCGGCTTCCGATGGTTCGTCAACCTGCCCGGTCGCCCAAGGCGCGTGTGGGGACAGCTCGTTTATTGCGGACGATTCGTCACTTGGCGTCGAGCCATCGCGGACCCCAGTGGCTCGAGACCAGGATGGGCACGCGCATGGGAATCGCCTGCTGCATGCACTCCCTGACCCAAGGTTCGACCGTGGCGACCTCGGCTTGGGGAACCTCGAGCACGAGTTCGTCGTGAATCTGAAGCAGCAGACGAGAGCCCGATGAGATCGAGGGCAATCCGCGATGCACCGCGACCATCGCAACCTTGATCAGGTCGGCAGCGCTCCCCTGCACCACCGTGTTGACGGCGATGCGCTGGCCGAGTGCACGCTCGTTGCCATTGCGCGAATGCAGCTGCGGCACTGGTCGGCGGCGGCCAAGGATCGTCGTCGACCATCCGCGGGTCCGCGCGTCATCGATGCACTGCTGCAGGAACGACTCGAGGCCGGCGAATCGCGCCTTGTAGTCCTGGATGATCTCCTTCGCGCGGGCCTGGCTCGTCCCAGGTCCCATCCGCCGTGCGAGTCCATGCGGCGTGATGCCGTAGACGATGCCGAAGTTCACCATCTTGGCAGCGTTGCGCTGCTCTGGCGTGACCTGCGACGGATCGATGCCGTTGACCTCGGCAGCGACGGCCGTGTGGATGTCCTGTCCGGTGGCGAAGGCGGCGCAGAGCGCGGGATCGCCGGAGAGGTGCGCGAGCACGCGCAACTCGACCTGCGAGTAATCGCATGCGAGCAGCACATGGCCGGGCGGCGCCGTGAACGCTGCGCGAATCTCGCGGCCCGTCGGCGTCCTGATCGGGATGTTCTGAAGGTTGGGATCGGAGCTCGAGAGTCGTCCAGTCGCCGCACCAGTCTGGTGGAACGAGGCGTGCACGCGGCCATCACGGGGATCGATCGCCTGTTCGAGCGCAACGAGATAGGTCCCGACGAGTTTCGTGAGCTGCCGGTGTTCAACGATCAGTTGGGGCAGCGGACTCGTGACGGACGGATCGTCGGCCAGCGTGTCGAGGACTTCGGCGTCGGTGCTCGCACCAGTCTTCGTCCGCTTGACGATCGGCATTCCAAGTCCTGGCGTGTCCGCATCAGGCGAATTGAAGAGGACGGCCGCGAGCTGCTTGGGGCTGTCAGGATTGAAGGGCCAAGGTGCCGCAGCGGCGATGCGCGCGCGGACATCGAGGATCAGCCGCTCCAGACGAGCACGCTGGCGCTGCAACTCATCTCGTTCGACGCGGATCCCGTTCCACTCCATGTCAGCAAGCGCTGCCACAAGAGGGAGCTCGACCTCATCGTGCAAGCGGCGCAGCCCCTGCGCATCGAGTTCCGGCGACATCCGTTGATGAAGCTGAAGCGTGAGGTCGGCATCGGTCGCGGCATACGGTGCGGTGAGCGCTGCATCGACCCGGTCAAGCGTGCGCCGATGCGGGCCCGTGCCCGTGATGGCTTCCATCGAGAGTTTCGACTGTCCCAGTCGCTGATGCGCGACATCGCCAAGACCATGCGTCGATCGCTCCGGTTCGAGCAGAAAACTCTCGACCATCGTGTCCGCCACGAGCCCAAGCACATGCACGCCGTGCGCGCGAAGCACTTGCAGATCGAACTTGGCGTTGTGCGCGACCTTCTTGACCGCCGGATCCTCGAGCAAGGGTCGAAGGATCTCGATCGCGCGCGCGTTGTCGAGGTGTGTCCCTGGATCGGCACTGCGCGTGGGGACATAGACGGCCGTGCCGGGTTCGACGCACGCGCTGAAACCAACCATGCACGGCGTCCGCGGCGGCTGTTCGTCCGTTTCGGTGTCGAAGGCCAGCACCGCGCCGTTCAAACATGCGGATCGGGTCGCATCGACCCAAGCGGAGAGCGTGGGCGCATCGACGAGCATGGTCCACGAGCAACTGGCTTGCTGAGCGACCGGCGCCGCTTCTGGCGTACTCGACAGTCCCGCGAACAGCGTGCCCTCGGCGCTCTCATCCCGCGCGGAGGAGCGCGCAATTGGTCGAGATGTGGTTGAAGCAGATGCGCGGGCAGCCCCAAGCCTTTGGGACTCGGTTGAAGTGGGCGCCGAAGCAGCACCCATCCCCTGCGGCATCGCTGCGCCTTGGGCACGCAGGAACGCCATCCACTCCTGACGGAGTCGTCCGAACCCAAGCAGCTCCAGCCAAGCGGAGAGCGCGGCCGCGTCGACGGCCGATGGATCGAATCGGCTCCGCGCGAGGGACCAGTCGATGGCACAGTCATCCTTCAGTCGGACCAGCGTGCGTGCCAACCCGAGTTGGTCACGGTGCGTTTCGATCGACTCGCGCCGCTTGGGTGTGAGATCGGCGAGATGAGCGAGGACCCCCTCGATCGATCCGTACTGCACGACCAACTGCGCCGCAGTCTTGGGGCCGATGCCCGGAATGCCCGGAACATTGTCCACCGCGTCGCCCATCAGCGCGAGCATGTCGACCACATGCTCAGGACGAACACCCTTGCTGTCGAACAAGCCATCCGCCGTGAGCTCCGTGCCCGACTGGACGTCGTAGAGCACCGTCGCGTCGTCAAGCAACTGCGCGAGGTCCTTGTCCTTGCTCGCGATTCGGATCTTCACCTCGGGGTGGTCCCGTCGCACCGTCCGCACGAGCGTGGCGATGACATCGTCGGCCTCGACGCGCGATTCGGCAGAGAGCGGAATGCCGAGAAGTTGCGCGAGTTCGAGGCACCGCTCGACCTGACCATCGAAGTCTTCCGGCGGTGGCTCTCGGTGCGCCTTGTACTCGGGATAGATCTCGGATCGAAAGGTCTCGGTGTCGCCACTTGCATCGATCACCAGCGAAATGTGCGAACACGCGCTGTCACGCGCGAGCTTGAGCAGCATCTGGCAGAAGCCGTAGACCATGTTGGTCGGCTCGTTCGTGACGGGGCTGTTGAGCCCGCCGCGGATGGCGTAGTACGCCCGAAAGAACTGGGCGTGCCCATCAATGATGCAGAGCCGTTGGGACACTTCAGCGCGCCTCGCCGGCCGCATGCAACTCGCGGAGTCGGCCAAGCAGCGCGGGGCCCGGCTCAGCACCGCGCCGCGCCATCACGGCCCGCATCGTTTGCTCGAACCGATCCCATCTGTAGCGCGCCATCCGTTCCGGAGTGAGCCAGGCAAAGCGATCCACGCAGGCCGGTGGACGATCGCACGCGATCATGGCGCCCGTCCCGAAGGACGACCCCGTCGTGATGGCCGCCATGATGCCGACCTTCGCGTGATCAGCGACGATGCCGCCGTAAAAGATCCGACCGGTCCGTTCAACGGAGGACGACGCCTCGAGCCGCGTGGCGACTTCGCCGTAGGTGTTCAACAGGTTGCTGCCCGTCGCCCCTGCGCCAATGTTCACCCACTCGCCGACCAGGCAGTCACCCAGATGACCATCGTGCACTTTGTTGCTGTTGCCGTGAAAGATCACGGAGCCGACTTCGCCCCCGACCTTGCAGCGCGGGCCAATCACCGTGTTCGCCTTGATGACAGCACGCTCGGCAACCCATGCGCCAGCCAGGACCGCGCACGGACCAACCAAGATGGCGCCGGGTCGAATCGTGGCGCCATCCGCGATCACAATGGCACCATGGCTGGCGTCGAGGATCACACCGGGGCAGACTCGGGCGCTCGGAGCGATCTGCACCGGGTGATCGCCAAGGTCCGCACGACGACCACCAGAACACGATCCGCCGCGCGCGATCAGGAGTTCCAGATCGCTCGCGAGCGTGCTCGGCAATAGGTCGAGCGTGGTCCACGGAGTGCTCGCCAGCGCACGGTCGTCGAGTTCCGTCGATCGAGAACCGAGCGATCCGCCCCCATGAACATGGTCGCGTAGTTCTTGGGCCGTGCATCGAGCCGCGACGACTGCCCCACCCTGTGTGATCGCCTCACCAGGCGAGAGGTCGCCGATCATGCGTCGCACGGCTGGAAGAAACGTGCAACAGCCATGGATCGCAACGAGTTCGCCATCGACGACATCACCGGTGGGGAATCGCTCGCGGACCACGCCGTGAACCGCTGGCGCAGCCACGATCGAAGGCTCAACGCCCCACGCCAAGTTGATTCGCTCCAGAGCCGTCAGCGCGCCCAGGCGGTGCTCGCCGCTTGAGCGAAGGTCATCCAAGGGTCCCATGCCCCGAACTGGCGCGTCGAACAGCGCCACCGCCGGGCCGCGCCACATGGATCGATCGACCTGCATCGGTGCACTGTATGGCGACTCGACGCTGCGCGCGACGCTGGCCACGGGTGACGAGCGACTCGACGCTGCCCACGGGTGACGAGCGCTAGATTCGGCGCGCGACGCTGCCCACCGGCGGGAATCCCCACCAGCGTTCGATGCGATCAAGGAGCACGCTCACGGGGATCCCAAGCACAGCGGTGGCGCACGCAGCCCAGAACGATGCGAGCATCGCCCCGCCCACATGACCGACCGTCCACGGCACGGGATCACCCAGCCAACCGCGGACGGTCCAACCTGCGAACCAGCCCACCTGATGGATCATCAAGAGGCCGCCCGCCAGGACACCGACCGCCACCGGATTGCGCTTGAAGACCACGCCACGAAGTGGGATCGCCGCAGCCGCTGCAAGGAGGCAGCCCACGGTGTTAGGGCCGATCACCACGATCGTGATTCCGCCAGGTGCCGCCACCGGAGACACCAAGTCATAGAGCACGCCCATGGCGAGCGCACTCCACCATGCCGCTGACTTGCTCGCATTGAAGCTGACGAACGCCAAGACCACTGGGAACAACCATGGCCGAGCGTCGCCAATGGTGAGCACCTGCAGAAACGCGCTGTCCAGAAGCACAGCGACGAGCAACGCAGCGATGAAGACTGGGCTACGCATCGAAGCCCGCCAGCGCGCTCGGGGTGCGGGATCGTGAAGAGATTCGAGCAGGCCGCGCCGTCATGGCGCGCTCCCTGATTGACTGCTCTGCCCGGTCGCCTTGATGGTCACCTCTGCAAGATTCCGCGCGTCAATCGCAGGCAGAATGATGGCCCGTCCCCGCAACGGCTGCTGGTCCTTGCGACCCACCTCGACCACCGTTCCGAGCACCATGCCCTGCGCCCCCTTGGGCCAACTTGCATCGCGAAGGCGCACGAGCATGCCGGGCTTGACGCCACCATCCAGTGCAACATCGCAGCCGAGCCGGCCTTCGCCGATGGCCTCGAGTTGGACCGGCAATCGACGACCCTGACCCGCTTCGTCGATCACGATCGATGCATCGATGCGGCCGAGTCCCGCGTGCCCGATCGGGATGAGTGTTGACGAGAGACGGTCGGGAGATGGACCAACGCGCCCGGCGAGAAGGTCACCGCGAACGATGGCGACATCGCCGGCGGCGACGCCAAGTGCGGTTCCGCTCAACAGCCTGACGACGCCCTGCCCCGCAGCGGGCACCGCCATGCCCACCGCAGCGTCCACAAGGCGCCAGGCGCCAGATGGATCGGCTCGACGAATCGCGCCAAACTGATCGAGCTTGCGCTCGAGTTCGGCGACTTCCTGACGGGCGGCGTGCCACTGGCTGCGGTAGGTGTCGCGCTCACGCACCAGTTCACGCATCACAGGATCATCCGGGCCGCGCACCTGCTGCGGAGGTCGAAGCCACTCGCGCAGGAGCTGAAGCGCATGGGCCGGTGGATTGAGGAGCGCCGACACCACCCCCGACGCATCGACGAGCACCCCGCCGACGACTCTGGTCGGCAGGACCGACACGATCATCGACACGAGCACCGCGATGGCGAAGGGGCGATCAGCGATCCTCATCGAGCCTCCCATCCGTGACCGGGGCGCAGCGGACGGATCGAGTGAGCGCGCTCTGGGCCGCAGACGACCTGCGGCTCAAGCGCACGCCCTGCCATCAGAACTCGGCGACGTCGCTCTCCAGCGTGTCCTTGTAGGCCTCGAGGTTTTCGAGGTAGATGCTCGTGCCTTGCGCAACACAGGTCAGCGGATCATTCGCGACACGGGTCTCAAGACCAGTGGCCTGACTGATCACGCGGTCGATGTTGCGCAGGAGCGCACCACCACCAGCGAGCACGATGCCATTGTTCACCAGGTCGGCCGCGAGTTCGGGCGCTGCTTGTTCCAGCGTGTCCTTGCACGCCTTGATGATCGCGCTGACCGGCGGTGTGAGCGCTTGGCGGATCTCGACGCTGTTGATGGTCGCCTTGCGCGGCATGCCCGTGACTGTGTCGCGGCCGCGCACTTCCATTTCGAGTTCCTGGGCGAGCGCGCCCGCGGAACCGATCTCGATCTTGACGCGCTCGGCGGACTGTTCGCCAATGATCAGGCCGTGCACATTGCGCATGTGGTCGACGATCGCCTCATCAAAGTCGTCACCGGCCACACGCACGCTGACGCAGTGCGCGATGTCAGCAAGGCTCATGATGGCCACATCGGTCGTGCCGCCACCGATGTCCACGATCATGCTCGCCGTGGGGTCGCCGATGGGCAGGCCAGCACCGATGCCGGCCGCCATGGGTTCTTCAACCAAGTAGACGCGACGGGCACCAGCGCGCTCGGCGCTGTCGAGCACGGCGCGCTTTTCGACGGCGGTGATGCCAGACGGGATCGAGATGACCACGCGCGGACCGAAGAAGCGATTGGGGCCATTCACCTTGCGGATGAAGTACGCGAGCATCGCCTCGGTGATCTCGAAGTCACTGATGACGCCTTCCTTCAGCGGACGGATCGCGGAGATCGTGCCAGGCGTCTTGCCGAGCATTTCCTTCGCGGCGAAACCCACGGCGCGACCATCGTTGAGCACTTTGTTGGTGCCCTTGCGAACGGCCACGACGGACGGTTCATTCAGAACGATCCCTTGACCTTTCACGCACACGAGCGTGTTGCAGGTACCAAGGTCGATCCCCATGTCGACGCTGAACAGGCCAAGGAACTTTTCGAGCAGCATGTCTTCCTCCTTGAATGCGATGCACGCCGTCGTGCATCGGTGCTGCGCTTTCGCTACCGCCAGCCGTGGCGGTCAGAGCCCAAGCATGTACGAACCTTGGGTCTCCTGATTGCGCATCGCGATGATAACCGCACCAGCAAGCAATGCAAGGGCGGCAGCCGCCATCAGCGCGGTGTAGACATTCATTGCGGCCGGACGGGTTGCCTTGGGGTTCGCCATGGATTCACTCCCCCTTGCGCGCCACGGCGCGCTGACCCGTGCGGACTTCGCCACGGCCCGAGGCATCCTCGAGCTCGACGAGGCCGACGGCGCGATTCACATCGACGCGGATGATGCGCAGGTCGCCGACGAAGGTCGCACCGTCGCCGATCATCAGGGTCCAGCCCTGGCGGACACCGCTGGACGAACCAGCGTCAATCTCAGCGTAAATCGCTTCGTCGGTCCGGCGGACATCGATGATGCGGGCGACGAGGTTGCGGTCAGCGGCAACGCGCTCAGTCTCACCAGCAGCGCCGAGCGAGGCGGCGGGACCGGCCGGAGCGGCCGGGGCCGTTGCGCGGGCATCAGCCTGGCTCTTCATCTCCATCAGCTTCTGGACCTCTTCCTCGAGGTCGCGGCGCGCCTGGACAGCGTTCTCGTACTTGCTGGTCAGCGCGGCGAGTTCACCCTCGGCCGCGACCAATTCGCTGCGGGCCTGGACTTCGCGGGTGCGCGAGTCCGTGAGCTGGTCGGTGAGCTTCTTGACCAGGTCGACCTTCTCCTTGTCGCTCGACGACAGCAGTTCGAGGCCGGCTTGGAACTTGGCTTGGGCGACCTGAGCGTTGGCGACTTCGGTTTCAAGCGTTCGGACGCGAGCAACCTTGTCGGCAAGTTCCGACTGGATGGCTGAGCGTTCACCCTCGAGCTCCTTGATCCGGACTTGAAGGTCGGTCTCAAGGCGAGCCGCGGCAGACTGGGCGGTCTGGAGCGAAGCGTTCACCGAGGCCAGTTCCGACCGAGCCGACTCAGCTTGGGACTTGTAGGTGGCCTGGTTGGCGCTCTGCGTCACGACCAGCGGCACGAGGGCCACCGAGAGCAGCGCGACGAGGACGACGAACACTTTGGAAAGGATGTGCACGGGGGCGTCTCTGGGGTGCGTGGGGCGGACTGGGCAGCCGGGCTGCCGTGGAATCACGAAGGGTATGCCACGGCTCGGCGTTGTGTCAATCGGCTGCGACCGTCCCAGAAGTCGAGTCCTGAGCGGTGCAACGAAGGATCGCTTGCGCGGCGGCCAACTGGACGAGCGGATTCGAGTCGCGAAGCAGCGGCGCGATCGTCGCCGTATCGGAAGCCAGCCCACCCGTGCCGAGCGTTGTGGCCGCTTGCGCTCGGACCATCGGCATGCGGCTCGTGAGCATCATCCGCGCCATGGCGAGAATCTCGGGCGTTCGCGCCGAGCCCATCTTGATCGCGGCTTCTCCGGCGAGCAGTCGGACCTCGGCCGGGCGCTCGGTCCGCCCGCGCGCCGCGACGATGCCAAGCAGCATCGCCTCGGACGATTGATCCTTGATGTTGCCCAGAATCTGCGCGCCCAAACACATCAGCTCTGCTTGCTCACCCGGCGCGAGCAGCGCAGCCCTGACGGGATCGAGCTGCGATCGATCACCGAGCTTGGCCAGCGCTTCGGCCGTCTGAAGGTCGACGATCCGGGCGCGCATCGGGTTGGTGTTGTCTGTCGGACGCTGCAGTGCGTCGCGAAGGACCGGGACGGCACTGGGATTGCCGAGCTCACCGAGGACGAAGATCGCGATGCCGCGGGTCGTCAGGTCTTTCGCGCCAGACATCCCCGCGAGCGATGTTTGGTCCGGATGTTGCCCAAGGCGTTGCAGTGCGAAGATCGCGCCGGCACGGACCGCTAGGTTCGTGTCCTGCACGAGCGGCTTCACCGCGGGAGCAAACAGCGCCAACCTCGCTCGTCCAACGGCCATGCAGGCGGAGAATCGCACGGCCGGATTCGGGTCGGCCAAGAGCGCGCCAGCTTCCTTGGTCAAGGTGGCAGGGTCGAGCGCGAGCGCCTCGACGGCGTTCGATCGAAACTGCGGGTACTCGGCGGCGCACGCCGAAGTCAGGATCACGAGCGCGGACTCGCGAACACCAGTGCCCTCGGGTGCGGCGAAGGCTGGCTCAGCAGCCCGCACCGTGCTGGGCATGGTGGGGTCAGGCGTGACGCTGAGTGACCGCGTGCTCCACGCGCCCGACACGGCGCTTGATTCCCCGGCACTGCTGCATCCGGCGAGGAGGATGAGACCAATCGCCGCCGCCAGACCAAGCCAGCGACGCTGCACGGGAACGGCTAGCAAGCACATCATCACCAGGCTCATGGCTGGGAGACTATCCCCCACCGTCATGATGAGCGTGTCGCGACCGTCGAGTTGCGGCGTGGCGATGAGCGTGTCCGCGGACCGTGGCGCAAGGCGATCGACCACGCGTCCACACGAGTCGATCGATGACGATGCACCGGTGTTCGCCACCCGGACCATGGGAAGCCTGCACTCGATGCAGCGCCATCGCGCCATCATGTCGTGGTGGCGTCGGCCGGCATCGCTCGTCCCGAACCAACCATCGTTGGAGAGGTTGACGATGCATGCTGCCGGCGATGGATCGCGGACCATGCGCCGGACGATGTGCGAGACCGTGTCCTCGAAACAGATCGGCGTGGCGATGCGAAGATCGGTCCCCGGCCACGCCATGTTGCGCGGCCGATCGCCCGCCTGCAGGTCGAACGACATGCCCGATGCGCCGAACGCGAGCAGTTGATCCTCGAGCCAGTCCCATGCGCTGATGTACGGCATGCGTTCGCCGAACGGCGTGAGGTAAGCCTTGTCGTACCGATCCGTCACACGGCCATCGTCGATGAAGTACGCGGCATTGAACTGGCGGTCCCAAGCCCAACGAGTTCCGTCGTCACGCAGACCATCGAACGCAGGGCTACCGACCAGGACCGGACCGGCCACGCGGCTGAGATCCAAGATCGGATCGACGAATCGGTCGCCGGGCCATGCCTGCAGCCGAACGACCGTGGCGACCGTCGGCGCATCGAGCCCGAATCCTGGAACAGATGTTTCGGGCCACGCGATCAGTGTGGGGACCTTGGCTTCCGATGCATCCACCGCGCGAAGATCCAAGACCGCGCGCGCTGAAAGATCCAGCGCCTGCTGCATGTCCTTCACCTGCTGCTCTGGCGTCCAGCGGATCTTGTTGCTCGTCAGAACATCGGTCTGGATCGCGACGATGCGTACGCGCGCTCCGTCCGGGGTTGTCGCGATGCGGTACGCGCCCCAAGCCGTCGCCGCACTGATGAGCGCGATCGATACGGCGGCAGGCATGCGCCACGAGCGAGTGAAGGGCGTCGCAGCGGAGCCCCTGCTCGCCCAAGCGCACGCGATGGCCTCTCCCGTCACGGCGAGCATCAGGCTGATGAGCCCCACGCCAAGCAGATCGGCCGCCTGTGCAGGGAGCGTGGCATCGATCCACGCGTGGCCTGTTTGGAACCACGCGTAGCCATCCCAGATTGGGCGCGATCTGGCCCACTCGATGCCGACGAGCGCCAACGGGAACCCGCACCAACTCGCGCGGGCGCTCAGGCTGGCGCGCACTCGCGCGGCCACCACGGGCACGAGTGCCGACCACATGGCCATGTATGCGATGAGCGCGATACAGCCGGCAGTCGTGACCTGGTGCAGCCAACCCTCGAGCACGATCCAGCACGGCAGCCAACCGATCCAACCTGCAGCAAGTCGCTTCCACCACCGCATCGAGCCGTGGCTGGCCAGCGCATGGCAGGCCAATGCTGGGATGGACCACCACCACCCCAACTGCGAGAACGGCAAGCAGAAGAACAGACCGGCCGCGAGCGACCAGCTCAACACTGCACGCATCGATCGCTGGTCCGTCATCCTCGGAGTCCGGGCCGTGGAGCACGCCGTGAGCGCATCATCCGGCGAAGTCGATGAGGCGGGCGATCTCGGATCGAAGCGCGTTGCGATGCACGATCCTGTCGATGAATCCAGCGTTCAACAGGAATTCAGAGGTCTGGAAGCCGTCGGGCAAGTCCTGCCGGATCGTCTGCTTGATCACGCGCGGACCGGCGAAGCCGATGAGCGCCTTGGGTTCGGCGATGATCACATCGCCGAGCATGGCGAAGCTCGCGGTGACGCCACCAGTGGTCGGATCCGTGAGCACGCTGATGAACAGGCCACCTGCTTCATCAAGGCGCGCGAGCGCGGCGCTCGTCTTGGCCATTTGCATGAGCGAAAGACCCGACTCCTGCATGCGCGCGCCGCCCGAGCACGACACGATGATCAGCGGCAGCCCATGCTCCAGGGCGTGAAGCGTGGCGCGGGTGATCTTCTCGCCCACGACGCTGCCCATGCTGCCCGCGAGAAACGAGAAGTCCATGACGCACACCACGACCTTGCGGCCCTTCACGAAGCCAGTTCCCGAGATCAGTCCCTCGGGCTGCCCGCTCGATCGCTGCGCTGACTTGATGCGATCCGGGTACGCCTTCACATCGACGAATCCCAGAGGATCGTTCGCAGTGAGTTCGGCATCCATCGGCTCGAAGCTGCCCTCGTCGAGCAGTTGGGCGATGCGCTGGCGACCCGAAATGCGCATGTGCAGATCGCACTTTGGGCAGACCATGAGGTTCGCTTCGAGCGCCTTTCGGAAGAGCGATTCGCCGCAGCCCTCGCACTGGGTCCACAGGCCTTCGGGCACGGCGCGCTTGCCACCAACGCCCGATTCCTCCCAAGTGCGTTCACGCGATGAGGGTGCCGACTGCTCTGCCACGATGACCTCCGTGTGGGTCGGATCCTAGCGCGGTTCGGCCATCAATCGCACAGGACGACGGCACAAGACTGCCGCCGAAGACCACCGCTCACGCGAGCATGCCGCCGACTGCGGCTGCGTAATCACCGCTGCCGAAAATGGCGCTAGCGGACACCAGGAGCGTGCAGCCAGCGGCGCGGCACGCTTGGGCGTTGGATGGCGAGACGCCGCCATCGATCTCAATCGGCCCCTGCCAACCCGCGCGTCGGAGCAGGCGCGCCTTGTCCAACACCTCAGGCATGAACGCTTGACCGCTGTACCCAGGTTGCACGCTCATGATGAGCACGAAGTCTGCGGCTTCAAGCAGACCCGCGTCGAGCGCATGCTCGATCGGTGTGCGGGGATTGAAGGCCAGACCGGCCTTCATGCCCAATGACCGCGAACGCTCAGCGCACTCACGAGGGTCGTCCTGCGCCTCGATGTGGACCGTGCACCAATCGGCACCGGCCTTCGCGAAGGGCTCGATGAACGCGAGCGGGCGCTGCACCATCAGGTGGACATCGACCGGAGCCCGCGGCGCTGCGCGACGCACGGCGGCGCACACAGCCGGACCCATCGACAGGTTGGGCACGAAGTGCCCATCCATCACATCGACATGGACGAAGCCAGCGCCGGCACGAAGCGACGCGGTGATCTCGTCGCCGAGTCTGGCGAAATCAGCGCTGAGGATCGACGCTCCGACCGCGACCCCTGACGGGAACGCGAGCCGGTCAAGGCTCACTGGCCAACCTTGGCCGATGCGCCCTTGGCTTGTGACTGCTTGTACGCGTCGAGGTCGGTCTTCAGGAATGGCTTCTGCTCCGGCGAAGCCTGACGCCACGCCTTGTTCTGCAATTCGACGGCCGCGTCGAGCTTTCCTGCGGCCGACGCGACACGCGCGGCCGACACGAGGACATCCGTCTTCGTGCCACCTGCCGCCATGGCGGCCTCGATCATGGATTGGGCAGACTCAAGATCGTGCTGTTGCAGTCGAGGATCATGAGCGACGAAGACGGCGAACTCAGCCAGCGCCACCGGGCTGGACGAGAGCTTGTCGGTGACCTCCGTCGCCCACGACTTGGCGGCGGCTGCATCCTTCTGCTGATCGGCCAGCATCTGGTACTTGGCTTCCATTGCGTCGACGAAGATCTCGGGCTTCAGGGCGATGCAGTCATCGAAGTGCTTCGATGCCTCGCGCCAGTTCCGCTTCTTCGCTGCACCGCGGCCTGCCTCCAGGTACTGCTCGCCCTTGGGCGAGAGTTCAGGATCGAAGCGGCCCGACAGGCACTTGCGGATCGTGGACTCGAAACCGTCATCCATCGGGTGACCGATCCACGCGATCTTGCCGTTGGTGCACACGAAGGCGCACGGGATCCCCTTCTGGCCCGACGCCTCCATCCAATCGCGGCTCACGCCATCGCCGGCCCAGCCAACGTTGTAGGTCATGCGCGAACCCATCTTCTTGATGAACGGTTCGACCTTGGACTTGTCTTCGGTGGAGTCGGTGCTGACCCCGAGCACGCGAAGTCCACGCCACGAATTGGCCTTGGCGAACTCGTTGATGTGCGGAATCGCCTTCACGCACGGCCCGCACCAGGTGGCCCAGAACTCGACGACCGTGACCTTGGCGTCGGTCAGGTTGTCTTTCGAGCCTTGAATGATCTCGACATTGTCCAGGCTGGGCATCGCCGAGCCGACCTTGAGCTTCTCAGGTTCCTGCGCGGCGGCGCAGAGGGTGGCAACGCAGGTGAACGCGGCAATCGTGTGGGTCAGCATGGCGACGAGTCCTTTGGGACGAGTATAGACCGGGGCCGTGATCGTTCAGGCATCCTGAAGTGCGGCGAGGCACGCGAACGGCTTGCCTTCGAGCATCTCAAGGCTGGCTCCGCCGCCCGTGGAGATGTGGGTCAGCGCATCCGCGAGCCCTGCTTGGTCCACAGCGCTCGCTGTGTCGCCACCGCCCGCGACCGATGTGCAGCCGTTCGTCGTGGCCTGCGCGACGGCCTTCGCAAGTCCGAAGGTGCCGGCGTTGAATGGCTCGGTTTCGAAGGCGCCCATGGGGCCGTTCCAGACGATCGTCTTGGCGCAGCGGACCGCGGCGGAGTACGCGGCAAGCGTCGCGGGACCGATGTCCAGACCCATCAGCCCGTCGGGGATCGCACCAACGACGACGCTCGTCGTCGTGCCCGCCTTGAGTTCGGCGCCGCAGACATGATCGGTCGGAAGGAGCAGCGCGGTGCCGCGCTCCTTCGCGAAGCCAAGGATGGTGCGGGCTTTCTCCACCATGTCGGGTTGAACCAGGCTGCGTCCCACACCGATTCCCTGCGCGAGCAGGAAGGTGTACGCCATCGCGCCGCCCACGACGATCGTGTCGACGCGTCCGCAGAGGTTCGTGAGCGCAGCGATCTTGTCGCTCACCTTGGCGCCGCCGATGATGGCGACGAACGGCCGCTTGGGGTGCTCGAGCACGCCCTGCAAGTAGGTGAGTTCTCGATCGAGCAACAAGCCCGCAACGCACGGCTTCGGTGCCATCGCGCGCGGCAAGGCATCCATGCTCGCATCAGTGCGGTGCGAGCAACCGAACGCATCGTTGACATAGGCGTCGGCGTAGGCAGCGAGTTTGGCGGCGAAAGTGGGATCGCCCTTCTTCTCGCCCTTCTCAAAGCGAAGGTTCTCCAGCAGCAAGACCTGCCGAGGCTTGAGCGCGGCTGCGGCTGCGGCTGACTCGGCGCAGGTTGGCACATCACCCGCCATCTTCACGGGTCCATCGATGTGCCCCGCGAGCAGTCGGTCGAGCAGGTCGCGCACCGGGCGAGCGCTCTCCGACGCTTGGAATCCCGTGCCGTCCGGTCGGCCGAGATGACTGGCGACCACGACTGAGCCGCCACGATCAAGCACGCTCAGGATGGTGGGCACGGTCAGACGCACGCGTCGGTCATCGGTGATGTGACCGTGGTCGTCCATGGGCACATTGAAGTCAGCGCGGATGAACACGCGCTTGCCGGTCACATCGAGGTCACGAATCGTCTTCTTGGGCATGGTCTTGGCTCCGGGCGCCGGAAGGTACCGTCCGCGAATGGCCGAAGGACGCGTCATTGTGGTCATGGGTCCAACCGCGAGCGGCAAGAGCGCGCTGGCGATGGCCATGGCGCGAGCGGCCGGACCGAGGGCCGAACTCATCAGCGCCGACAGTATGCAGGTCTATCGGGGCATGGATGTGGGCACGGCCAAGCCGACTTTCGCCGAGCGGGCGGAGGTCGTCCATCACGGGCTGGACCTCGTCGCGCCCACCCACGACGGATTCACAGTCGAGGACTGGCTCGATCACGCCAAGGCCGCGCTCGATGAGATCCGGGCCCGGAGCGGCGTCGCCATCGTGGTCGGGGGCACCAACTTGTATGTCAAAGCCTTGCTCGAGGGCCTCTTCGACGGGCCTCCCGCTGACCCCGTCCTGCGCGAGGAGTTGGCTTCGTGGGACCTCGATGCGTTGCGATCCGAACTCACGCGCATCGATCCAGACGCTGCGGAGCGGATCCACCGCAACGATCGTCGTCGCACGATCCGAGCCATCGAGGTCCATCGAGCCACGGGGACGCGCATCAGCGTCTTGCAAGCTCAGTGGCGCGATCGGCCCACCGCGCTTCCGGCCGGGTGGTCGCTCGTTGGGCTGACCATGGGCGTCGAGGCGAACAATCGCCGCATCAATGCTCGCGTCCGCAGCATGCGTGCGATGGGCCTGGTCGACGAGGTCCGCGCGCTGCTGGGCGCTGGCGGGTTCGGCGCGCAGGCCGCGGCCGCGCTGGGCTATCGGGAACTGATCGCGCACTTGCGCGGAGCGATGAGCGAGGACGATGCTTTCGAGGCGATCAAGATCGGCACGAGGCAGCTGGCGAAGCAGCAGCGGACCTGGCTGAAACGCTTCGTCGACACTCCCGGATCGACCTGGATTGACGCGGGCGACGGGCTGACGGAGGAACTCATGGCCGACTTGGCAAAAAAATCTTTGGCGTGAAACGCTGCAGAAACACGGCACAAATCGCCGACGCCCCCTGCAACACGGTCACTGAGCGGCCCATGGGTCGTTGACACCGCCATCCCTTCCTCCGTATCACTCCGCCCCCAACGATGGCCAAAGCACGATCCTCTTCATCGAAGCGCTCCGGTTCCCGCCGTCGGGATGCCGAGCCAACGCCGACGCCCAAGGGCGCGTATGAACTGGTGATTGTCGAGAGCCCCGCCAAGGCGAAGACCATCGAGAAGTACCTCGGTCCGGGCTTCGTCGTGAAGGCGTCGATTGGCCACATCCGCGACCTGCCGAGCAAGTCCCCCAAGGGCGAGAAGCAGCCGGTCCCGGGCGTCGACCTTGACCGCGACTTCGCGCCAACCTACGAAGTCGACGACGACAAGTCGCGCACCGTTTCGGAGTTGCGACGGCTCGCCAAGTCGGCGAAGGAAGTCTGGTTCGCGACCGACTTGGACCGCGAGGGCGAAGCGATCGCGTGGCACCTCACGCAGGTGCTCGGCGTCGATCCCGCCCAGGCCAAGCGCGTCACCTTTGATGCCATCACCAAGAGCGAGGTCCAGCGCGCATTTCAATCCCCGCGCGCGATCAACATGGATCGCGTCGATGCGCAGCAAGCGCGTCGCATCGTGGACCGCATCGTGGGCTATCAGGTTTCACCCATTCTTTGGAAGAAAGTCGCCGGCGGCCTCAGCGCCGGGCGTGTGCAGAGCGTCGCCACGCGCATCGTGGTCGAGCGCGAGCAAGAGATTCGGGCGTTCACGCCAAGCGAGTCATGGGATCTGTCCGCCTGCATGACCTTCCAAGTCGAGGCGTCCGCGAGCCTGCACGGCGAGTGGTCGTCCTTCCTCGCGCGCCGTGATGAGCGCGGGCGTCCTCCACTCGTGCGTGATCGCATGTCGTGGCTCGCTGAGCACACGGCGCTCGCGTGCGATCTGGTCGAAATGGGCGGCAAGCCTCTTCGGATCGAGGCACCCAACACCAGCGATGCAGACCTTGCGCCCGATGCTCGCGCAGCTGCCGAGGCGGCCGGACTGATCGATCTGCGCATTGAGCGCTCCAGCGACGGCGCAGCCAAGGGGCGCGGGCAAAAACTCGTGCGCATCGAAGGACGCCCCGATCCCGCCGCGCGATACCGCGTCGAATCGATCGATGTCACGCGGACCCGGTCGAAGCCCTATCCCCCGTTCATCACCAGCACGTTGCAACAGGCAGCGAGCGGCCGCTTGGGCATGTCGACCGATCGCACCATGCGCATCGCGCAGCAGCTCTACGAAGGCATCGACCTTCCGGGCGAGGGGCGCGTCGGTCTGATCACCTACATGCGTACTGACTCGACGAACCTGTCGCGTGAAGCGATCGACATGGCGCGTCGGTACCTCAAGGATCGACACGGCGATCGCTATGTGCCCGAGAAGCCGCGGTTCTACTCGAGCAGCAACGACGCCGCGCAGGAAGCCCACGAGGCGATCCGTCCGACCGACGCATTCCGCGAGCCCGATCGCATCGCCGCAGCGCTGACCGACGAACAGTTGAAGCTCTATCGCCTGATCTGGTCGTGCTTCGTGGCGTGCCAGTCGACCGATGCGGAGTGGGATTCGACCGCGGTGCGCATGCGTCGATCGGATCGCGACACCGGCGCGGTCTTCAAGGCCAACGGCCGCGTGCTTCGCTTCGACGGTTTCTACAAGATCAGTGGGCTTCCGAAGGATGACGGCGATCAAGTGCTTCCGCCATTCGAGAAGGGCGCGATGCTCGCTCCCTTCGACATCGAGCCACGCCAACGATTCCAGTCGCCGCCCCCGCGCTACTCCGAAGCCACGCTGGTAAAGAAGCTCGAAGAGGAAGGCATCGGTCGACCCTCGACGTACGCGAGCACGATCAACACCATCGAAAACCGCGAGTACGTGGAGCAGCAGGATCGTCGCTTCTACGCGACGGCACTCGGTGAAGCCGTGACCGAGTTCCTGGCGGCTGGCTTCAAGAACCAGTTCATCGAGATCGGCTACACGCGTGGCATCGAACGCGAGCTCGACGAGGTCGCGCAGGGCAAGGAGCGCTGGACCGACCTGCTGCATCGATTCCACGACGAACTCAAGCCGCTGCTGGGTACGGCTGCCAAGGCCGAGCATGTGAAGGCGGTGACGGAGCCATCGCCGTACGCGTGCCCGCAGTGCGGGCGCCGGCTTGAGTACCGACTCGGTCGAACCGGCAAGTTCCTCTCGTGCAGCGGCTACAACGAGAAGGTGCCCGACCCCGCGGCAGCTCAGTCCGCGGCAGCTTCAGCGGAGTCAGGCTCGGCACAGGCCAAGTCAGCGGGATCGGCCGCTTCCAAGGCCAAGTCGGCGAAGAAGGCTGCGTCGAAGGCCAAGCCGAAGCCGCCGAAGATGGTGCCGGCGTGTTCGTTCGCATCCCCCTGCAATCGTCGCGGCGAGCCGCTGATGGCCGAGCAGCTCGATTTGCTCTCGCCGGCTGGCGTCCCGATGGTCAAGCGCACGGGGCGATTCGGCGACTTCCTCGTCGAGGACAAGCCGCGCCCGGTCAAGCCTCGGGGCAAGAAGGCTGCAGAACTTCCGATCGAGCCGCCGCCGTTCATCCTGAACCTGGATCGCAAGGGTGGGATCAAGTTCCCCTCGCCGCCGCCTGTCGTGACGGACATTCCGTGCCCCAAGTGCGGCGATGTCATGAACCTTCGCGACGGCAAGCGCGGACCGTGGCTTGGATGTCGTGGCTTCCCCAAGTGTCGCGGCCGCGAAGCGTTCGCGAAGCTGCCCGATGACCGCCGCAAGGCGCTCGAGATTGCACTCGAAGAGCACATGCGCGGTCAGACCAAACTCTCGCTCACGCGACGCGACGGCGTGACGGCAGTCTCCGAGGGAACGCCGTTGTCCGCGCTCGCCATGGATGGCGGCGTCGCCACGCTGCCCGCCTGGACCGCGTAGTCGCGCGCCCTGCCGCTTCCGCGCGGCGCTTGCTGCGCCGTGCTTCTCGCGCTCGTCCTCCCGCTTCCTCGGTCCGCTACTGCGTTGCTCGCGCTCGTCCTTGCGCGTCCTCAGTCCGCTCCTGCGTTGCTTGCGCTCGTCCTTGCGCGTCCGCGGTCCGCCACTGCGTTGCTCGCGCTCGTCCTCCCGCTTCCTCGGGTCCCTGCTGCGCGGACGCGCGCGCTGCACCCGGCTTCGCGCGCGCTCTTCGTCCGTCGCTCGGCGGGGCGAGC
>VGXL01000005.1 GCA_016873315.1 Phycisphaerae bacterium | reverse complement strand
CGCTCCCACACATCCCACAGCACCGCGGTCGTGAGCACATGCAGTCCCAAACTGTTGAGCATGAAGCCCGCAGCGAAGCGCCTGTAGTTGGCGTGCTGCAACGCCTGGAATGCATCGTGAGGCATGGGGGAGCGTCAGGCCTGCGGCCGTGGCGCGTGACGAAGGCTAGCATGACGAACATGGACGCAACGGATCTGCGCCTGGCCTGTGCACGATGCATGTGCGTGGGGTTCCATGGACATCATGTCGACGACGCCTTGTCAGACATGCTTGATCGCGGTGCTGGCGGCGTCATCCTCTTTGCGCGCAATGTGCAGTCGCGTGAACAAGTCCGCGAACTCTGCCTGGACATCAAGCGCCGCGCGCGTGGACTCGTCTATGTCGGCGTCGATCAGGAAGGCGGGCGCGTGCAGCGGCTGGTGGATGGCTTCACGGCGATCCCTCCGATGCGGTCCGTCGGTCGTGATGGCCCCGCAGCCGCAGGCCGATGGGGTCGCGCCATCGCGCGTGAATTGCGCAGCGTGCACATCGATCTCGATTTCGCGCCGGTGGTCGATGTCGACAGCAATCCCGCCAATCCCGTGATCGGCGAACGATCGTTCGGGACCGATCCTGGCACCGTGTCCGCGTGTGCGGTCGAGTTCATCCAGATGATGCAACTCATGGGCGTGGGCGCGTGCGCGAAGCACTTCCCGGGCCACGGCGATACGAACAAGGACAGCCATCACGATCTTCCGGTCCTGCCGCACACGATGGAACGACTCGGCCTGACCGAGCTTCCTCCGTTCGCGGCATCGATCCAAGCCGGCGTCGCGAGCATCATGACGGCCCATGTCCTCTTCGAGGCACTTGATCCGGGCGTGCCAGCCACGCTGAGCCACCGCGTGGTGCAGGGGATGCTCCGGGGCGAGCTTGGCTATGACGGCGTGGTCTTCACCGATGACCTTGAGATGAAGGCTGTGGCCGATCGATGGCCGCTCGGTGAAGCGGCCGTGCTCGCGCTTGGCGCGGGCGTGGATGTGGCGCTCGTCTGCCATGAGCACGCACGACAGGTCGAAGTGCATGAATCGCTCGTGCGTGCCGCCGAGAGCGGCGCGCTCGATCCTGCTCGAGTGCACGAGGCCGCACGGCGCGTGCGACGCCTGATGCAGCGGTTCGTGCGCTGAGCGGCGTTGGCGGTGTGGACTCGCGAGTCCGGTCGCGCGTCAGGTCGCGCGTCAGGTCGCGCGTCGATCCCACACCAGCAGCCGCAGCGCATTGAACGCCACGATCACCGTGCTGCCTTCGTGGAGCACGACGGCACCGCCGAGCCCGATGTGGCCGAAGGAGGCCAGCGTCACCAAGATCGCCATCACGCCCATGGCGATCACCACATTCTGCGTGATCGTGCGCCGCGTCTGGCGCGCGAGCGCGATCGCCCACGGCAGGCGAGCGAGATCATCGCCCATGAGTGCGACATCGGCGGCTTCCAGGGCGACATCGCTGCCACGCGCTCCCATCGCGATGCCGAGGTCAGCGCAAGCGAGCGCCGGCGCGTCGTTGATGCCGTCGCCGACCATCCCTGTCCGTCCCGTGGCGCGCATGTCGCGAACGCACTCGATCTTCTGTTCGGGCATCAGACCGGCTGCGATCTCGGTGATGCCAACAGCCGCGCCGATCCGATCGGCGACCGCGGGAGCATCGCCGGTCAGCATGGCGATGCGCACGATCCCGGACCGGCCAAGGTCGGCCATGACCTCCGCTGCACCGTTGCGGGGAAGGTCCTCGAAAGACAGCACCGCGAGCACGCGGTCCTCCTCGACCACGAGCGCCACAGCCTGTCCTTTGGCGCGGAGCGCGTCGATGCGAGCCTGCACCGATTCGGGCAAGGGAGTGCCATCGATGATCCGTGGCGAACCGAGAGCGCACGCGCGGCCATCGATGAACGCGCGAACACCCATGCCTGGAACATCGGTGACCTGCGTCGGCTCCACGCGCGGGGCGTTGGCTGCACGAGCTGCATCACGCACGGCGTGGGCATAGGGGTGCGAGCTGTGTCGGTCCAGTGCCTCGGCGATCGCGAGCGTGCGCGCGCTGCTCGCGCCGTTGAAACACTCGATCGATCGCACGGTCGCGCGTCCGGTCGTGAGCGTTCCGGTCTTGTCGAACGCCATGCAGCGCAGCGAGCCGAGTGTTTCGAGGTGCGCGCCACCCTTCACCAGCACGCCGCCGCGGGCCGCCCGCGCGATGCCCGCGAGCACGGCGCTCGGCGTGCTGATCGCCAGTGCACATGGACTGGCCCCGATGAGCACGGCCATGCCACGCAGGAAAGCATCGTCGAAGCCGTGTCCTGCGAGCATCAGGCCGCCAACCACGGCTGGCACCGCCAACAGCACGATCGGCGTGTAGAGGCGCGTGAATCGTGCAGTCAGGCGCTGAGCCTCGCCGCGATTGGCCTGTCCTTCCTCGACGAGCCGGGCCATGCGAGCCATCATCGTTTCGCCCGCCGCCCGGCGTGCGCGCACGCGAAGCAGCCCTTCACCGTTGAGCGTGCCAGCGAAGCACTCGTCGTTGGGTTCCTTGCGGACCGGCACGCTCTCACCGGTCATCGGACTCTGGTCGACGCTGCTCGTGCCTTCGGCGACGACCCCATCGATGGGAAACCGTTCACCCGGTCGCACGATCACCATGTCGCCGATCGCGAGTGAACTCACAGCCACGCGTTCTTCGATGCCATCAAGCACCCTCGTCGCCTCGGTCGGTGCAAGTTCGGCCAACGCGGAGATCGCGCTCGATGCTCGCTCGGTCGCTAGTCCCTCGAGTCCGTGGCTCAGGGAAAAGAGGAAGAGCAGGATGCCCGCATCATCCCACTGGCCGATCGCACAGGCTCCGATGGCTGCGACCACCATGAGCACATCGATGTCGAGCGTGCGCGCCGCGATCTGGCGGATTGAAGTTTCAACAGGATGCCAGCCTGCGATCACGCACGCCAAGCCCGCCAGCATCCACACCCAAGACGGCTCGGGATCGACCGTCGCACCAATCACCCAGTGCGCGATCAACAGCGCACCAGCGACGAGCGACCGACGCACATCGCCGTCGGCGATCATCGCGCCCAAGAACGAGTCGCGCCTCGCAGCGCGCCGCGGTGCACAGCAGGCCGTGCCGGTCACAGAGGCGTCTTCACGCCGCAGGCGCGGAGCGCGCACCAGCCAAAGACCCCCTCGAGCAGCATGACCTGCCCGGCGAGGATGAGCGAAACGCCAACGATCCACGGCCATGTGCCGTCGACCGTGCCTGTGAATCGCATGGCGACCAAGAAAAGGCCAGGTGCCTCGATGAGCGCGCCCGCAATCATGCGCGCCTTCCGCCCGGTCTCGTCGATGTTGCGTCTCACGGTGCAGCCTCGACCTGCGCCATCGCCTTCGCCTGAATCTCGTCGACGATCATCGACATGATCACGCGATCATCTTCTTTGAAGCGGGGCTGCGACATGTATTCGGTCACCCTTTGGGCAAGGGGCGCGATTCCACCCCAGATGCTGTCGTAGGCCGCTCGGTTCTCTGGCGTCGGATCTTGGCGCGACTTCTTGCGAGCAAGACCGGCCTTCACCATGAGGTCCGCCTGCTTCTGCACGATCGATCGGAACTCATTCCACTTTGCCTCGCGCGCGCGCGCGCGGAGCGCGGAGGTGGCGGCATCCTCGGCTTGTCCACTCGCAGAGGATCCGTCCCCGGCAGTTCCACCGCTGCCCGAGGCAGGAGCATCGCTACTCAGCGTCAGGCCTTCGGCACTCGGCGCCTGCGCGGGCTCGGGTTCGCCAACCGTGGAGCTCGGCGCGGCATTCGGGTCGCGGCGCATCTTCGCGCCGCCAGCGGCGCCGTTCGCGCGCGCACCGGACTCGCCGTTGGTCTGGGTGCCATCGGCCGTGGTGCCACCCATGGCGATATCGGATGTCTCCGCGTTGTCGCGACCACTGGTTGTTGTCGTCCCGCTGCTTCCAGGAACGCTTGTGGGCGCCGGCGATGGCGGAGTGGGATCGTCGCTGCACGCCGCAACGAGGAGGACGGTCAAGGCCAGGTGGCGCATCATGTGGCTCATTCTAGGGTCGAGTCGGAGAATCTCGCGGTCGGCGCGCTAGGATCTCATCATGCGCAAGCCCACGGTTCCGCGTGCCTTCTCGCTCACCGAACTGCTCGTGGTCGTGGCGATCCTGGCCCTGCTGATTGCGCTCTTGATCACTGGCATCGCAGCCGTGCAACGCACCGGCCGGGTCACCAAGTGCTTGAGCAACCAGCGCCAGATCGCGCTGGCTTGCGCGTCCTACGGCACGAGCAACGCCGGTCGATTGGTCAGTCCGCGAACCTCGGCACCCGGGACAGCCAGCCTGACCCCTCCGGGTTGTCCCATGATCTCGTACCCCACCGGCACGAGCAACAACGACTTCCACTCTTGGACGGCGTCATTCGCGCCCAACATGACTGGCAACACCGAACTCGAGACCGCCATCACGCGCGGTGCGCTCTATCCGTATGTCGGCTCGGTGCCGGTCTACAAGAGTCCCCTCGATCCCGGATCCCGCCTACGCAGCTACTCACTGAGCGCATTCATCGGCTGCCATGTGCCCGATGAGTACCTTGGCTACATCAACTGGGAACAGTTCTACGAACCCGAGAACTGCCAGAATCTGAACACCACCGCGATGTCGCGCATCCAGCAGCCTGCGAAGACGATCGCCTGCATCACTGAAGACGACAACGACGGCTACAACTTCAACAATCAGGGCTGGATCATCGATCCGACCAACTCCAACTGGATTGACTGGCCGGCCTTCTGGGATCCGCAGAATGTGACCTATGCGATGGTCGATGGCAGCACAGAGCGCTATGAGATGTCGCGGCCGGAACTGCCTGGACTGATCCAGACCTTTGGGCACTGGTACTACGAAGCGCCCGTGAACGGCACCGGTTGGCGCGCGCGTCGCGACTGGTACCACTTCCGCATTCGTTGCCTACCCGGGAACCTGCCGAACCCCACGCCCTGAGCGCGTGGCACCGGATCGACGCAGTCCGCGCTGGATCAGTCACACACCCAGCGCATGCAGTGCTCCAAGCCCCAGATGCGGCGCGCACCGAGCTTGTGAAAGACGAGCCAGCAGGCCACAAGGAACCCAGCCGCGAGCACGCACGCCCAGTCGAGCGTCAACGCCTGCTGCCAGAACGCGGTCGGTTCGCCGGTCTGTGAGTACCCGACCATCCAGAGCGGCCAGATGTGCACGATGTGGTGCAGCACATAGATCGTCAGCGAATACCTGCTGAACATCTCGGCCACGGCGAGCGGTCCGTTCCAGGACTTTGGAACCGGTTGAAGATCGAGAAACCGATGTAAGACCGAAAACAGCACGATCGCCATGCCAAGCGTGCCCATCACATACTCAAGACTCGGCGGATAGAGATCCCATCCGCCGAAGAAGCGGGAGGCCACCACATTCGTCATCATGGGCCGCGCAATGACGAGGATGGCGGACGCGGCGGCGAGTGAGAGCCCCAGGAGCGCCATGCGCTTCGAGGCGCGAGCGCGATCGCACTCCGCGCCGTCGCGCGTGAAGAGGTGGGATGCGCACAGGTAGCCGGCGATCGACAACGCGATCCACGGGAAGATGGGGAAGTAGCCCGCGACCAGATACCCGAGCACGACATCGGAGAGTGTCCAGTCGTAATCAAAGTAGCCCTGCTCCCAGAATGCTGGATAGTCGGCGATGTGCTGAAGTACAGGCGACAAGATCACGGCAAGACACGCGACCAACACACAGATCGACTTCGGCACGCAGCGCAGGACATTGAGAACCAAGAGCGCCGAGCCGATGAAGGTCAGCACATCCCAGTTGAACACATCCTCCGGAAGCCAGACCAAGACAGTGAAGGCGATGCCTGCGCCGAAGACGAACAGTCCACGGCGCACAGAGACTTTCGAGACCTCCTGCGAACTCGATTGGCGTGCACCCTTTCCATCCGACCAGAGGAAGTAGCTTGCGCCGGAGAGAAACACGAAGAGCGGCGCGCCAAGTCCCGCAACTCCCGGCGTATAGCCGGCAAGGTTTTCGCTGAAGTGCACAACCACCATCACGATGATCGCGATGGTTCGCAGCACATCAATGGACGAATAGCGCGTCGTCACGGGGCCGTGGCCGCCAGAGTCTCGACTGCCCACAGAAGCAACTCTGCAGCGAGGAGCACGATGATCACGATCTCCAGATGATGCCCAGTCCGCGCGAGGAAGAACTCGCTCGCGCGCTGGCCGCACATGTCGTAGGTGTCGCGAATCACATCCAGTTGTGCGTCGGCGGCTTCGTAACGCGAAGCCATGCACAGTCGCTCGCGCATGCGCTCGGCGACTTGGCTCGCCAGCGTCGGCGGATGTTCAAGGGGCGAGAGCAGATAGGTTGAAAGTCGAGCCAACCGCGACCGAAGGACGACGGCCTGCGCCAGACGCCCTTGCAGCTGGGCCCGGCGCGCGACCGATCGTTCGTTGAACTCAAACGCCAACGGTGCGTCCAACTCGAGGGCGGACCAGCTTTGAGCGATGCTCTGTTCAATCGACCGGAGTTCCCGTTCGTTCCGAGCGGCCTCATGAATGACCTTCCGCAGCGCCCCAAGACGCTCGGCCGGCGCGAGAATCGCGCAACGCCCGGTCGACCAGTAGATGTGCGTGCCTTGGAACGCCGTCCACAGCGCAGCGCGGCCGTCGGCCGATGGATCTGCATCGACCCATTGCCGCACCGCTGATGGAAGCTCGCCGTCCGATGTCGGGAGACACGCCAACGACAGGCTGGCCCCATCGTCGCCGATGGGCACGCCTTCCTCGAGCGTTGCGCCGATGGAGTTCAGGTCAGCATGGTCCTGCGATGGTGCGGTGCCAGCGATCAAGGTTTGGATGGTCGTGGTCATGTCATGGTGCTCTGTGAAGGCTCATGTCGGTCAAGGCTCATGTCGGTGATGACTTATGGAGAAGATCGCTCAGTCACTCTCGCAGCGATCCATGCAGCGACATACTCGGCAGCGTCGAGGACACCATTCAGTGTCGAATCGTAGAGATAGTCCCCAACGACGAACAAGGTTGGATGGTCGATGGGCTCTGGGCAATGGCGACGGTCGATCGGCATGGGATGTGTGCCGCCGGGCATAGCGCTGACGGACCCCACCCACCGATGAACACGGATCTCCACCGGTTCGATGCCGTCTTCCTTCAACGAATCAGGAAGCGACGCCAGAACTTGGCGAACGATCTCCTCATCCGGGGAAGCTGCCAGATCGCGCGCCGCATCGCCGCCGAGCAGCCATCCAAGAACGCCGTGAGTCACCGTGGGATCGCGGAGTGATTCGTCGTAAAGGCAGCAACCTTCGAAACAGTCCAGCATCCAGAACGAACCGAGAACTCGGTTTCGCCAGAAGGGTCGTTCGTACAGGATCGTCACGCGCAGATAGTGTGCTGGATGGTTGTGATGGGCCACATGGCTTGCCATCGCCGTCGACAGCCGCGGCCCGACAAACTCAAGTTGCGCCAGTGCGCTGTGCGGAAGAGCGGCAACGACCGCATCGAACTCCTGCTCGGTCGATGCATCACCTTCCTGAACCCGAACGCGTAGCCGGCCACTGGGCGATCGTGCGACCTGCGTCGCGCGGCAACCCAGACGCACCTGGGCGTCAAGTCGCTCAGCCAGCGAGGTCATCAGACGCTCGTTCCCCCCATCGATCGCGTACAGCTGCATGTACTTGGGGTCATTCATCAGGTAGTTCTGAAGTCCGTACCCCACATTGGTCTGTGCGGACTCCGCTGCAAGATCGCTATGGATGAGGTGCGTCACGAATCGGCGCGCCTGCGGATCTGGAATGCCTGCAATGGTTGCATCGAAACGCTCGTGGTCAGACGACGCCGCGCCGTCCAAACGGCCGGATGCGTAGAACTCGCGCGGGGTCATCCGGTCGCGAGCCTGTCGATCGAACGCGAGCAGAGCGTTCGCCGATGCTGCGCCAAGGCGATCACGGACATCATCGAGATTGGCAATTGGCTGACCCCTCACCATGACGACCGGGCCGCTCAAGGGACGGATCGGCAAGCCCAACTCAAGCGCAAGGTCCTTGAGGGGATCGCGGCCGTGTCGCTCATAGTCGTAGAACTCCGCAGCACCAATTTCATATCGCACCAGTGCCGATCCGAACTGTCCCGTCTGAACCTTCCCGCCAAGGCGCTCCGATGCCTCGAAGATCGTCACGCGCAACGGACGGTCGACGATGCGCTGGAGCTCGTAGGCAGTGAACAGTCCACCGGGACCGCCGCCGATGATGGCAACACAATCCATGCGACTCAACTTGTCTCGTGGAGTCTGGAGCGGACCGCGGAACTCCGCATTTCAAGGCGATCCGTCAGAATCCGAGGTCACTCCACGCGGTGTCCATCACACGCTGTTGGCGCCGGCACACTGGACACCCCACGCCAAGTTGCGTCTCAGAACGCTGCATTGCGCGGCGTTCGTGGAAAGGGGATCACATCGCGGATGTTCGCCATGCCCGTGGCGTAGATGATCGTGCGCTCGAATCCCAAACCGAATCCGGCGTGCGGAACGGTGCCGTAGCGACGCAAGTCGCGGTACCACCAGTAGGCCGCCTTGTCCAAGTGCATTTCATCCAAGCGGCGATCGAGCACATCCAGGCGTTCCTCGCGCTGGCTGCCGCCGACAATCTCGCCGATGCCTGGTGCGAGGATGTCCATCGCGGCGACCGTGCGCTCGTCATCGTTGAGCCGCATGTAGAACGCCTTGATGCCCTTGGGGTAGTTCATGAGCACCACCGGCCGGCCCACGAGCGTCTCGGTCAGGTATCGCTCGTGCTCACTCTGCAGGTCCATGCCCCACTCGACTGGGAACTCAAACTTCACGCCCTTGGCCTCGGCGGCCTGCAGATGCTTGATGCCGTCGGTGTAGTCCATGCGCTCGAAGTTCGCCTTGACCAGCGATTCAAGTCGTTCGATGCAGCCCTTGTCGATGCGCTCGGCAAAGAACTTCAGGTCGTCCTGCCGCTCATGCAGAAGGTCGGTGAAGATCGACTTGAGCAGGTCCTCGGCGAGTTGTGCATCCGTCGCAAGGTCGGCGAACGCGATCTCGGGCTCGATCATCCAGAACTCGGCCAAGTGCCGGCTCGTGTTGCTGTTCTCGGCGCGGAATGTCGGACCAAAGGTGTAGACGCGGCTGAGCGCGCACGCATGGGTCTCGACATTGAGCTGCCCGCTGACGGTGAGGTTGGTTTCACGACCGAAGAAGTCCTGGTCCCAATCGACCTTGCCATCGTGCGTGCGCGGGATGTTCAGGTGATCGAGCGTGCTGACGCGGAACATCTGGCCCGCGCCCTCGCAGTCGCTGCCGGTGATGATCGGCGTGTGGACCCAGAAGAAGTCGCGCGCATGGAAGAAGCGGTGGACCGCTTGGGCCAAGCAGTGACGCACGCGCGCCACGGCCCCAAAGGTGTTCGTGCGAACGCGGAGGTGGGCCTGCTCGCGCAGGTACTCAAAGCTGTGCTGCTTGGGCTGGATCGGATAGGTGTCCGGGTCGTCGACCCAACCCACCACCTCAAGCGACTCGGCCTGCAGTTCGAGCGCCTGGCCCTTGCCCTGGCTGGGCACAAGTTCGCCGCGGCAGATCACGGAGCACCCAGCCGTCAGGTGAAGCACTTCTGCCTGATAGTTGGGCACGGTGTTGGGCACGACGACCTGAATGGGGTCAAAGCACGAGCCGTCGCTGACATGCACGAAGGAGAGCCCCGCCTTGCTGTCGCGACGCGTGCGGACCCAGCCCTTGATGATGGCTTTCTGGCCGATCGCCGAGGTCGGGTCAGCGAACAATCTGCCGATGGGTCGTTCGATCGTGCTCATTCGCGTGACGCTAGGGCAGAGTCGGCGTGCGTGCAGCGGGGCGAGTGCAGCGGGGCGGGTGCTAGTGAGTCCTATAAACACACCGCCAAGTCTGAGCAACACCCGATTTGGCCAGCTTTCGGCACACCCTTTGCTAGAGGTTCGCCGTCATGCATTGGCCGCTTCGTTTCTACAGCACGGATTCGGGCTCGATGAGCCCGCGCGATCCCGTGTGTTCAAAGCATGATGGCAGCAGAACGAACCTCAATCTACTTCTTTCGTACGGCGGCTGGCGGGATGACACCTTCGCCGACTTGCTGCCTCGGCTGCTTGAGCCGCAGGGCATCCGATGCCTTCGCGCCCGCAGCCTGAGAGAAAGCGATGTGCTCGTTCGCAAGGTTCGCGTCCACATTGCCGTGGTCGACATCGGCCTTCCGGTCGACGACGGTGCCGGCGAACCCGCCGGTGTTCGCGTCCTCCAGATCCTGCGCCGCCTCGATGCGCCGCCGCCCACGGTGGTGGTGCGTCCGCCCCAGCCGTCCATGCGTGACTATGGGCGTTCCTTGCGCAATGCCCTGCACGATGGCGCCTTCGCCGTCCTCGAACGCAGCTGCTCGCTCGAGACCTTCCTCGACACCCTTCGCCGCGTGGTGCAACGCCACTACGCCGGCTACTGGCCTCACTCGCCCGCCGGGGGCTTCCCCCACGGCGGGCATTTCCCCAGGTGAGCGCGCGCTCACCTTCCGTTTCACACGACCCAAAGGAGATTCACACATGAAGGTTCGTCCCCTCGGAGACAAGATCCTCGTCAAGCGCGAGGAAGCACAAACCAAGACCGACAGCGGCATCTTCCTGCCCGAAACCGCCAAGGAAAAGCCGAAGACCGGCAAGGTCATCGCGCTCGGCAACGGCGTGCTCAACAAGGACAAGGGCACCTGGCTGCCGTTCAGCGTCAAGAAGGGCGACACGGTCATCTTCAGCGCCTACAGCGGCACCGAAGTCAAGATCGACAGCGAAACCTTCCTCATCATGACCGAGGAAGACATCCTCGGCGTCATCGACTGATTCAACGCCGGGACCACCATGGATTCCACAGCACTCCGCACCGCGCTCAAGGAACTGAACGGCCAACGCGACCTGCGCATCGAGTTCGCAGGCGCGCACCCGTGCATCGTCAAGCGCGCGTTGCTCGTGCCTCAGGAATCCGATGGACTTGTGAAAGTCACGGACGGTTCGCACATCTACGTTTTCGACGCCGAACGCGTCGCGTGGATCGAGATCGGCTGACAGCGGACCCGGCACCACACCACACTCAACCAGACAAGGAACCACACCATGGCAGCTAAGCAGATTGCATACGACACCGACGCCCGCGAGCGCATCTTGCGCGGCGTGCAGAAGCTCGCGAAGGCCGTCAAGGTCACCCTCGGCCCGTCGGGTCGCGTCGTGATTCTTGAGAAGTCCTTCGGCGCCCCGACCGTGACCAAGGACGGCGTCACCGTCGCCAAGGAAATCGAACTCGAAGACGCCTACGAGAACATGGGCGCGCAGATGGTCAAGGAAGTCGCCAGCAAGGCCAGCAAGGATGCCGGCGATGGCACCACGACCGCCACGGTCTACGCCGAGGCGATCTATCAGGAAGGCCTGAAGAACATCACCGCCGGCGCCAACGCCAACGCGGTCAAGCGCGGCATCGACCAAGCGGTCGGCACGGTCGTCGATGAACTCAAGCGCCTGTCAAAGCCCGTCAAGAACAGCACCGAGATCGCCCAGGTCGGCTCGTGCAGCGCCAACCAGGACATGGCGATCGGCAAGATCATCGCCGAAGCCATGGACAAGGTCGGCAAGGACGGCGTCATCACCGTCGAAGAAGGCAAGAGCCTTGAGACGGAAGTCGAACTCCTTGAAGGCATGCAGTTCGACAAGGGCTACCTGAGCCCGCACTTCGTCACCAACCAGGCGACCATGGAGTGCGTGCTCGAGGACTGCTCTGTCCTGATCCACGAGAAGAAGATCTCGTCGGCGAAGGACCTGCTCCCCGTGCTCGGCAAGATTGCCGAAAGCGGCAAGAGCCTGCTCATCGTCGCCGAAGACATCGACGGCGAAGCGCTGGCCACCCTGGTGGTGAACAAGCTGCGTGGCGTGCTGAAGATCTGCGCCGTCAAGGCGCCGGGCTTCGGTGACCGCCGCAAGGAAATGCTCGGCGACATTGCCACCCTCACCGGTGGGACCGCCGTCATGGAAGAGCTTGGCATCCAGCTCGAGGGCATGGGCCTGACCGATCTTGGCCGCGCCAAGAAGATCACCGTCGACAAGGACAACTGCACCATCGTCGAAGGCGCCGGCAAGACCAAGGACATTCAGGGCCGCATTGAGCAGATCAAGGGCCAGATCGACGCGACCAGCTCCGACTACGACCGCGAGAAGCTCCAGGAACGCCTGGCCAAGCTCGCTGGCGGCGTCGCCCAGATCAATGTGGGCGCGGCGACCGAAGTCGAGATGAAGGAGAAGAAGGCCCGCGTCGAGGACGCGCTCCACGCGTGCCGCGCTGCTGTCGAAGAGGGCATCCTTCCCGGTGGCGGCGTCGCCGTGCTGCGCGCCCGCAAGGCGCTCGAGAAGCTCAAGAAGGGTCTTGAAGGCGACGAAAAGGTCGGCGTGGACATCGTCCTGCGCGCGCTCAGCGCACCGATCAAGCAGATCGCGGCCAACTGCGGCCTCGATGGCTCGATCATCGCGCAGAAGGTCGATGAGTCGACCGAGACCAACTTCGGCTTCAACGCCGCAACGGGCGAGTACCAGGATCTGGTCAAGGCCGGCATCATCGTGCCGACCAAGGTGGAGCGCGTCGCGCTGCAGAACGCAGCGAGCATCAGCGGCCTGCTGCTGACGACCGACTGCGCGATCATCGAGATCAAGGAGAAGAAGGCCAAGGCTCCGGCTGGTCCGGGCGGCGGCATGGGCGATATGGATTACTGATCGGCTCCGCCGATCGGGGACTATTGATCGGCATCCGCCGATCGGGGATGACTGATCGGCATCCGCCGATCGGGGACGACAGATCCTCCCCGCCCCACATCTTGCGCATGTGACAAGGCCCCGGCATCTGCCGGGGCCTTTTTCATTGGTGAGCTTGCGTCGCGGACCGACGCGTGGGGCCTTTTCGATCAGTCGTGCTCGATCAAGCCTGCTCGATCAAGCCTGCTCGATCGAGCCTGTTCGATCACGCGTGATCGATCACTTCGCGCCGAGGACATCGCGCCCGCGAATGCCGTCGGTGGTCAGCACATGGAAACTCGTGTCGACGAGCATGTCGAACGAGAACTGCTGGTAGTAGCCGTTGGTGCCGTAGGGCGTACCGGTGTGCCACAGGCCACGGCCGGTGACTGGCGGCGCACTGGGCACGCCGTTCCAACTCGCGCGCATGCGGCGATCAGCATCCATGACTTCGGAGCACGCGATCGAGGCGACATGTCCGTCGAAGAAGTGCGCGTTGGGATTGCTGTTGATGCCCTGGTTGAAGATCCACGGCTGTGAACCACCCTCGAAGGCGGGATTCGTGGGTCCGCCATCCTGGTTCTGCAGCCATTGGTGCTCGATCATGCGAGTCTTGAGCTCAGGGTATGCAGCCTGCCCCGCGGCGGGGCCTCGATATCCCGCGGGCATGACGCGCGGATTCTTGTAGCCGTTCCGCGACAGCACCTCGGGGCTCCACATCGCCGCAGGACTGAAGCAGTAGGACGGGAACACGATGCCGACCGAATCGGTGTAACTGAAGCTGTCGGGCGAGTTGATGTACGGATCCGCGAGCTCAAGATTGATGAGATCCTTCGGCGCGAAGAACACCCGGTCGTAGTAGCGGCCACTCAGGTAGTTCGAGAAACCCTGCACACCTGGGGCACGCCATGCGCCGAACAGATTTCGGGCGGTGTCGAACGTGGCCGGCTCGAGCAGGAAGAAGTTGTCGCAACCCAACAGGCCAGGGCAGGCCACTGGTCCAGGGCCGACCGAGATGGCCCACTGGGTTTGACCTTGCCATCCCAAGACCAAAGGCGGCAGGCACGCGGTCTGCAAGTAGTTCTGGCAACTGCCGGCAACGCCGACATCATCGGGCGTGGCTTGGAACTGTCGGTCCGCGTAGTCCGCGCCGTAGGTGGCGTTGGCCGCAGCAAGGTTGCGCAGATTGCCCAAGCTCTGGGTGATCAGCGCCGCATCCCGCGCGCGACCGAGCGCGGGCAACAGGATCGCGATCAGCAGGCTGATGATCGCCACGACCACGAGGAGTTCGACGATGGTGAAGGCCCGCTGCTTGGGCGATCTTCGTTCGGCGTCAGCCATCGAGAGAGATTCCTACTTGGCACCGAGGATGTCGCGACCGAGGATGCCGTCGGTCGTGAGCACATGGAAACTCGTGTCGGCGAGCATGTCGAACGAGAGTTGCTGGTAGTAGCCATTGGCGCCCAGCGGGGTTCCGGTGTGCCAAAGACCCTTCTGTGGGTACGGAGCGGATGAGTTCTGGAATCTGACGCGCCGATCGGCGTCCATGACCTCGGAGACGGCGATGCCAGCGACATGGCCGTCGAAGAACATGGCGTTGGGCGTGCTGGAGTTGCCCTGGTTGAAGAGCCAAGGCGTGGAGCCGCCGGCGAATCCAGGATTCGTTGCGCCGCCGTCTTGGTTCTGCAGCCAGTAGTGCTCGATCATGCGGGTCTTGAGCTCGGTGTACTTCGCCTGACCGGCAGTGGGGCACTTCCATGCGGCCGGCAGCGTCGAGGGCTGCTTGAATCCGTTGCGCGACATGACATCGGGATTCCAGCACGCGGCCGGGCTCCAAACATAGGTGCTGCGGATGCTCGTTCCACCCACGGCCGAAGGCGGAATGAACTCGCCCGGGTACTGGAAGCCCGGATGCGCTTGTTCAGTCAGGATCTTGTCCTTGGGCGCCCAGAAGACCGGGTCGTAGTAGCGACCGTTGACATAGGTGTTGAATGCCTTGTAGTTCGGCAGGCGCCAGTAGCCGAACATGCCATTGGCGAAGCTCCACTCATTGGGCCAATAGACGATCCAGTTGCCGCAGTTGCCGGGGTAATTGGCCGGGCACATGCCGCCGCCAAGCCAGAAGCCCCACAAACCACCATTCATGTCCCAGCCGGCGATCTGCTGCGGTGGGCATGTGACTGTGTTGATGTAGGTGCCGCAGTTGCCTTGCACGACGCCGAAGTCATCGGCCGATGCGGTGAATTGGCGGTCCGCGTAGTCGGCGCCGTAGGTGGCGTTGGCAGCAGCAAGGTTGCGGAGATTGCCCAAACTCTGCGTGATCAGCGCCGCATCGCGCGCGCGACCGAGCGCCGGCAGCAGGATGGCGATCAGCAAACTGATGATGGCGACGACCACGAGAAGCTCAACGATCGTGAAGGCACGGTTGCGCAGAGTAGGCATCAGGCGATCTCCATTCGGATCAGGGGAGAGTAATCCGGGTGCCACACGACACCTCGCGTTCGCCGCGGTGCTTCGCCGGATTTCGTCGAAAATCGCGCCGAAGCGTGCAAAAACACAACGGGCCCCACAAGGGGGCCCGTTGGAAGGTGCTTTCAGGATCGGATTACTTGGCACCCATGACATCGCGACCGAGGATGCCGTCGGTCGTGAGCATGTGGAACGAAGTATCAGCAAGCATGTCGAACGAGAGCTGCTGATAGAAGCCGTTCGCGCCCAGCGGGGTGCCGGTGTGCCACAGGCCGCGGCCGCTCGTCGGCGGCGCGCCAACAACGCCGTTCCAGCCCGCGCGAGCGCGGCGGTCGGCGTCCATGACTTCCGAAACGGCGATGCCAGCGACGTGGCCGTCGTAGAACATGGCGTTTGGCGTGCTGGAGTTGCCCTGGTTGAAGTACCACGGGGTGTAACCGCCCGAGAAGCCCGGGTTGGTCGGACCGCCGTCTTGATTCTGCAGCCAGTACAGCTCAATCATGCGGGTCTTGAGTTCCGAGTACTTGGCCTGGCCCTGCGACGGGCACTTCCATGCACCGGGCAGCGTGCTCGGCTGCTTGAAGCCATTGCGCGACATCACATCGGGGCTCCACAGCGCGGCGGGGCTCCAGACATAGGTCGAGAAGACGACCTGACCGGGTGCCAGCGGAAGAATGGTGAATTCTCCGGGGTCGCCCATGCCTTCTTCGGCGCGCTCCATGGTGAGCTTGTCCTTCGGGGCCACGAACGCGCGGTCATAGAAACGACCGTTGACATAGGTGTTGAAGGGCTTGCAGTTCGGCAGGCGGTAGTACCCGAAGAAGCCGTTCGTGAAGTTCCACTCGTTGGGCCAGTTCACGATCCAGTTGCCGCAGTTGCCGGGGTAGTTCGTCGGGCATTGGCCGCCGCCGAGCCAGTAGCCCCACAGGCCACCCGAGTCATCCCAGCCGAGGATCGCTTGGCCGGGGCAACCGATGGTGTTGAGGTAGGTACCGCAGTTGCCAGCCGCGAGACCGAAGTCATCGCCGGAGAGCGTGAACTGGCGGTCCGCGTAGTCAGCGCCGTAGGTGGCGTTGGCAGCTGCGAGGTTTCGGAGATTGCCCAAGCTCTGGGTGACGAGCGCGGCATCGCGCGCGCGACCGAGAGCAGGCAGCAGGATGGCGATCAACAGAGCGATGATCGCCACGACGACGAGCAGTTCGACGATGGTGAATGCGTTGCGTTGCTTCAAGGGAGGCTCCTTGCTGGACCAGCCGACGAGGCCGGTATTGCCGACTGTCGGGACACCGCAAGCGTGGACCGGGCATGATGCTCGGTGCACGCATGGTTTGGATCGTGGGGCGATCCTTCGGTGCTGCAGGTCGTGAGAAGTGGACGGCTGACCTGCGAACCCACCCGACATGGACCCTTGGCAAGGACCATGGCGGAGCCGCATTGGGACTATACGGCAAGTTGCGGGCGATTTCGCCAAAATCCGTGTTTCTGTCTGTGGAACTGAACGGACCGATGACTGGGCATGCGCGGGCATCGATAACCTGCTCTTGGGTGTCGGCTGCTCGGCGACCCGATCATCGAGGACGACCGCATGAAGCTCTACACCAAGACCGGAGACGACGGCACGACGGGCCTTTTCAGTGGGGCGCGGGTCGGCAAGGACCACCCCCGGATCGAGGCGTACGGCACGGTCGATGAGCTGAACGCCGTGGTCGGCCTGTGCGCAAGCGCCTGTGAGCCGGCCAGGAGCTTCGACGCCCGGCTCCTGGTCATGTTTGGCCAAATCCAGTCCCGTCTCTTCGACATCGGCGCTGACCTAGCGACCCCAGAGGGGGCTCGGCAGCAGTCCAAGATCGTCCGGATCAACGACGCCCATGTTCGCGAGGCGGAGGGCTGGATCGACGAGGTCGAGGCCGGCAACGACCCGATCCGCGCCTTCGTGATGCCTGGGGGCAGTGACCTTGCCGCGCGCGTGCACCTGGCCCGCACCGTGTGCCGTCGTGCGGAACGCCTGGTCGTAAGTCTCCATCGCGCGGAGCCGGTGGGCGAAGCGATCCTGATCTATCTGAATCGCTTGAGCGATCTCTTCTTCGCGATGGCCCGGCGAGCGAACAAGGAGCGCGGCGTGCCCGACACGCCGTGGATTCCTGGCGCGTGACGATGGCCGCTGGGCCGGACCGTGCGTCCATCGCGCGGGTACAACACTGTGCATGCAGGCTCACCCGCAGCATCCAAACCTGTGGTTGGTCGATCATCCGCTGATCCAACACAAGCTCAGCGTGCTGCGCGAGCGCACGACGCCGAGCAGTGACTTCCGCAGGTTGCTTGGCGAGATCGCCGGCTTGATGACCTATGAAGTGAGCCGGCGCTTCGAGACGGAGCCGGTCGAGATCCACACACCGATGGAGCGCATGCACGCGCAGCGACTTCGATGCGCGCCCACGCTCGTGCCGGTGCTGCGCGCGGGTCTGGGCATGACCGACGGCATCCTTGCGCTCTTCACTGAAGCGCGCGTGGGGCACATCGGCATCCGCCGCAATGAGTGCACCGCTCAGCCTGAGGGCTACTACCTGCGGCTTCCACCCGATGTGCAAGATGGGCCAGTGCTCGTCGTCGATCCGATGCTCGCCACTGGCGGAAGCGCGGCACGCGCCGTCGACGAGGTCAAGCGCGCTGGTGCGCGCGACATCTGCGTCGTCTGCCTGGTGGTCGTGCCCGAGGGGCTGGCCGCGTTGCAGGCCGCGCACCCTGATGTGCGCGTGTACGCGGCGGCGCTCGATCGGTGCTTGAACGAGCGCTTCTTCATCTGCCCAGGCTTGGGCGATGCCGGCGATCGGTGCTTCGGCACCTGAGCGCGCGGCGACTACATGCGCGAAGGGGCTTCGATTCCCAGAAGCGACAGGCCGTCGGCGAGCGTGCGACGCGTGAGATGCGCCAGGCGCAGTCGGCTCGCGCGGATCCGCGCGTCGTCGCACTTGAGCACCGGACACGCTTGGTAAAACGCGTTGAACGCGTTTGACAGTGCGTAGAGGTAGGCGCAGATCGTGCTTGGCGCGCAGTGATCCGCAGCGCTGCGCACCGCGGCGGGGTAGCGCAGGATCGCAAAGCCCAGCGCCTTTTCTTCGGGCGCTGCGGGATCGATCGGCGCGTCGGTCCACGCAGCAGCATCGCCGGCCTTCGCGAGCATGCTCGCGATGCGTGCGTGCGCGTACTGCAAGTACGGACCAGTGTCGCCCTCGAACGCGACCATGCGGTCGAGGTCGAACACATAATCGCGCGAGACTTCGCCGCCAAGGTCTGCGTACTTCACGGCAGCGATGCCGACCGCTTGGCCAATGGCGCGAAGCTCGTCAGCACTCATGCCGTGCGTGGGGCTGGCCGGATCGGCCGCGCGGGCGGTCACTTCGCGCACACCGCGGTCGATCGCCTCGTCGAGCAGCGCCTTGAGCGTGAAGTTCTCGCCGCTGCGCGTCTTCAGCGGTTTCTTGTCCGCACCGAGCACCGTGCCGAAGGGGACATGGACGAGTTGGCACTCGACCGCTGTGTCGCGTCCGTCGCGGCGGCGCGTGAGCTTGGTCCAGCCGATCATGCGCACGGCATCGAAGACATCTTTGAAGTGATCGCGCTGGCGCGCATCGACGCAATAGATGACGCGTTCGGCACCCAGACCCTGAATGCGGAAGCGCAGTGCTGCCAAATCCGTAGTCGCGTACAGGAACGCGCCGTCGGACTTGCGGATGAGCATCGGCCGCTCGCGGTCTGGATAGCGCACGACCAGCGCGCCTTGATCGATGCTCGCCAGGCCCGCGCGTTCGAACGATTCAGCGACCGGTGCGAGCTCATCGCGGAAACTGCTCTCGCCCTTTTCGCTCGCCTGGTCAAGTCGCACATTGAGGAGTGCCGCCGCGGCGTAGACCTCGCGCATGGTGACATCGATGATGCGCTCCCAGTCGCGCACGAGCGACGCATCGCCGCCCTGCAACCGCACGAGCGTCGACTTCGCATCGGCGATCGCTGCCGAGGCGCCGTCGTGTTGAGTCTCGAGTTCGGCGAGCCGATGTGGACCGCAGCCACACGCGTGCACGGCCGCAAGGCCGGCCTCGTCGTCGCGGCCTTCGGCCTGCGCTGAGCGATATGCGGCGTTGAGGTCGTCCAGTGTGAGTGTGGCCAGATCCGTCCCGCGCCGACGAAGGCTGGCGAGCGTCATCGCGATCGGCAAGCCCCAGTCGCCCAAGTGATTCTGCCGGAAGACGCGCCAGCCCAGGCGTTCATAGGTGCGTGCGATCGTGTCGCCGATGATCGTGGCGCGCAGGTGGCCGACGTGCATCTGCTTGGCCACATTCACACCGCACAGGTCAACCGCGCAGGTGTGCGTGTCGGCAGGGGGCTCGATGCCAAGGTTTGGCGCATCGAACGCCTGAAGTGCGCCGCCGAGCGCAGCGGGCCGCAGCGTGATGTTGATGAAGCCCGGTCCTGCGACCTGCAGCGGTTCGCAGCGGTCGGAGAGTCCATCGCCCAAGCGCGCGATCACCGCCTGCGCCAGATCGCGCGGATTGCGACCGCACTGCTTGGCGAGCGCCATCGCGAAGTTCGCTTGCAGGTCGCCGAAGGTCGGATTCGCGGCAGGCTGCACGCGGGGGTCCGCGTTCGCAGGATCAATGCCGCACTCGGCGGCGATCGCCGCGCGCAATGCGCGCGCGACGGGTTCGGCTGGGTCGCAAGTCATGGGGCGCGGATCGTAGGCCAAGGCCGCAGGCGGCTGTCGCCGTCACCCGCCTGCGGCAAGGCGCTGCATGGCACGGAAGTAGCGACGGTGCGCCGCCGAGGCCGTCATGCCGAGTTGCTCCGCGATCACGCTCCAACTCGCTCCGCGCAGGCGCAGTTGCACTACGTCGACATCGATCCCATTCAGGATCAGAAACGGATCCTCGGGCGCATCGTCGGCTGTGGGCTGCGGTGGTTCGGAACCCGCTGATCCCTGACGGGCGGCGCCATCTTGACGCTCTCGATTGCGTCGTTCCCGCCGGATCTCTTCGCGCACGGCATTGCGGCTGATCGCGGTGGCGAGGGCGAGCAGATGCTGGTCATCGATTTCCGCGACCAATCGCCCGGCCGCTGCGGCGGCATCGGCCCGGCGCAGCGTGGTCGAGAAGATGTCCTCGGCCTGGGTCGAACTCAGACCAGCTCGCACGAGCCGTTGGCGAATGCGCGCGAGCATGAGCGTGCGCGCAGTCATCAGGCGATCGGCCAGCGCGCGGCGCGCCGCATCGCCCGCCGGACCTTGGTGCTCCTGCGACTGGCTCATGGGCACGCGCATTCGAATCGCAGCGCTTCCGGATCGAACCGCAGAACGCATCGACCCGACGGACTGGAGCACGGCCCTTCGCAGAGCACCATGAGCAGGTTGGGATCGCGCTCGTCGGGAACGAGCACCACGGAGCACGCGTCGTCTACGGGCTCCTCATGGAGAAGGATGGTGCCGTCCTGATTGACCTGGAACCGGCGCGCTCGGAGTCCACCTGCCGGGATCTGGATCGATGGTCCGAGCCGGCGGTCGATGAGGAGGGCGCGAAGCGAACCGTCGCTGGAGCCCAAGCCGCCGCGCAGCATCTCGCGCGTGGCGAGCCAATCCATGAACTCGACCGTGCTGGGCTCGGCGCGGAATGTCTGACTGCCGACGATGAGCTGCGGTGCATCGGCCGTCACGGTCGCGCGTGGCACAAGGAGCACGATCGCGGTGAGCACGGCACCCACGAGCAGGGCTGCCATCGTGAAGGGGCGAATCGATCGAGCTGGTCGTTCGTGGATCATTGGGGTGCTGCGGGACTTTGGGAGGATGACTCGGGCCATGTTGCCGGTGACAGGCTTCCCGGAGATTTGCGTGAAATCACTTCGAGACCGTCCTTGAAGTCGATCCAGAACACCAGTCGTTCGCGCGCGGGAACCGCGGGATCGAACCGTGGCCACGCGAGCCACGCGCCAGCCGGTGCGCCGTCGGGCCCTTGCACGACCTCGATCAAGTTGCCGCGAGCTCGAAGACGATCGATCGCCGCTTCAGCGGGCGTGCGGTTCCATGGACCGCTCAACCAGACGAACAGAGCAGCGATCAGGATGGCGGCTGCTGCAGGAACGATCGGTCGAAGCAAGCGCCGTGCGTGGCGCCGTGGAGCGCACGCAGCGAGCCAGGTCGCTGCCAGACCGAGTTGGTCGCGCGTGCAGAGCCACGCCGCTGGTGCAACGATCCACGGTGCGGTGCCGGTGGAACTGCCGATCGTGCGCACGATGCTCGCCAGTCGATCGGCATCCAGCGTCCTGCCTGCATGGTCTGCAGGACCCGCGCTCCCCCAGTCGATCAGGAAGACGGAGCCGTCGTCGCGCAGCCGCAGATGATCGGGCTTGAGATCACCGTGCGCGATGCCGCACGCGTGGATGCGGTCCATGGTCCAGAGCGCTTCGGGCAGTGCGGCAAGGTGATTCGGCGGTGACGATGGTTCCCATGCCGTGACGAGGACGGCGCTCCCCGCACGATCGGCGTGGAACCCAATGACTTTGGGCCCACAACCTTCAGGAAGTGACAGCAAAGTGGACAGTTCGTGCCGGGCATGGCGCAGAGCCAGTCCGGTGGCGTCGGATTCAAAGCGTTTGAGCGCAACGTGTCGAGGCTGCGCTGGCGAGCCCAGCAACGCATCGACGGCCAACGCCACGGTTCCTGTCGCGCCGCTTCCGACGACGCGGTCGACGCGCCATCGACCGAGCACGATCGCGCCAGGAACGAGGTCGCCCGGCAGGTCGCCTTCCGGCATCCCGAATCCGAGCGCCGCGGCCATGAAGTCATCCGCGAACGCGGGGTGCGCTGCGGCAAGTTGCTGCGCCGCCTCCAACGGCTCGCCGCCATCACGAATCGCGCAGGCGATGCAAACTTCTGCGGCCGCCAGCGCCGCCATCGGTCGATCGCCTGGGGAGCCGATGGATGGGATCCAACGCTGCAGCATCGCCGCCGCTGCCATGCCCGCGAGTCCACGCGCATCGAGCTCGATGGCGAGCGCGAGGTCTTCGTCGCTCAACGCGTCGCCGGGTTGGAACGGCGTGGGCATGGGCTCCACCATAGTCGGAGACCGCGGGACCCAATGGCAATTGGCGGACGGTGTCTGGCGCGCAGGCGGCTCTCAGACAGCGCTCAGGGCTGCGGGGCGAGCACCCGCTTCTTCTGGGCGTACAGAGATTCCATGGTCTTCTTGCCATCCCAGGCGATGGGCCGGGCGAGGATGGACGCAGCGACGAGCAGCATGGCGGCCAGACTCGCGCAGTCGTCCATCGAGACGAACTCCGGACCCATGCGCGCCGGACCCGAGCCAGTCTCCACGCGCTCGAGTCGCTCCATGTTGTGGTAGTTCCCCAGCGGCAGGCACAGGCACACGCTGCGGTAGCCGTAGCAACCGAAGGCGGTGGTCTCACACCACCCGCCAGGCATGAGCTTGCGTTGGCAACGGAACGCCGGATCGGCCTTGGTGAGTCGCCCGAACTCGGCGGACAGCGCATTGACGATGCCCGCGTCGAAGACGGTGGCTCGGTCGCCGATGCGCAGAATCGCGCCAGCACCGATCGGCGAATCGTGCGGATAGCTGCGAGAATTCTCGAGGTTCAGGAGCAGCGCGCGCTTTGGAATGAAGCCATGGCGTGCGGCATGGATCGCGCCGATGAAGCCCACTTCCTCGGCCACGGTCAGCACAAGGCCCAGATGCGCCATGTCCTTGCGCGCGAGCGTTGCGTCGAGCACCGCGAGTGCGATGGCTGCGGCGGCCAGGTCATCGCACGCGTGGGTGCGCAGGACGGATGCACGCCTCGTGCGCCCACCCGGCATGAGTGCCGGCAAGGGGTGCGTCGCCACATGCGCCCGCTCGGGACCGCGCGAACCTGACCAACGCCAGCGGGCGATGTCGCCCACGGCAAGGTCACGCAGCGCTCGAGCCTTGGCAGCAGCGGTGCCCGTGGGCACGGCGATCACAGTCTTGAAGGGCGTCGCCTTGAGGTCGGCGCGATCGATGCGCAACGCATGGTGCGCATCGCCTGCATCGATCGCGTCGAGCCGTGCGCCCGCGAAGTACGCGTCGAGCACGCCGCCCCGAAACTCCAGATGCACGCGGCCGCGCTCGATGCGCGTGATGACGAACGCCGGATGATCCAGATGCGCCGTCATGAGCACCTGCTGCGCGCCGCGTGGCAGATCGCGCCGCGTGATCAGGTAATTGCCCGCATCATCACGAGCCACGGCGAGCCGGTCTGCACGCGCGGCAAGCCACTGATCCACCCACGCCATCACGCGGTGCTCACGGCCTGCAGCGGTGGGCAGGTCGGTGAGTTCCAGTAACCAACGCTGCATTGTGGCGCGTTGCGAAGGGCTGAGCGTCGGTGCGCGCGTTGCGAGCGCGGGCTTCGTGACCCGCTTTGACGACGTGGATCGGGTGCTGGTGCGACGAGCTGGCGTGGGCATGGCGCGATCGTACGACGCTCGCGGCTACGCTTTCCCTCCCATGCCGCTCTGTCCCATCCCCGAGATCCTCGACGAACTCCGCGCGGGCCGCATCGTGGTCATGGTGGACGACGAGAACCGGGAGAACGAGGGCGACTTCGTGTGCGCAGCCGAGTCGCTCACGGTCGAGCAGGTGAACTTCATGACGCGCGTGGGCGCCGGCTACCTGTGTGTGGCGCTCGACGGTGCGTCGTGTGAGCGGCTGGATCTGGTCCCGCAGGCGGCGATCAACACAAGCCTGCGTGCGACACCCTTTACGGTGAGCGTGGATGGTCACCCGCGGCACGGCGTCGGCACCGGCATCAGCGCGCGCGACCGCGTCAAGACGATCCACCTCATGTGCGATCCGACTTCGCGGCCGGATGACTTCGTGCGCCCCGGTCACATCAATCCGCTTCGTGCGCGCGATGGTGGCGTGCTCGTGCGCACCGGCCAGACCGAGGGCAGCGTGGATCTGTGTCGGCTCGCCGGCCTGCGACCCGCGGCCTGCATCATCGAAGTGGTGCGCGAGGATGGCGAGATGGCCCGCGTGCCCGACCTTGAACGACTCTGCGCGCAGCATGGGCTCAAGATGTGCTCAGTCGAGCAGGTGATCGAGTGGCGCCTGCGACGCGAGAGCCTGGTGCGACGCATCGAGCCCGTGACGGGCGAACTCGTGATGACGCCCGAGGGGGAGTTCACAGTGCTCGCGTGGCACAGCACGATCGATCCGCAGCCGCACCTGGCCCTGACGATTGGCGGCATCGGGATTCCAGGCGCGGATGGCACGGTCTCGCCGATCGCTGATCCAGTCTTGGTGCGCATGCATCGCCGCGATGTGCTCGGCGACATCTTCGGTGCCACGGCAGCCGGTGATCGCAGCGGGCAAGAGACGATTCGCGCTTCGCTTCGCGCGATCCGTGCCGCTGGTCGCGGCGCGCTGGTCTATCTGCGGCCCGAGGAGACCGATGACAGCCTTCGATCGCGACTGCACGCGATCCGTCGCGCAGCTGGCGACGATGTGAATGCGCCCGACCTCACTCGACCGTCGGGCATCGGCGGCAAGGCTCAGCCGATGGGCGAGCGCGAGTACGGCATCGGCGGTCAGATCCTGCGCGATCTTGGGCTGTCGCGACTGCGCTTGCTCACCGATCATCCGCGCGCCCTGCCGGGATTGCACGGGTTCGGCCTGGACATCGTGGGTCATCAATCGCTCGCGCCCTGACGATTTCGTCGGCTGCGCTCCGTATCATCCGACGATCCCACGGAGGATTGCATGCGCACTCTGATCGTCGTTTCATCGTTGCTTGCGATTCCGTTGTTCGCCGCTGTGTCGCGGCCCATGCCGGCTGCGCCCACGGCGGCCGCTGCGAGCGTGCGCGCCGCAGAGGGCGAGCTCACGCTCGACCCGGTCCACTGCATGGCGCTCTTCCGGATCCAGCACTTGGAAGCGGGGCAGTTCTGGGGTCGCTTCAACGCGATCGCGGGCACCGCGGCGTGGCCGGCGGACGACTCAGCGGCACCCGTGATCAAGGCCACCGCCGAGATCAAGAACATCGACACCGGCAGCGAAAAGCTCGACAACAATCTAAAGGGACCGAACTTTTTCAATGAGAAGGAGTTTCCGTCGATCACCTTCACGTCGACGGGCGGCACCCGCGTGGCCGAGCGCCACTGGACGCTGACGGGCGACCTGTCGTTGCACGGCGTGACCAAGCCCGTGACGGTCGACTGCGTCGTCACCGGCGTGGGCAAGGGGCCCGGTGGGAAGAAGGTCGGATTCGAGTGCACGCTCACGATCCTGCGCAGCGAGTTCGGCATGACTTGGGGCATCCAGAAGCCGCCGAAGGCGATCGGCGACGAGGTGCGTCTGGTGATCGGGCTCGAGGGCGACGAGACGAAGGCCGAGTGACGCATGTCTTCGGATGTCGTGTTCTATGTCGTGAAGGTCTTGCTGCTGCCAGCCCTGCTGGGGCTGTCGGTGGGCGGCATCGGCGTGCTGATGGTGGCGCGATGCGCTGAAGCTGATCGCGCACCGGTGGTTCGTTGGGCACAGTTCGGTCAGACCCTGGCGGCTCCATTCGCCTTCATCGCGAGCTTCTTGCTCGAGGCCGGTCCCGTCGGTCTTCCGCCTGCGGAACGATGGCACGTCCTGCCGTACGCGGTCGGCGCGGCGGCGATCGTGGGTGCGATCGTGTCGCGAAAGCACTCGGCGTGGTGGGCGCAGTGGTCGATCGTGGCGGCGATCCTTGGCGGCTTCGCATGGAAGTACGTGGTGTTCCCCGCGAGCAACCCGTACATCCAGGCGGGGCTCCTCGTCGCGATCATCCTTGTGGGCCTGCTCTGGTCCGCCGTGTCGCGCGATGCGTGCAGCGTGGGCATGGCGATGATGTCGGCGATCGTCTTCGCAGGACTCGGCGTCTTGATGGTGCTGGCGAACTTCGCGAGTCTTGGGGTGATTGCCTTCGCCGTGGCCGCGGCGCTCGCAGGGGTCGGCATGGTCAGCGGCGTGCTCAATCTGCGCGAGGCAACGCGCCTGCGCGCGGCGGCACCAGTTCCCGAGCCCGGCGCCGACACCATGGTGAAGGCTGTCGCCAGTGGCGCGGAGTGCCCGGCCGAGGCAATGTGCGAACTCGTGCCGTGGACCGCGGCCGGCGTGACGACGCTCGCCGCGATCGCGTGCGTGCTTGCGTTCTGCGGGCATGCATACAACTACGGCGATGTTCGGCCCGGACACTGGGCCGTGATCCTGCTCTCACCGTTCTTCGCGCTTCTGGTCTGCAAGCCATGCTTGCGCGGGGCCAAACCGATCGTCGGTGTGGCTTGGCGCTCGGGCTTGTGCCTGGTCGTGGTGCTGGCCACGCTCGCCAACGCCGTGAGCCAAGGCGTTGACGGTGACGACACAGATGGCGGCGCTTCGGGCAGTGATCCCATGATGGACATGTTCGAGGAGTCGAAGTGACGACGCACGCGCTCGCGGTGCTTGCGCTCGCCGTGGCGTGCTCCGCGCAGCCGAACCATTCGGTCGTGGCGGTGGGGCAGGCGCCGGTCGATGGCACGCAGGCCGACGGCGCGCAGGCTGCGACCGCGAGCACGGACATCGAGCGAATTCTTGATGCAGCCGAGGCAGCAGGCGCGCGTCTGGAGTCGATGGCGTGCACGGTGATCATCGAGAAGCGTGATGCGCTGACGGATGATGTCGAGCGTCGCCGCGGACGACTCGTCCTGCAGGGTTCGGCCGGTCCCACGCGACGGATCGCGCTGCGCATCGATCAGTTCATCGACGGTTCAGGCCGCGCGAGCGAGGACCGTCGCGTGTTCGTCTATCGCGATGGATGGTTGATCGAGCGCGATGACGCGCGCAAGCAGCAAGTCGAGCGTCAGCTCGTGGCCGAGGGCGCGAGCATGGATCCGCTGCAACCGGGCGAGGGTCCGCTAGCGCTCCCGGTGGGCGCGCGTCGCAGCGAAGTTCTGGCCAACTACATCGTGACGCCCGACAGCCTTCCCGAGAGTCCGCTTTGGAAGGACCTGCCGGCGAGCGATGTGCTGCGTCTGGTGCCGCGCGCATCCACGCCCGCCGCACGCGATTCGAAGCAGCTCATCGTGGCGTGGGACCGAGCGACGGCGCTGCCGATCGCCGTCGTGCGCGACTCGACCGAGGGCGATCGCACGATCGCGCGACTGCGTGCCGTGGAGGTCGGACCACTCAGCGACGCTGACCGCGCACTGGTGGAGGTCAAGGCAGCACCAGAAGGATGGACGGTCGATCGCCGTCCGCTCGCTCCATGACGCGCGACCGCATCGTGCCTCGCTCTGTCCTCGTCACTGCGCTTGCGCTGTTGCTCGCAGCGCCCATCGTGACGGCGGTGGCCAATGCTCAAGACGCGGCTGCACCCGCTCGGCGCCAAGACCCGACCGTGATTCCGCGTTCGGCAGCAAGCCGAGCGGCGCTCGATTCGAAGGCTGCCACACCTGATGCGCTCAAGGATCTGCGCGTGCGGTACGGCGCGTGGGAGCAGGGCGATCTCGACACGCCGCTGCGCGCCGCCGAGGCGGCCGTGTGGGCGTGGCGTTGGGATGAGCCTGCGCTCGCCGATCCCACGGTGCCGGCGGTGATCCGCGCTCGCGCCCTCGTGCAGCAGGGGGCATGGGATCGTGCGCTCGCCGCGCTCGCCGATGATGCCTCGCCGCGCGCCACGGCGTTGAAGGGGATCGCCCTTGCAGGTGCCGGCAAACTCGCCGAGTCGCGGAAGGCGCTCGAGCCGCTGATGGCCGAACCGATGCCGGCGGTCGTGCGCACGCAGGGTCAGCGCGATCTGGTGCTCGCCAAAGCCGAAGCGCTCGAGGCCTGGTCGATGACTGGCCGCGTGGAGCCGCAACTCTTCGAGGCCGTGATGGCAGCGCTTGGCGCCGCGCGCGCCTTGGACCGAACGGATTGGGAAGCGATGCTGATCGAGGCGCGCATCCTTGCGGCTCGTCACAACCGTGGCGATGCGTGGAAGGCGCTCGCCGATGCGCTGGCACAGCACCCGCGACTGGCCGAAGCGTGGCGCCTGCGCGGAGAACTCACCGCGGGCGCGATGGAGAGCGCTGATGCCAAGGCGATCGCCGATGCGATCGACGCGTTCTCGCCGGCATGTTCCGCCGCCGCGCTGCTCCGTGCGCGCACAGCGCTCATGTTGGACGATGCTGACGGTGCAGAGCCGATGCTGCGCCAGGTGTTGGCGCTCGCACCCGCGCAACCCGATGCGCTGGCCTATCTCGCTGCGATGCATGCGGTGCGGTTTCGCCCCGAAGCGATGGAACAAGCCCTCGCCGATGCTGATCGCGCCGCGCCCGGCAGCCCGCATGCTCCGCTTGAGGTGGGTCGCATGCTCTCGCGGCGCCGCCAGTACGAGGACGCTGCGGTGTTGCTGCGCCGAGCGTGGGATCGCGCCCCGGAGTGGAGCGAACCACCGATGGAACTGGGCCTGATGGACATGCAGTCAGGCGAGGATGCTCGCGCGCTCGAAGCGCTCGGCGCGGCCGTCGAGCGCGATCCGTTCAATGTCAGCGCCACGCTGAGCCTTCGTCTGCTCAAGGACATGGCGCCGTGGCCCGTGCGAGAAGGAAAGCACTTCACGCTGCGTTCGCAACCAGGCATCGATGATGCGATGGCCGATGGGATGCTCTCGCAGCTCGATGCCATGCACGACGAGGTCTGCGCGCGGCTCGGTCACGAACCATCGCGGCGAACGCGCATCGAACTCATGCCAGACCACGAGTGGTTTGGCGTGCGGCTCACGGGGATGCCCGCGATTCACACGATCGCCGCGTGCACGGGACCCGTGATCGCGATGGAGGTCTCGCGCGAGGGCAGCCGCAAGAAGCACCTTGGGCTCTTCGACTGGCTCGATGTCGTGCGCCATGAGTATGTGCACACGGTCACGCTCTCGCAAACGCGCAATCGCATCCCGCACTGGATGACCGAAGCGATTGCCGTCGATCTGCAGCACAAGCGTCGTGAGTACAAGGACTGCCAGATGCTCGCGGCGGCGCTCGAGGGCGGAACGCTCTTCGATTTCGATTCGATCCTGCTCGCGTTTGTGCGACCGGCGAAGCCCACCGACCGAGCCCAGGCGTATGCGCAGGGGCACTGGTGGGTCGAGTTCATCCGCGCGACATGGGGCGACGAGGCGTTGCGTCGCATGCTTCCGCTTTTCGCAGAGGGCGCCACGGAGTCGCAGGTTCTTGCGCAAGTGCTCGAGGTGTCCAAGGAAGAGTTTCTGCAGCGGTTCACGCCGTGGGCGAGCGCGCAAGTCAAGGCATGGGGGCTTGCGCCGGAGCCGCCGGCTGATGCGCTCTTGGGCAAGGACCGCGTCGACCCGGTGAGCGACAAGGAACTCGATCTTCTGCTGCGCGCGCATCCGGACCATCCTGACTTGCTTGAGCTCGCCATTCGACGGCGCACCGAGCGTGGCGAGGGTGATGCGCCGGAGGTGATCGCGCTACTCGATCGATACAGCCGCACGCGGCCGGTGGATCCTTTCCCGCATCGCAAGCTCGCCGAGGTTGCCCTCATCGCAGGGCGCGATGCTGACGCCGTGCCGCACCTTGAGCGGTTGGACGCGGTCACCGACCGTGAGAACTCCTACGCGATCGAACTGTCACGCATCGCTCGCGCGGCCGGCGATGGCGCCCGCGCTGGCGCGCACATCGAACGCGCGGTTCGCATCAATCCATTCGATCCTTCGCTGCGCGAGCTCGCAGCCGCCACGCAACTTGAGGCCGGCAACCTGGCCGCTGCGCGCGTGCATGTTGCGGCGCTCGGCGTCCTTGAACCAACGCGCGAGCAACATCGACGACGGTTGGCACGCTTGGACGAAATGATCGCGAACGCGCCCTGACGCGCCGCAGGTCGGCAATCGGCTCAGCCGCGCATCCACGGGAGCGCATCAAGATCGACATTGCCGCCACAGAGCACGACGCCAGTCTCGAGGGGCGGCCGTTCGCGGAACGCTGCCTGCACCGCGACTGCGACGCCGACTGCACTGCTGGGCTCGATGACGATCTTCATGCGTTCCCAAACCAAACGCATGGCCGAGACGATCTCGTCTTCGGTCACGGTGATGACCTCGTCGACGAGGTCGCGCACGACCGGCAGCGTGAGTTCGCCCAGCGGCGTGCGCAGTCCGTCGGCGATCGTGCGCGTGGGCGGTACGGGTTCGATGCGTCCGGTGCGTTTGGCGATCGCCGCATCGCCGGCGTTGAGCGGTTCGGCGGCGATGACGCGCAGCTCTGGCCGGAGCGCCTTTGCGGCGATGGCGACGCCGCTGATGAGCCCGCCACCACCGATGGGCACGATGATCGCGCTGAGCTGTGGACACTGCTCCAGGAACTCGAGCGCCACCGTTCCCTGGCCCGCGATGATGTGAGGATGATCGAAGGGCGGGATGAGCGTGGCACCTGTGTCCTGCACGACACGAGCGGCCGCTGCCGCGCGGGCTGCCGCGTTGGGCTCGCACTCGATGATCGTGGCGCCGTGCGAGCGGACCGCGTCCTTCTTCACGCGCGCCGAGTCGTGTGGCATCACGACCGTGCAGGGGATTCCACGCGTGCGCGCCGCGAGCGCCAGAGCTTGGCCATGGTTGCCGGACGAATGTGTGACGACGCCATGTGTTGCACGATCTTCAGGCAGGCGAAGCACGGCATTCGTCGCGCCGCGGAGCTTGAACGAGCCGGTGCGTTGCATGGATTCGCACTTGAAGTGCAGCGGCCGACCGGACATCGCATCGAGCGTGCGACATGTCATGACCGGCGTGCGATGCACGAAGGGTCCGATGCGTCTCCAGGCATCCTGAATGTCGCTCAAACTGGCCGCATGCATGCCGCGCAGGCTAGTCGGCTGCGATGAAGCGTCGAGAGCGGACCCTCGTGCGCGATTACTCCTCGTCAGCGGAGCACCAGACGAACGATTCCTTGAGAATCGCGTGATATGGGTGGAGCGCGACATCCGAAATGCCCGGCAACGCCGCCACGCGGCCAGCGACGGCGAGCAGGTCCTGACCGTCGGCCGCGCTGCACTCGAGCGCGATCGGGCTCGGTCCCGAGACCATGGCGATCCAGCGCGGGTCGACCACGGACCGTGCAGCGACGAGCGCTTCGTCGGTGCCGATGCGGGGACGCACGAGCAACAGCCCCGCCGCGCGGCGACCGAGGCGCGATGGCTCAGCGAACGCCAACATCGTGATGAGTTGATCGTCGATCAGATGACGGAAGCGCTCGGCTGCAGCAGTCGACGAAATCCCAGCGACCTCGCCGAGCGTGGCGAAGGTCGCGCGGCCGTCGCGCTGCAGTTCGCGAATGATCGCGCGGTTCACGCGGTCGAGCGGTCGACCACCACGCCAATTGTGCCCCTGTGCGTCGGTCGACTCGGGTGCGTCGAAGTTGTCCAGGACCATGCGCGCATCCACGACCGTGACATCAGCGTGCGTGCGAAGATCGCGATCGAGCAACGCGCGAAACGCGGCTCCGTTGGTGGCAGACCCATGCAAGATCAGCGCGTGGGGCGGTCCGTTCATCGGTCCCGTCGTGGCGATGAAGTGAATCCACTCGTGCGCGGCCAGCCGCTCGCCGAGCGTGGCGGGATCACGGCTCTCGACGATCATGATGGCGCTCGCGGAAAGACCAGCTCGGTCGAATGACATGACCGCCCGAATGCGGACGGCGTGTTCGGCCACCAGCCTGTTCAGTCGTCGGCTGATGTTGGCTTCGGAACAGTCCAGCGCCTTGGCGAGATCGCGGCCCGAAGCGCGGGGGTCGACCACAAGCTGATCGATCAGCGCCCGATCGGCTGGCTCCAGATCTGGAAGACAGCCCTCGTTGAACACAGTGCGGGTCAGCATGTCGCTGCCTCGCGTGAACTTGATTGCCCCCGGAGCCCCCCGGACATCGTTCGTGCGACGCCCATGTGTGCTCCTTTACGAAGACTGGTGTGGCGATGCTACCCGGCTCGCTTATGCTCCGACGGTCGCTCGGGGCGTCCTTCGGGACTGAGAAGCACCCGCTGAACCTGATCCGGATCATGCCGGCGTAGGGATGCGACAGGGCGCGTTGGCGCCTTCAGCGGGGCCTCGTCGACGAAGGTTCCGCCCATGATCACCACAGTTTCTGAAGCACTGACTCACTCCGGCCTGCCGCTCGTTGGCGCGCGGAATCCATCATCACAGGCTCAGGGCACCAACCCAGGCTGCTTCGCGAACGCGCCCGACATCGGTGGTCCGCTCTCCTTCAGCAGCCCCGACACGCCCGGAATGCCCGGCCCGAGCAGCAAGACTGCGTGGGACTTTCTTCCCGACGGTTGGACGGTGGTCACGCTTGCGCAGGCTCCGGCAGGAGCTCCATGCGCGACGTGTTGCGGGGACACGCGATCGGCCGTCGAGTTCCAGACGGCGCGCGGATCATGGATGCGCGTGGTGCATCCCAAGGGCTTCGTGCCGATCACGCAGCTTGAGTCGGCGCGACTTGGCCTCGTGACGAAGCAGATGGTCCGCGTCGCAGAGCGCGAGGGCCACCTGACGCCGATTGAGGTGCGCGACGAGATCGCTGCCGGGCGCATGGTGATCCCTGCGAACACGGTGCACCTTGCGCACAAGCTCGATCCGATGGCGATCGGTCGCGCGAGCAAGACCAAGATCAACGCGAACATGGGCGCGAGCCCGGTGTCGAGCGGCACCCACGAGGAAGTGGAGAAGCTGCAGTGGGCCGAGCGTTGGGGCGCGGACACGGTCATGGACCTGTCGACCGGCGGCAATCTCGATGAGTGCCGCGATGCGATTTGCCGCAACGCGACCGTGCCCATCGGGACCGTTCCCATCTACAGCATGATCATCGGTCGCAAGATCGAGGACCTGGATGAGACGATTGTGCTGGACACGCTGCGGCATCAGGCGCGACAAGGGGTCGACTACTTCACGATCCACGCCGGCGTGTTGCGTGAGCATCTGCCATTCATCAAGAAGCGTCTGATTGGAATCGTGAGCCGCGGCGGATCGCTCTTGGCCAAGTGGATGCTCGTGCACAGTCGACAGAACCTGATGTACACGGCGTGGGAGCAGATCTGCGACGTGATGCGCGAGTACGACGTGACCTTCTCGATCGGTGATGGGCTTCGTCCGGGTGGCTTGGCCGACGCGAGCGACCGCGCGCAGCTGGCCGAACTCGAGACGCTTGGCGAACTCACCGAACGCGCTTGGCGCAAGGGCGTGCAGGTCATGATCGAGGGCCCCGGTCATGTGCCCTTCGATCAGATCGAGTTCAACATGAAGGTGCAGCGCACGCTTTGCCACGGCGCGCCGTTCTATGTGCTCGGTCCGCTCGTGACCGACATCTTCCCGGGCTACGACCACATCACCAGTTGCATCGGCGCGACGGCCGCGGCGTATCACGGCGCGAGCATGCTCTGCTACGTGACGCCCAAGGAGCACTTGGGTCTGCCGAAGAAGGACGATGTCAAGCAGGGGTGCATCGCTTACAAGATTGCCGCCCACGCGGCCGATGTGGCGCTGGGCATTCCCGGCACGCGCGACCGCGACGATGAACTCACGAAGGCTCGCGCGGCGCTGAACTGGGAGAAGCACTTCGAACTGAGCTTCGATCCCGACACGGCACGCGCGTATCACGACGAGGATCTGGATGTGGACACCGACTTCTGCGCGATGTGCGGGCACGACTGGTGCAGCGTGCGCATCTCCAAGGAGATCCAGGAGTTCGCCAGCGGCAAAGACGAGGAGTACCAACGCGGCAAGCCCGTGCGCAGCGCGGCGCTGACGGCCGAGCAGCAGGAGATCCTGGCCAAGCGCGGCGTGCTGAGTCCTGACGAGATCCATCGTCTGGCGAGCAAGACGAAGAAGGCCGTGGGTGCCGAGGCCGGTAAGGCAAGCTGCCACAGCGACTTCGTCGATCCCCAGACGGCGCAACGCGTGCAGGGTCAACAGCTCGTGCAACTGAACACCGCGCCGGCGCACAACTTGCCGTCGCACGACCCGCTGCTCTGAGCGCGGAGGCCCTTCTCGGCGGCCGTGGATCCCTGTGGACGCCTGGGTTCGCGTTGCGTTCGCATCTTGCATCTGCGGCCGTCGCTCCCTTTGGCCGCGTCCGGTGCGCTTTGCGCCTGCGGCCGTCGCTCCCTTTGGTCGCGTCCGGTGCGCTTTGCGCCTGCGGCCGTCGCTCCCTTTGGTCGCGGCATGCCTCGTTCGCTCAGACAGTCCTCGCCTGCTCAGAAACTGGCGCGGATGTCACACTTTGGTCACTGACTGGCACTGCGCGCCAGCTTTCCTCGCAGGCTGCGGAACTCGCTCTGCGAGGCATGCCGCGCCCCTTTTCCGCGACGGCCGCATGACGATGCACGCGCGCTCGTCCGGAGCGACCGAGCGGTCCCATGCTGCGCGGCTCCGGGAGTCGCGAAGGCGGCACGAACGATCACCCTTGATGGCGGGTGCTCGCCCCGCCGAGCGACGGACGAAGAGCGCGCGCGAAGCCGGGTGCAGCGCGCGCGTCCGCGCAGCAGGGACCCGAGGTCGCGTGAGGACGAGCGCGGGCAACGCAGTACGCGCCCGAGGTCGCGTGAGGACGAGCGCGAAGAGCACGACGCGGCGGCGATTCCGGATGCGCGGACCACGAGCGCGGATGGGATGCGCGGACCGCGAGCGCGGGTCGCGGCGCGGCGTGGTTCAATGCGGCGATGGACCCACAGGCGAGGCGGCCGGGCTTCTTCAGTCTTCCGGCCATGCTCCACGAGAACGCGTACATCGCGTTTGTCTTCTTCTCGTGTTGCGACATCGCGCTGACCTGGGTCATTCTCCGCAAGGGCGGCGCGGAAGTGAATCCGGTGGCGGCGGTCGTCATCCGTGACTGGGGACTGCCCGGCGCGATCGGCTTCAAATTCAGTCTGACGCTCTTCGTCATCGTGCTGTGCGAGGTCATCTCGCGCATCAGGCCGCGGACGGGTCGGATCCTGGCGATGGCGTCGGTGCTGGTGTCGGCATCGCCGGTCGTATGGTCCGGCGTCTTGCTGGCGCGACACGCCATCGATCGCGCCGAACATGTGTCGTCCCTTGAGTTGGGTGTGGCAGAGCCGCGCGAGCGACGATCGCAGCCCAACATCGTCGTCATCCTGGCCGATGATCTCGGCTGGGGTGAGCTCTCCTGTCAGGGACAGCGACGCTTCAGCACTCCGGCGATCGATGCGTTGGCGGCTGCGGGCGTCCGCTGCACGAACGGCTACTCCGGCAGCACGGTGTGCGCGCCGAGCCGCTGCGCGATTTTGACCGGACTGCACATGGGTCATGCGGATGTGCGTGACAACGTCGAGCGTCCCAATCCGTCGCAGGGCGAGTTTGGCGGACAAGCGCCGCTCGCTGCTTCGGCCGTGACGCTCGGCGAACGCCTGCAGCGCGCGGGCTACGAGACGGCGTTCGTCGGCAAGTGGGGGCTCGGCAACTCGGGCACCGAGGGCGATCCTCTGACGCAGGGATTCGATCGCTTCTACGGCTATCTCTGCCAACGACACGCGCACAACTTGTATCCCACGCATCTCATCCGCGACCGAGAGCGCGTGGAGTTGCCGGGGAACGATCCGTCGTCGCGCAGCGAGTCGCTCTACGCGCCGGACCTGATGGCGGATGAAGCGGCATCCTTCATCATGTCGCCTCGTGATGTGCCGTTCCTGCTTGTCTTCGCGAGCCCGCTGCCGCACTTGGCACTGCAAGCACCTGCAGAAGCCGTCGCTCGCCACGCCGTCGCGGATGATCCTGCTTACCAGGGCGGCAAGGGCTACTTGCCGTGCGCGGCGCCGCGTGCGACCTACGCCGCCATGGTGAACAAGCTCGATGATCATGTGGCGCGACTTGACCAGGCGCTGCGTCGATCGGGGCAGTGGGAGGACACGATCGTCGTGTTCACGAGCGACAACGGCAGCACTTTCGAGATCGGTGGCTACGACCCTGAGTGGTTCGACGGCACCGGTGGACTTCGAGGACACAAGACGAATCTCTACGAGGGCGGCATCCGCGTTCCGTGGATCCTGCGCTGGCCCGGTGTCGTCCCTGCGGGCACCGTGCTGGACATGCCGGTGACGGGGTGGGATCTCGTGCCCACGCTCTGCGATGCAGCCGGAGTCGCACCTGCGCCGGGAAGCGTCGATGGAATCGACTTGCGTCGATGGTTGGCGTCTGCGGGCAGGGTGGATGCGCCGCAACCACCGGAGCGCGAGCTCTACTGGGAGTTCGCGAGCAGCGGTGGTCAGCGCGCGATGCGCATCGGTTCATGGAAGGCGCTGCAGAAAGGCGCGCGCAAGGATCCCTTGGCTCCAATCGCGCTGTATGACCTGGCGAACGATCCGACGGAGACGACCGATGTCGCTTCAGCGCATGCCGAACTGGTCGAGGACTTCAGGCAGCGCATGATGCGCGCGCGGACCACAGCTCGCGATCCGTCGTGCGACCTTCCGTGGGGTCCAGCCAACAACTCGCCAGCCCACGAGTGATCTTCCGTGGGGGCGACTCGGCGCGCCGCTGACGAATCACCGTCGGCGCTGGATTTCACGCTCGATCGCGTCGGCGTCCTTCTCGATGTGCGCGCTCAGGTTCGCGCGGCCAGACGGTGTGACGAGGATGTCGTCCTCGATCCGCACGCCGAATCGCTCGGCCGGCAAGTAGATGCCGGGCTCGATCGTGAGCACGGCGCCGGCTTTGAGCGGCTCATTGGGCGCGATGTCGTGCACTTCAAGGCCCAGATGGTGCCCGATGCCGTGAATGAAGAAGTCGCCGAAGCCCGCCTTCGTGATGACCTCTCGCGCTGCCTCGTCGATCTGCGCGAAGGTCGCACCAGGGCGCACGGCAGCGATCGCCGCAAGTTGCGCCTTCAGCACGATGTCGTAGACCTGACGCTGCCGCTTCGTGAAGCGACCGTCGACGGGATAGGTGCGCGTGATGTCCGCTGCGTAGCCGGCGAACTGCGCGCCCGAGTCGAGCACGACCACTTCGCCCGCGACGAGCGGCGCACTGTTGGCGCGATAGTGCAGCACCGTGCCGTTCATGCCTGTGCCCGCGATCGTGCCATAGGCAGGTCCGCGCGAACCGTGGCTTCGATACGCGTTCTCAGCTGCCTGTTGGATCTCGAACTCCGTGATGCCGGGACGGATCGTGGAGAGCACAGCCTTGTAGCCCTCGGCCGTGATGTCGATCGCTCGTTGCATGAGCGCCTGCTCGGTCGGACTCTTGGTCGCGCGCATCCGAGCGATGATCTCGGTGCCATCATGGATCGCGCAGGACGGAATCCGCGAGGCGACCTCGCGATAGACCGAAAGATCCGGCGACACTGGCGCGGTGTGCGCCGAGAAGGGATGCAGACACGTCAGGCTCTTCGCGCGCCTGGCGCTGTCGAGCATCCAGCGGGGAAACGCGTTGGTGCGAAAAATCGTCGCGATGCCGTAGCGATCCTTCAAGGGGCTCGCGATCTCCTCACGCAGTCCGTCCCACTTCTCGAGTTCGGGATCGATGGGCTTGAGGAAGAGCTGAACGCGTCGATTCGCGACAGGGTTCCCAGGATCGAGCAGGAGCATCGCGCCAGGTTCGTCCGAGATTCCGGTGAGCCACTCGAAGTGGGGATGCGCGCGGAAGTGGCTGAAGTGCCCGCCTTGATCGTTGCCCGCAAAGACCACGGCCACGCTCGAGCCGAGTTCCTTCATCACACGGTCACGCCGCGCCGCATGTTCGGTGACGGGAACCGCCGTGGGCGCCGCGCCCGTGCGAGCGGAGCTGATGCGTGGAGACCGGGTCGTCATGGTGCGTTTGGCCATGGGACTATGGTAGATGCGCGCCGCCGCGTACCATCGCCCGACGAGGACCGACCATGGCAAGCAACAAGATGTCCGGAAGCCTGAACCACGCAATGATCGACGGCGCCGAGGCCAAGGCCGCGCAAGCCGTGGTCGATCACTTCGGCGAACCCGGCTACGGCGACATCACCAAGGTCTACATCGGGCAGAACTACGCGGGGTACACCGAGGAGAACCAAGAGACCTGGCGCATCCTGTACGACCGCCAGATGGACTACCTGGCCGATCACGCGAGCAATGTGTACTTGTCAGGTGCGCGGAGCATCAATCTCGTGCGCGATCACATCCCGTATCTCGAGGGTCCAAAGAGCGTCAACATCTTCCTGCAACGACTGACTGGCTGGCAGAGTCGTGCAGTGCCGGGCTACCTGCCTGCGAAGGCTTTCTTCGCCTGCCTTGCGCGCCGCGAGTTTCCGACAACGATCGTCATCCGCCCGAAGGAGTCCATCGACTATCTGCCCGAGCCGGACATCTTCCATGATGTCTTTGGCCATGTGCCACTGCACGCCGATCCGACCTTCGCGGACTTCCTCCAGACCTACGGCAAGGCCGCGCTACTCACGAATGACCCAGTGCACACCGAACGCTTGGCGCGGCTCTTCTGGTTCACGGTCGAGTTCGGTCTGATCCGCGAGGACGGACAGGTCAAGCTGTACGGCTCGGGACTCATCAGCAGCCCGGGCGAGAGCCGTCACGCGTTGCAATCGAATGAAGTCGATCGTCGGCCGTTCGATCTTGAAACGGTGTGCGCGATGAGCTTCGAGATCGACCACTACCAGCCGATCCTCTATGTGCTTGAGAGTTTCGATCAGTTGCGCGATGCCATGAACAGCTACGCGGAGCGCTTGCTGAACGAAGCACCTGCTGCGGCGACGGTCTGACCGACGAGCCCTCGACCCTCCGCGCTCAACCAGCCATCGCACGAATGGCGGCGAGCGCGCTGTCGACGCTTGTGACCTCGACGCCATCCGGCCACGGCACACGCACCACATCGAAGGCGCGCCGGACATCCATGCCATCGGGGTCGATCCCAACCACGCGCACATCCTTGGCGCTCGTGCGTGCGGAGCCGGGCATCACGCGCAGCAGTGACGCTGGATCCGCGTTGAGCGCCTTGCACGCTGCGGGCTCAATCGCCGCGAGCGAGTTGGGCACGACCACGGCCTCGGCGTCGACGTAGTAGCCCGCGTGGCGGCAGGCATCGATCGCCAAGCGCGCCCAGTTCACATCGGGCGCATCGCCGTGATAGATGCGCCACCGATCGCAGAGCGCCGCATCCTCGCCGCGCTCGACGAATCGCTCTGGGGTGACCGACAACTGCATCGAGTCAGGCTCGCCATCCGGCAACTCGAGCACAACATCACCGCACGCGAGCACGGCCACCATGACCGGAGCCACGATGCGCCCGTCGGGTGCGATCACGATCTTCACCTGTCGACGCTCGCCGTCGAAGCACAGGTGTCCCTCGAGGTGGCCGCGAAGCCACAGGTAGGCCTCGTCAGCGATGCCATCAGGATCATCGATCATGGCGCGCACGGTACGCGGGCCGACGGGTGCTGTGATCCCATCGCGAAGAACACCGACGGTCGCCCGATGCGACGCGATACGCTTTGTCCATGACCTTGGTGGCCTGCAGTGTGACCGTCGATCGACCGGATCTCGTGTCGCCTGCGCTTGATCGTGCGCTGAACGCCAAGGCCGACGGCGCCGATCTGGTGGAGTGGCGGATCGACCTCTTGGCCATGCTGCCCGACGCGAGCGGCGCGATCCAGAGGCTCCTTCGTGACAGTCCACTGCCGACGATTCTCACGATCCGCAGCGAATCCGAGGGCGGTGCGTTCGACGGATCGCCGATCGAAGCCGCGCGGGTGCTCGCTGCGGCCATCGCGTGCGGCGCGCCACCGCACTTCGTCGATGTCGAGGCGTCGCTCTTGCGAGATCGTCGAGCCAGCGATGTGGTGCACGCCGCGCTCGCGGCGCTTGAGGAGTCGCAGCGACCTTCACTCGTCGTGAGCCTGCACGATCTGGCTGGTCGCCCCAAGGCGTTGTGGTCTGAACTCGAGCGGATGTGGTCGGATCCGGCGTGCCATGTCGCCAAAGTGGCGTGGACCGCACGCACGCTGCGCGACAATCTCGAGGCGTTCGAGGTGCTCGGCAGCCGCCAAGGCCCGACGATCGCGCTCTGCATGGGCGAACAAGGCGTGCTCTCGCGCGTGATGGGCGCGAAGTTCGGCGCGTTCTTGACCTTCGCGAGGCTCGACGATGAAGAAGGCACGGCGCCTGGTCAGCCGACCGTGCGTGAACTCGTCGACCGATACCGCATCAAGGCGATCACGCACCACACGCGTGTCTACGGCGTCGTGGGCTGGCCGGTTTCGCACAGCCGCGGACCGATCGTGCACAACGCGTGGTTCGATCAGCTTGGACTCGATGCCCGCTACCTCGCGTTGCCGATGGGACCGACCTGGGAGTCGTTCAAGGCCAGCCTTGCTGAGTTGGTGGAGCATCCGGTGCTCGGGCTCGCTGGCGTCAGCGTGACCTTGCCGCACAAGGAGCACTTGGTGCGGTTCGTGCAGGAGCGCGGCGGGGCCCTGGATGATGCGAGCTTGGCGATTGGCGCGGCGAACACGCTCGTGATCGATCCAGTTTCGCGAGCGCTGCGCGCGTGCAACACCGATGCGCTCGCTGGGATCGAGTCGCTGGCCGAGGCACTCGGCCGAGCGAGCGATGACCTGCGCGGCTTGCGCGTGGCGATCCTGGGAGCCGGCGGCGTGGCTCGTGCGATGGCCTGGGCCTGCGCGAATGCGGGCGCACATGTGGTCGTCATCAATCGCACGCATGAACGCGCGGTTGCGCTCGCTGCGACGCTCGATGGTCGGTCCGGCGAGCGCGGGCCGATGCGTGTTGAAGTGGGCGAGGGGGCATCGATCCGTTGCGGCTGCTTCCATGCGTTCATCAACGCAACGCCGATGGGCATGCAAGACGGACCTGCTCCCGATGAGAGCCCGATCCCCGACGAGGTCGCGCTCGACGGCGTCATCGTCATGGACACCGTCTATGTGCCCGAGCGCACACCGCTCGTTCAGCAGGCGACATCACGCGGTGCGCGCGTCGTCACCGGCTCGGGCATGTTCCTGCGGCAGGCCGCCCTGCAATGCGAACTGTGGACAGGCACGCGACCGTCCACGATTTCGGTGCAAGAATCCTGAAACGGCGACGGCGACATTCGCGCCGAATTCTCTTCGTCTTCCTTGGCGGCCCCGCACCGAAACATACGGTTGTGGTGTTCGATGGCCGAGTCGTGTGGCCTGCGCGAAGGAGGCTCACATGACCGGTCACCAGCACATGCCCAACACTGTCGGAGGAATGGAAATGGAGCAGGCGCCTCGTGGGGAGCGAAGGAGCCGAGGATTGGGCAAGCTGGCGGCGCTCGTGTTCGCCGTCGCCGTAGTCGGAAGCGCAGCCGAGGCCTTTTCGAAGGACTCCTGCGAGGAGGGGATTGGGCGCGAGCGCTCGTCGGAGCGCGCTTGCGCCAGGGACCGCGCGTGCCTTGCGCCACGCGGTCCCTGAAGGAACACCCGAACTACGGCGGGGAGACGGCGTGATACGCCTCCCGCGAGCCGCCCTCGGCGGCATGGACGCCCGGCCCGATCTCGGCCCGGGCGTCCAACACTTTTTGACATGCGTACGATCCATCCATGCCGCTTCGCTACCGCACTGCTGGCGAGTCTCATGGTCCCGCGCTCATCGCTTTGGTCGAGGGGCTGCCGGCCGGACTGCGCGTTGACACCGATTGGATTGATGCGGAACTCGCGCGTCGGCAGGGCGGCTACGGTCGCGGTGCGCGTCAGCGCATCGAGACTGACCGCGTGCGGATTCTGTCGGGTGTGCGGCAGGGGATCACACTCGGCTCGCCGATCGCGCTGGAGATCGTGAATGCCGACAGCCGGATCGATGATCCGGTGCGGACGCCGCCCGTTCACCAGCCGCGGCCAGGCCACGCGGACTTGGCTGGCAGCGTGAAGTGGCTCACCAACGATTGCCGCGGAACACTTGAGCGCGCGAGCGCGCGCGAGACTGCCGCGCGCGTGGCGGCCGGGGCGCTCGCGGGCTGCATGCTGCGCGAGGTCGGTATCGAGGCGTTCGGTTTCGTGCTCGGTGCGATCGATGCGTTTGCGAACATCGAAGTCGAGGCGGCGTCGCTTGCGGCGTTGCGTGCGGCGCGTGATGGAGCGCAGGTGGCGTGTCCGTGCCCGACGACCGATGCACGCTTGGTCGAACACATTCACGCTGCGAAGGTGGCTCAGGACACAGTCGGCGGACTCTGTCGCGTGCATGTTCTCGGTTGTCCGATCGGACTTGGCTCGTGCGTCGCTGCGGACGAGCGTCTCGATGCGCGCCTCGCCATGGCCGTCATGGGAATCCAGGCCTTCAAGGCCGTGGAGATCGGCTTGGGGCGCGAGTGTGCGCTGCGCTTCGGAAGTCAGGTGCATGATCCGATCGCGTTCGATGCATCGCGATCGGGCGAACCACATCTTGGCTATCTGCGACCGACCAACCATGCCGGCGGCCTTGAGGGCGGCATGACCAACGGCATGCCCGTGGTCGTGACCGGGACCATGAAGCCGATCGCCACGCTGCTTCAGGGCCTGCCGAGCGTGGACCTGCGCACGAAGGCCGCCACGCGCAGCCAGTACGAACGCAGCGACATCAGCGCCGTGGCCGCAGCGAGCGTCGTCATGGAGCATGCGGTGGGGTTCGAGATCGCCCGGGCGTTCCTTGAGAAGTTCGGCGGCGACACCTGGGATCAGGTGCGAGCGTCGCACGACCGTTTTCTCTCGGCTGCCCGCACCTTGTGATTCGGCCGCAGGTGCATGCACGGCTATCTTCCGTGCATGACCACGATGGTTTCCAATCGGTGCATCGATGGTGTGAACAGCGCACGAGAAGGCGCGAGTTCGCGTGAACGCATTCCGGTGGCGGTGTACCAACGGCCGGCAGCGGCGAGCGCCGCCGTCGCCGCCGAGATTGCCGCGCTCGTGCGTGCCAAGGCGGCGAAGGGCGAACGATGCGTGCTTGGGCTGGCCACCGGCAGCACGCCGATGAGCGTCTACAACGAACTCATCCGCCTGCACCAAGACGAGGGACTCTCGTTCGCCAATGTCGTCACCTTCAATCTCGATGAGTACTGGCCCATGCAGCCGCACGAGTTGCAGAGCTACCACCGTTTCATGCGGGAGCATCTTTTCGACCACATCGACATCGATCCCGCCAACGCGCACCTTCCGTGCGGCACCGTTTCTGCGAATGCCGTGCACGCGCACTGCGAGGAGTACGAACGCACGATTCGTGAACATGGTGGAATCGACCTGCAACTCCTGGGGATCGGCCGGACCGGTCATGTGGGCTTCAATGAGCCTGGATCCGGACGCGCGAGCCGCACGCGACTGATCACGCTCGACCGCGTGACGCGCCAGGATGCCGCAAGCGACTTCTTCGGCGAGGAACATGTGCCGCTGCGCGCCGTGACGATGGGTATCGCCACGATCGTCGAGGCCCGTCGCATCGTGCTCATGGCGCTTGGCGAGGGCAAGGCGCCGATCATCGAGCGCTTCGTCGAAGGTGATGTGTCCGTCAGCGTGCCCGCCACCTTTCTGCAAGGGCATCCTGATGCGTTGGTGGTCCTTGATCGCGCCGCGGCGGGTCGGCTCACGCGTGAGCGTTGCCCGTGGTCGGTGCGATCGGTGCGTTGGGACGAGCCCATGGTGCGCAAGGCCGTGCTCTGGCTTTGCGAGACGACGAGCAAGCCCATCCTGAAGCTCACCAACGAGGACTACAACGAGCACCACTTGCAGGACCTGTTGGCGATGCACGGTCGCGCGTACGACCTCAACCTGCGCGTCTTCCGCGAGTTGCAGGAGACGATCACGGGCTGGCCCGGCGGGAAACCGCGCGACCACAAACTCGCGGGTGACATTGATCGGCCGCGCGATCGTGTCCACCCCAAGCGCGTGGTGGTGTTCAGCCCCCATCCCGATGACGACGCGATCTCGATGGGCGGCACGCTCATTCGGCTCGTCGACCAGGGCCACGATGTCCATGTGGCGTACCAGACCAGCGGCAACATCGCCGTCTTCGATGCGGATGCCATGCGTTTCCTCGACTTCGCAAGCGAGTTCAATGCGCGCTTTGGCTTCGATGGAGCGAACACCGAGCGACTAGAGGACGCGCTCGCGGATCGCCTGCGCGCCAAGCGTCCCGGCGAAGTGGATCCGCCGGAAGTTCAGTTGCTCAAGGGCATGATCCGTCGCGGCGAAGCGCGCGCTGCTGGCGTGGCGTGCGGTCTCGCGCACGATCATCTGCACTTCATGGATCTGCCGTTCTACGAGACTGGTCGCGTGCGCAAGCGGCCGCTGGGCGAGGAAGACATCCGGCTCACCGCGGAGTTCTTGGATCGGCTCAAGCCGCATCAGATCTATGCGGCGGGCGATCTCAGCGATCCGCATGGCACGCACCGGGTCTGCCTTGGTGCGGTGCTGGGCGCGCTCCATCGCCTGCGCGACCGCCCATGGATGGCCGACTGCGAGGTGCTGCTGTACCGCGGAGCGTGGCAGGAGTGGGATCTGGAGGACATCGACATGGCCGTGCCACTCTCGCCCGACGAAGTCATGCGCAAGCGTCAAGCGATCTTCAAGCACCAATCTCAGAAGGATCGCGCCCCGTTCCCGGGTGCCGATGAGCGTGAGTTTTGGCAGCGCGCCGAACAACGCAACGCCGCGACCGCAGCACGGTACGACGCCCTCGGATTGCCGGAATACACGGCCATGGAAGCGTTCAGGATCTGGGACGGTTCGCTCGAGTTCTGAGGGGTCTCCGCAGCGATCTTCGGCTGAATCTGGATTTGGCTCGTTCCGGCCTTTGACCGGGGGGCGACGCCATAGGACAATCTTCGGACGGCTCACGGGCCGCGGATTGCGCCACTGGGGATTCCTGCATGCAACGAATGACCATCCGCTGGAGTGTCGTGATGACCGTGCTCGCATTCGTGGCGGGCCACATGGCGACCAGCGCGGCAAGCGCGCAGCAAGCCACGCGCACACCGACCATGCACAAGGGCAAGGCCAAGCGGAGTTTGGTGAAGCAGTCAGCACCCGTGCAGGCAGCGGATGGATCGGCCGGCGGGACGAAGCCCTTGCCGCCAGTCGAGGCGCCTGACAACACCACGCCGACCTCGGTACCGAGCAGTGGCAAGGCGCTTCCAGTGCCCAAGGCGCTTCCAGTGCCCAAGGCGCTTCCAGTGCCCAAGGCGCTTCCAGTGCCCAAAGCCTTGACGCCCGCAGCGGCGGCATCGACGCCGAAGTCGCCGATCGCACCGAATGCACCGACGGCTCCAGTGGTTCCGACGGCCACCGCACCCGCAGCAGCGGCACCGACTCCGAAGTTGCCGATCGCACCGAATGCACCGACGGCTCCAGTGGTTCCGCCGGCCACCGCACCCGCAGCAGCGGCATCGACTCCGAAGTTGCCGATCGCACCGAATGCACCGACGGCTCCGGACGCGAGCGTCCTCGCGGCAGGTCTGAATGCGCAGGGTTCGGGGAGCACGGCCTTGCCGAACGGCGCAGCTCCGACGCCTCCCACGCCAGTTGACTCCAAGAACTCCAGCGTTCGCCGACCGGTGACCGCCAAGACCGTCGGCACGACGCTCGCCACCGCACCGACGAGCACCTCGACATCCAGCGGCGGAGCGACCAATCGCGTGACGGACCCCAATGGTGTTGCCAAACCCGTCGTTTCCGGCACGACGACCGGCGCGTCGAAGCCCAGCATGACCGTCAGCGGTGGCACCGCAACCAAGCCTGCCACGACATCGACGGGCACGACCACGGTGGCCACGGGCACCTCAACATCGAGCGGCACCGTCGGTGGATCGAGCGGTTCGAGCGGATCGAGCGGATCGAGCGGATCGAAGGGTTCATCTGGCACAACGGGATCGACGGTCGTCGGCACCAAGGTGCCAGCGCCAGTGTCGTTTGCGGTTCGCCCCAAAGCCGTGCCCAGCGATCCCAAGTCGGCGCGGTTCCGCGCGCTCGCGTGGTCGCCGGTGTCGGTCGACGGTGTGGACTTTGTGGCGCCATTCGTCTGGGCTGGCTTGCCTGGCAGCCCGGTCGCGAGTGATCCTGCGGCGATCGCAAAGCAGTTGCTGCAACGGCCCCAAGGTCAGCGCGTGCTGTGCTTCTGGGATGTGCTCTATGAACTTGCCGATCACCCGCGCGATCGGATCCAAACTCCCGATGGCAAGCCCACCGAGATCCGCAGCCCATTCATGGACAACGGCATCGAGGCTACGACGCAGCGCGTGAACACCATCCTCGCGGGGATCAAGCGCGCGGGCGCGACGGTCGATGTGCTCGTGCTCGACTATGAGCGCGGCTTCACATGGGATCCGCGATTCGGATCGCTCGACAACGATCCTCGCTGGATCGGCCTAGCCCGCGAACTCGGTTTCAGCGACTTGCGCGGCATGGACGCGGCACGCATTGCGCGATGGAACGAGGTGATGGGCCGATACTTCGATGATGCGATCTCGCGGAGCACCGATGGTCCGCTGCAGTCGTTCTTCCCCGGCGCACGCCTGGCCAACTTCGACTCGTTCGCCAGCACGCCGATGGCACCGGTCCTTGGAAGCGATGGCACGCCGTTCCTTCGTGCCTCGGTGACCGATCGAAACGGCGCGCTCATCGGGCTCGGATCGCACGATTCGTCGCCTTTCTTCGGAGTGTTGCTGCCGAGGACGGCTCAGCAGCGTTTGGACGGCGTCAACCCAATCGGTCAGGATGCGTTCGCGGCCGCGCGACTTGAACTCCACCGTTCGCGCGCGATGCGCCGGTCCGCAGGCCGTGCGCAGATGCCGTGGATCGCGCCTCGAAGTTTGGATGTCGGCACCGTCGTCGCTCAGGCCGCGCCCGGTACCGCCGCACCCATGCGCAGCACGCCCTACTGGGACGAGATGGTGCTGCAGCTTGGCCTTCATGGTGCCGAAGATTTCCTCTACTGGAATCCCGAGGGTGCACTGGCTCCGCAGGCTTCCGTCGCGGCGCTTCCAGGCGATCACCAGATCTTTGATGGACTGCTCGAGGAACTCAACCGCACGCTCGGGCAACAACCTGGCAACAGCGTGTATCGCGAGCAGCCGGGCTTCGACGACCGGATCCTTGCGACCGGTCGCGACGACGGCGAGTCCATCGTGTGGCGCTTCACATTCGATCCGGGCATCGAGAGCGCGCGTGTGTTCTTCACGGATGGCACATCGCTCGTGGTGAACCGCGAGAAGGACCGCCCGGGTGCGTGGATCGCCCATCCCAAGACCAAGTCGCTGGTGTTTGACGCCGACAACACCGCGCCCGTGTTCGAGATCGTCGCTGCCCGCGCCTCTGGCACGAGCGGCACGACGAGCACCGCAACGAAGTCACCCAGTGGAGCGTCGGACCTTGGCGCCGACGCATCGACCGGAGCGAACCGCGGCGCGGGCACCGGTTCGACCGTTGCGACGAGTGGTTCGAGCAGTTCATCTGGAGGCACGACTGGCTCCTCCGGCTCAACGGTCGGCAGTGGCGCGCTCGCCTCGGGCTCAGGTTCGAACGGTGCAACCGACGCGTCAACGGGCGCGACGGGATCATCCGCATCGGGTTCAGCCGGCAACACACTCGAGTCCGCTCGCGCGGTGCTGATTGCGCAACTCACGTCGGAGACGCGCCAGCGCGCGGCCGAGGCGATGGGCACGCTCTTCACGAGCCGTCGTACATCGGACTGGGCAGGCGGATTGTCCTACCGACAGAATCGTTGGGCCTCGATGCTGCAGCAGGCGGCGTCGACCAGTTCGCTGTCGTCGTACCTAGCGGAAGTGAACGCGGAGGGCGCCAAGGTCCTGCTGATCGACCCTGCGCTCTACATCCGACCGCAGACCTTGGAAGAGATCCACCCGCAGTTGCTCGACGCACGCGCGGCTGGGGCGGGTCAGAACCAAGTGGCGTGCGCGCTCGCGTACGCCGACGTCAATCAGTCGGCGCTCCTGCAGCAGCGCGGCGTGATCCTGGCGATCGCGGCGGCGCAGACCGGTGATCCGGCGCTCGTCGCCCGTGCCGTGGACATGCTGCGCGCCTTCGTGGGGCACAATCCGCTCCAGCGACCCGGGACAACGCTCACCTCTTCGGCGATGGTCATGCCCGAGGGCGGTGATGGTGTGTGGCTGGCCACGGCGTGGGGCATCGATGGAATCGTCGGCATGATGTCGGCGCTCGGTGATCGCGTTCCCGCTGATCTGCGAGCTGATCTTGAAGTGTTGCTGCGCCGCGAAGTGCGCACCATCTGCGCGGACTGGGCTGACCAACGCCCATGGTTCGTGCGCATGCGTGCCTTCAACAGCAACCAGTGGATGGAGCCGGCGGCCGCCCTCATCAAGGCGTGTCTTTTCCTTGGCGATCCAGCACTCCTGCCTGCCTACAACCTCGGTGTCGAGAGCCTTGCGGCGTCGCTCTCCGTCCATGGCTCCGACGGCGCGTACCTGGAAGGGTTCTCGTACGCGGCGCAGTCGCTCGGCACGGTCTTCGACATCATCGACGACATGCGCGCGATGGGCGATCAACGCTGCTCGGAGTTCGGCTTCACCGCCAACAACTGGCGCTGGCTCATGCACACGGTCATGCCCGGTGGTCAGGTCGTGAACTGCTACGACAGCGGCCGTTCTGCGCTTCCGGATTGGGGTCGCGCCGCACCGATGCCGCACTTTGGCATCGTGGCCGCGGGTTCCAATCTCGAGGCGCTGAGCAACATGGCGTGGATGTTCCCGCAGGGCCGTGGCGATCTGCCCGGCTTGCGCTACGCATCGGCCGTCGCGGGCCTAGGCGGACCAGCATCGATGACGCTGCCGACCTTCGCGTACTTCCCGTCGCAGCAGGTCGCGACATGGCGCAGTGCATGGGAGCGTCCGTCGGAACCGAGTCGCGCGTTCGGCGTGTGGGTGCGCGGTGGTGCACTGCTCGATGGTCACGCGCACCGCGACCAGGGGCAGGTCTCGGTGTATTCCGGCGATCGTCCGATCCTGATCGATTGCGGCAGCGACTACTCGTACCCGAACCAAGAGGCCACGCTGGCTGCAGCAGCCGGCCACGGCATCATGCAGGTTGGAGCGTTGTCGCCGCGTCATAAGGCGATCTCGGCGCCCATGGTCGTGCGGCGGCTCGATGATCAGGCAGGGTCGGTGCTCGTGGATTCGACGGCCGCGTACA